>LNDR01000411.1 GCA_001464755.1 Rhizobiales bacterium Ga0077524
AATCCCCGTTGCGCTCACGCGCCTTAGTCGACACGTCGGGGCGGGTCACCTCATCGGTCCCCCTATCCCCAGCTCTCAGCGGACATGATGGTCTAGGCGGTGGGCTTCGGGCTCGCCCGCGACGGTGATCGCGACCGAAACGCGAAGCGTCCGATGACCGACAGAATCTTGATTCCGGCCATGACGGTGCCTTTGATGGTGCCAGACACCTTCGACTGGCCGATGCGGCGGCGATAGCTGACGGGCACCTCGCGGACCCGAAGACCCGCGACGGCCGCGCGGATCTGCATCTCGACCGTCCAACCGTAGTTTCGGTCCGTCATGCCGAGCTGCCGCAGTGCCTTCGCGGAGATCGCCCGGTAGGGGCCGAGATCAGTATAGCTCACCCCCCAGATCAGGCGAATGAGGCAGGTCGCGAGCCAGTTGCCAAAGCGTTGCTGTGGGGTCAGAGAGCCTGCCTCGCGCGCGCCAAGAACCCGCGAGCCGATCACCATGTCCGCGTCGCCCGACGCGATCGGCTGCACAAGCGAAGCCATTTCCGCGGCATGGTCGGAGTAGTCGCCGTCCATGAAGACGACGATGTCGGCATCGCCCACATGACGCAGCGCCGCCAGGCAAGCGGCACCATAGCCACGCTCGGGCTCAGCGACGACAATGGCGCCATGCGCCCGGGCCACATCGGCGGTCCGATCGGTAGAGCCATTGTCGGAAACGACCGTCAAGTCCACGAGTGGCGGCAGGTCCGCCAGGACACGGCCAATCGCCCGCTCCTCGTTGAGTGCAGGAATGACGACGGCGATACGGCGTCCCAAGTGCATGTCGTTACCTTACTCGCTCAGCGGTCGGACAGAACGGCTCCGATAGCACGTCCCAGTGGCGAAAAGCATGCCGCCTCGCGGGCTCGTGATCGACTTCGCGCATCTCACTGCCCGCGCAAGTCGTGGCTGGAACCGTGTCGCCCGCCTCGCATTGCCCAACCTTCGCGGCGGCTTCGCGTTGCGGCCCCTGCGCGCGTGCGATAACTGTTT
The DNA here is from genome assembly GCA_001464755.1 of Rhizobiales bacterium Ga0077524. Lineage (GTDB taxonomy): Bacteria > Pseudomonadota > Alphaproteobacteria > Rhizobiales > Hyphomicrobiaceae. The sequence continues at coordinate 1,029 of LNDR01000411.1, forward strand.
TCAGCGGCGTCCCGAGTCGCATATCTCGCCAAGGAGCTTGTCCGGTCGTGCAAGACCCATTCGTGCTGGGCTGGGAGGAGTGGCTGGCCTTGCCGGACCTCGGGCTGCCCGCCATCAAGGCAAAGATCGACACGGGAGCCCGCACGTCTGCCATTGCCGCAAGCGCGGTGGAGGAGATCGGCACGCCCGAGCTCCCACGGGTTCGCTTCGTCGTTCGCCCCATTCCTGGCCGGGACGACGTCGAGGTGACGTGCCTTGCCGATGTCATCGACCAGCGCGAGGTTACGAGCTCAAACGGCGAAACCGAGCGGCGCTACGTGATCCGCACCCTGGCGCGCATGGGCGAACGCGAGTGGCCGATCGACATCACGCTCGCCAACCGCAACACCATGGCCTACCGCATGCTGCTCGGCCGCCAGGCGGTGAAGGACGACATGTTCGTCGATCCCGCCACCTCGTTCCGACAGCCGCAGCTCAATTACCGCGCTTACGGGTCGGCAGTGCGCAGCGAGCCGGTCAAGCGGGCCCTCACCATAGCGCTTCTGTCGCGGCGGCCGGAGAATGCCTCGAATAGGCGCCTCGTGCGCCTCGCCGAGCAGCGTGGCCATGCCATGCCGATCATCGACCGCCGACGGCTCTCGCTCTACATAGCGGCGGCAGAGCCGGCGATCCTGGTCAACGGGCTGCCGCTCGAGCCGATCGACGCCGTGATCTTTCGCGCCGGCAAATCGCCGAGCCACTTCTCGCTCGCTATCGTGCGCCAGATGGAGATCCTCGGCACGCTGGCCCTGAATCAGGCAGATGCGCTGGCGAAAGCCGGCGATGCGATCGTTTTGCGCCAACTGCTCGCGGGCGCCGGAATCGCGGTACCGGAGGTGGCGGTCAACCCTAAGGATATGTCGAGAGCGGCCGGCGGCGTCGAGCATGTCCTGGCCGATAGCCTCGGCGCCCTCGGCGCGGGACCGGTTCTACGCTTCGCGGTGGTCGGCGGGCGGGCGCTCGGCGCCATCGAGCGGGCCGCCGTCACGGCGCTCGACCAGAGCCCGGAGTGGCAAACAACCGAATACACGAGCAGCCAGCTTGCCGCCGGCCGCAAGCTCGCCGAGAAGGCAGCACGCACCGTCGGGCTCGGCCTTGCAGCGGTCGACGTCACGCTCTCGCGCGCGGGTCCGCTGGTCATCGACATGACGGCCAACGTCTCGCTCTCCCAGTTCGAGCGGCTGACTGGTGTCTCGCTGGCGGAAGCCGTAATCGTGCACATCGAGCGGACGGTCGAGGCAAGGGCGCTGCTTAAAGCGCGCGCGGCCGAGGAACGCTGATCGCCTCGTCCGAAAGATCGAACTGGCAACCGCGGCAAACGCGTCTTCCCCTGCAAGCCACCGCCGCTGGATGCCCGGATCTGCGGGTGCGACCCAAAGCAGGGCGCCAGCTCGCAGGCATGAGCTGGAAGGCCCAGCGCAACCAGTAACGACTGCATCGTCACATACGCATTTATCGCATGCGCAGAACGGATCTGCGAGATTTCGAAATGGCCGCGGAAATTCAAAAGTGGGATTTTACCCGACCATTCTAGCGCGCATAGATATCAGGCAGGGATCCCATTGCGCCGACGAGCCAGCCAGGCGTCCCGCTCGCGCGCGAGATCTATAGAACGATTAGGCTCGGCACTGGGTTTATCGGGTTGTTGCCGTGTGGCCATGGCCTCTTGTTGCTCGCGGATTGCCTTGCGAATGGCGATGTGAAGTGTGGCGTGAAGGTCTTGCAGTTCGAGGAGGCTGAGTTCGCTGAGCTGCTTATCGTTCATGCTGGGCTGACCTGTTGAGTCCGAAGAGTCTCGCCTGTCGAGTCGCAAAGAAAATGTAGCACGGCTTTGTAACGGGATGGGAGCGCTGTGGCGAAGTTGTGGAGATCGTCAGGGATAAGACTTGACATAAGGTTGATCACTTTGTTGTCGATAAATTCGGCGACGATAGCAGGTGCGCATGTCAACTTGTCAGAGGCGCCATCGTCTGCGGGTGAACAGTGACAAGCGATGTTCCTGCAAGACGGATGAGCTACCAGTTCCCGATCGTCACGACATCGTGATCCAAAGCTGCCGTACAGATGAACAGCTCCCTGAGCTATCGGGGCGCCCCTCTTCAGTAGAATTGCGTTAGTAGGTATACTAATCGCAAATTCAGGCGTTTTCTTTACAAGCAGAGAAAGAAATTTGCAAGAAGTAGCGCCTTCTCCGGACTGGGTCTTGCTGCCATAACTTGGCACGCGAATTGCTTTTTTTGGTTGTTCGGCTGGCTGTTGGAACCGGCATCAATGCCAAAGGCCATGGTCAAGGGCCAAGGTGATTAACGATCTCGTGCGCCGCTTCTCTCGCTGACGCTCGCGCGTTGGTATCATCCGCGGCGATGTTTTGCAGGACATTCCAAGTAAGGTGAGATGACGTTGTCGAGCATCTTAAAAGCTGACTCCATGAGTGTCGTCGGTTCAGCCCCTCTCCCCGGGGATATCTCGAGCGTGACCGAGACGCCCGACGTCACGCCGACACCAGACACACTGCGGTTGGTGCAGGATCATGCCGGGCCCGTCATCGTCGACTTTGACGAGACGCTCTATCTGAGGAACAGCACAGAGGACTTCATCGACGCTGCGGCTCCCGGTCTTTTGGGGCGCCTTGTGTTTGCCGTGCTCGAGGTGTTACGGCCATGGTGTTTGCTTGGCGGCGTCAAGACACGGGATGCTTGGCGTATCCGCGTCGCATCCATGTTTCCCTTCGCAGCTAGCCGCTGGCACGAACGCGCACAGCAACTCGGCGCAGCAGAGATCAATCAACCGATCCGCCAGTTGCTCGAGAGCCGAAGGGACGCCGTTATCGCGACTCTAGGCTTCGAGCCGGTGGTCAAGCCGTTGCTCAAAGCCATGGGCCTCGGCGAGCATCGTCTCGTCGCCTGCAAGATGGGGAGCTTCCGGGATCGCAACGCAGGGAAGCTGGCCCTCGTAAGCACCGCGATTGGCGAGGATGCGGTGCAACGCTCCGCAGTCCTGACCGATTCGGTCGACGACCAGGACATCCTTGATTCATGCGCGCGCCCATTATTGGTCAAGTGGCCCGCAGCGCGTTTCGTTCCGGCACAGCGCGGGACGTACCTGCCCCTGGAGTACACACATCGCATCAAGCGGCCGGGATTGGGCTTCGTACAGCGCGCGATCCTAGGTGACGACTACATGGTTTGGGTGATCGCATCGATCGTCATCGCGGCGGCGCCGCTATCGCATGCCATCGGCCTTTTACTCCTGATCTTGTCTTTCTGGACCATCTACGAGCTTGGCTACGTTGACAACGACCGCATGGGCGAGCGCTACGAGGCCAATCCCACTCTGACGGCGGAATATCATCGCGAACCGGTCGCAACGTCGTTTTCACAGGCATGGATATGGGCACTGGGACTCGGCGCTGCCGGAGTTGCGGTGCTCGAGCGCGAACTCACGCCTTGGCTCACTGGTTTCGCGGCATGGACGGCGGCGCTGGTCGGCACTTATGCCGTCTACCTGCTTTACAACAGGGTCGATAAGAGTTCTCGCATCTGGCTTTACGGCCTTCTTCAGCTGGCACGCGCCGGCTCACTTCTGGTCGTTGTGCCGGTCACCAGCTTCGGTGCGATCGCGTTGGCGGCACACGCCCTTTCACGCTGGTTCCTCTACTTCCTCTATCGCGTCACCAAACGCGACTGGCCGCTCGAGGTGCCGGCCAACGTGGTCAGGCTGTTCACGTTCGTTCTTCTCGCTGCCCCGCTGGCCCTCGGGGTGACGCCACCGGTCGACCAGGCCGCGGTGCTCACTGCAGTGATCGTACTTGTATGGTTCACCCTGCGCGCCGGGCCCCGCCTGATCCAGCTTTTCAGGAATGCCCACCTCATTACCTCAATCAAATCCGATGGGCAGGCATTGACGCGTTGCACCACAGTTGCCTCAACCAAAACCGATCAGCACGCGACGCGTTCGGCCCACCACTGAAAACGGTCCATTGGTAGGCAGCGGCGCGACGCGTCCAGGCTGGAACCGCACCCATAAGAGCGCGACAAGCCCACGATCAGGCAACCGTCGGCGGCGTGCGATCATGCCAATCCGTTAGCCTCTGGTAGGCGTCGGCAACCTTGAGGACCCGAGCTTCCGCAAATGGTCGGCCCTGGATCATGAGGCCAATCGGCAAGCCGTTGCGATCGAAGCCGCAGGGCACGCTGATCGACGGTAGCCCGAGATAGTTGATTGGTCGCGTATTGCTGGAGACGGCGTTGAAGGCGTCGATGGCACTCGGACCCGATCGGTCGATATCGGTCTCGCGCAGCGTCGGGACGGCTTTCCGTAGCCCGGGAGCGATGAACACATCCACTTTGCTGAAGACCTCAGCCGCGAACGCCTTCAGGATCGGTCCGCGTCGGGACAGTGCTTCCACGTAGTACGCTGCCGGGATCGCCAAGCCGCCATAGATGCGCGCCGAAAGGTGGACCGCGTAGTCGCCGGCCCGCTCGCGCATCCATTGGCCATGAATGGCACCCGCCTCGGAGCGCGACACGATCGACCCGTAGGTCGAGACGGCCGCCATATGGGGAAGCGCCACGTCGACGACCTCCGCACCAGCCTCTCGCAGAACGGCTGCGGCGTTGTGAATGGCCGCCACGATCTCGCTGTCGGCATCGTCGAAGAAGTAGGTCGTCGGAACGCCAACACGAAGGCCTTTGATTTTGCCATCGAGCGCCTTCTCGTAGTCGGGGACCGGCTCGCGCGCCGACGTAGGATCACTCGGATCGTGGCCCGCGATCGCACCGAGGAGGCGGGCGCAATCGCGAGCCGTGCGCGCGAGCGGGCCGACGTTGTCTGCCGAGAACGAGAGCGGCATGGCGCCGTAGCGCGAGACCCGGGTTTGCGTCGGCTTGATCCCGCTCACGCCGCACATAGCCGCCGGCAGACGGATCGAGCCACCCGTGTCGGAGCCTAGCGCACCATATGTAAAGCGGGCGGCCACGGCGGCACCCGAGCCAGACGACGATCCGCCGGGGCAATAGTCGAGCCCCCACGGATTATGGCAATCGCCGAAGTGCGCGTTGTGACCGGTCGGATTCTGGGCAAACTCGGCCATATTGAGCGACGCCACCGTGACGGCACCTGCAGCCTCGAGGCGTGCGACGGCCGTCGACGTATATGTCGGGACGAAGTTGGCGCGGATCTTGGAGCCGGCAGTGCAGGTCTTTCCGGCACGGTAGTACATATCCTTGTGGGCGAGCGGGACCCCGTGCAGGGGTCCCAGCAGACGGCCGGCGTTGCGCAGCCGGTCGAGCCCTTCGGCAGCCTCGAGCGCGGCTTCGGCGTCGAGGCTGATCAGAGAGTTCACCGGAGCGTCTTTGGTCTTGAATGCGGCGATGCTGGCCTCGGTCAACGCAACAGAGGTGAGTTCACCTTTGCGAATGGCCTCTGCCGCTTCAACAAGAGAGAGATGCAGCGGTTTGGCTGTGGCGGTGCGTTGCATGGCTTTACTCCTTCGTCGCTTGGAGAGCCGCCTCGAAGCTCGACGGCTCATCCTCAAAGACAAGGGTTCCGCGCAGAGCCTCGAAACCTTCGATGACAGACGCAAGCTGAGCCGCCATGGCGCCGGCAGCTTCGTTCGGCAAGGCGACCGCCGACCAGGTCAGCACCTGTTTCTCGATCTGATCTGCAAGCGGATCGGGCATTTCAAGCACTCCTGTCATGACGTTGGCCAAGTCGTGTCAATGGATCTCCAGACTAGGCGTGCGCTGGCGCGGACTGCAATGGACGCAAGGTGTGGAAACTCGTGCGGCGTTGCCCAAAACGGCGACAGCACGGATTGGTGCCTTGGCTGACGGCTGCGCGAAATGTCGAACTCGGGGTTGCCTCTCGCTATCGCGGAAATCGTCGAGAACACGCTGCCGGAGACACGGGAGCACACGGAGCTTCACAAGCACCCCAACGACTATCCGCTTCGCAATCACCTGCTGATGTTCTTCGTCACGCGCTCCCGCGAGCTTGCTGGGGCTGAGGAGGAATGCTGAACGAAGTGCTTATGCGTGGCGGTGGAACGTCGATGCCGCCAACCGATCCGTCGATTTATCGCCTTTACGAGTTGGTGCTGGTGAATGGTTCGGCCTGGAATGCACTGATCGAGGGGGAGTTCGGCGACGGAATTATGCCTGCGAGCGATTTTGACATGCCGATGAAGCGCCAACCGAACGAGAAAGGCGACCGGATCAAACTCACGACGACCGGCAAGTTCTGCCGTCCAAGTATTACGACAACGAGCAGGGTGAGCCGGCCTATGGCTTCAAGGAAGCGTAAGGCGTCACGACTCTGCGCCGGATCGAGATGTCGAGGCTCGGAGCTTCTGCGCGGAACTTCGAATTGTGGGCATGTGATCAATCAGCGGCCAACCGGAGGCGGAGCTTCCGCTTGCGGGGTTTGCCGAGCTAATCGAATGCCCACGAAAATACCGACAGCTGCACCGATCGAGCAGCAGACCGCGAGATAGCGCAAAATGCAATGGTCCGCGAAGCATTCGGTCGACACGATGCTCGCCAGCACGATAGCCAACATCCCGCCCAGAACAGCACCGCCCAAAAGACCGAGGATCGCATACGTGATGCTTTGACCGACATTGCTGGCCGCTGGCGGCGCAGTTTCGTCGGCTAGAACCGCGTCGTCCGTCTGATCGAGCCAGCTCAAGTCGGGGCGCTCGCTTTTGGGGATCGAGCTGCCGCCGCTCACCCGGCGAGACGCGGACGCACCCTCACCTTCCAATCCTTGTAGAGAGGGGCGGATCGAGTTTTGAACAGCGGACACGGCGCGCTGTGATCTGGCAGGGGCGCTCGCGGCTGGCGTCGGGCGCGACGCCGGCGCCTGTTGGGCAGCACGCGAGCCAGCCTGGTCGGGCGCCACTGGCGCGCGACGACTGCCGGCGGCGACAGGTGCGTCCGCGGCTTCGTTCCCCGATCGCTCCGGCTGACGGACCGGCTGGCGGAGGGGCTCAGATTGAAAAAGGAGTTCCCGCCACTCTACGATCGACTGAGGACGCTCCTCGACCTTCATGCGCAAGCCGCGATCTATGGCATCGAGAAAACCCTTCCGATAAGCCGCGCGAGCAAGTCGCGCCAAAGGCTGGACGTCGTCGCGAACAAAACGCTCGGTGGCATCCGGTGGGAGCCGGCCGCTGATGGCTCGGTACAGGGTCGCCGAGAGAGCGTAGATATCCGTCCAGGCCCCCTGGAGTTCAGGCTTCGACGTGTACTGCTCTGGCGGAGAGTAGCCATGCTTGACGATGGCGGAGAGTGCCCGGGCCCGACCACGGATGGATTCGCGCGCGGAGCCGAAGTCGATCAGGACGGGCTGGCCATCATCTCGGATCAGCAGATTGTCCGGCGAAATATCGCGATGCATCATGTTGTGGCGATGCACTTCCGACAGCGCGCTCAGGAGCGGCATCAGCAAGCGGTCCAGCTCCTCTTGCGAGGGTGGACGGCCGAGTTGCTTCAGCCACTGCGCCATGTCAAGGCCAGATTCGTAGGCGAGGACGATGTAGGCCGTGCCGTTGGCCTCGAAGATGCTGGTCACATCGACGATCGCGGGGTGCTTGAATTTTGCCAGGGCACGGGCTTCGGTTACGAAGCGCTCGAGTCCCCACTTGTACGTGCCGTCACCCGACGAGCTGGGCAGCACTGTGCGCCCACTTCGATAGCTGAAAGCGTGCGGGAAATACTCCTTGATGGCGTACTGCTTGCCTAGGCCTTCGTGCTCGGCGAGGTAGGTGATGCCAAATCCGCCGGCCCCCAGAACCTCACGGATCACGTAGTGGTCGACCCGCGTCCCCGTGGGCAGCGGGTAGCGCAACTGGGCGTCTGAGCCCGGCGGCCTATGCTGCTCGGAGTCGTTCATGACCACGCCCAATCCCGCTCAGAAAATCTCGAGGGCTTTCCCTCTTACTTGATTAGCTCAATTTGGGGCTAGCATCCTAAATGAAACTGCCCCTGCGATCTCGATCGAGCCGAATTTACGTCAGCGACGCCTAGGCTCCGCAGTCTGAGCGGACCAGTTGATAACCTGCACGCGCCGGTTCTCCGGTCCCTGCGGATTGCGGGGGTTCTTGAGCTGAGCCTCGCCAAACCCCCTTGCAACAAGAGTATCCGGTGCCAGCTTGAAGTGCTCGATGAGAAAAGCACGCACCGAGTGTGCTCGCCGATCCGATAATGCGACGTTGTAGGACCGCGCGCCCCTTGCGTCGGTGTGCCCGGCGATGACGAAGCGCTGCCCGGCAAGACGAGGGTCGGCCAGCGCTCGTCCCAGGGACATCAACCCCTCTGCCGCCGCAGGCGTTATCTCGTTCGAATCATAATCAAAAAGCACCTCGATATCGACCGACGGCAGCCCCATCTCACGCGCGATTTGCGGGGCGCGCACCATTTCGGCGTCAGACGGGCCGATCGGCGTCGGGAAGGCTCCCTGCGGTCCGATCGGCGCACCGACTCGAGCAGTATCCGAGGCCGCCGGCGTCGCAGCAACGGGAGTCGGTCTGGGTGTCCCCGGCGCGACGACAGGCCCAGCCGGCAGCTGGCTCGGCGTCTGAACCGTCTCAGAGGCGGCGGGCTGACTGGCAGGAGCTACGATGACGGTGGTCGTCGCTGGAGCGGTCGTGGCAGCACTGGCGGCACTCGGACCACTCGATGCGCCAGAGGACGCGCTGCCGAAGGCAGGGGCCGCTCCGACACCAGCCGGGCTGGTGGCAGGGGCAACTACGGTCGGGACGGCTGCGGTGGCAGGAGCCTCGAGCGAAGCTGGTGCCGGCTGCGCACTCGCGGCAGCGGCCGAAGTTGGCGGCTCTGGCGATGCCGGCGCTGCGATCGGCGGAGCCGCTGTCGCAGCTGCGGGTTGGTCCGTCGTGGCGACCGACGGCGGAGCAATAGCTGGCGATGCGACCGGCGACGGGGCTTGCGTTGTCGTTGCGACGGGGAGCGCGGGCTGACCGGGAGACGGCGGCTGGGCAGGGGCCACGCCACGGAGCTTGCCGATCAGATCCTCGACCGCCTTGCGATCGGACTGTGATTGAGCGCGGTTCAAGATATCCCGGACGCTCTGCCCGTCCTGGCTCGTTTGAGCCGCCAAAGGTGCGCACGCAACAAGCGCCAGCGTTGCTGCGGTCACCATCGTTCTGACGTTCATGACGAGCATCCTCGGACTTCCAATGAGCAACGTTGCAAAGTCTAGCTGTCGCAGGGCTGCGCCGCAACAAACGGCCAGCCAAAGCGCTAACTTTGGCTTCCCCTGAGGAACAACTGCGTTCGGCGCTTACCGCGAAGTTGCCGCCAACCAGGCCCCAACCGCAGTGGCAGTCGCTGCATTTTCCTGCAGCTGCCACGCGGCACCAGGACAGAGCCCGGCGACGGCATCAGTCTTACCAGCGCCCGGGCGGACACCAATCCCGACCGGACACATGACCATATGAGCGGTGAGACTGGAGCACCGTGTGCCGCGACCCACCCTCGGCGACGACGACTGGGGCTCGGCCCGCCGCCACGACAGGTGCTGATGCGGTCGGTGCAACATTTGTCGGCGCACTATCAGGGGCCGATGTGACCACGGCTGCACCCTCAGTCCGCCCATTCGCGGCCACAGGCGCGCCGGCGGATGACGGCGTGGGGGAATTTTCTGGAACAGTGACGATCATTGTCGGGTCAGCGGGGGTGCCCGCACCGCCCGCAGAGGATGCAGACGGCGACGCAACCGGTGCAGCTGGCCGGCTGCCGACGTTGGCCTGGGCTGTGGTGATCGAGACGGGCGATTGCGCTGCCGGCGCGCCTTGCGCGATGGCGATTGGGTTTGGTGGTGCCGGCCGGCCCCCGTTGGCCGCGACGGGCCCGCCGGAAGCGGGGGCCGACGGAGCTGTCTGCGCCTCGGCGCGGGAAATGCCGGCAATTCCGCCAAGCACGTCGCCAACCGTTCGGCGCCTCGACTCTGCCTCTGCCCGGCCCAGGATCTCACGTACGCTGGCGCCGCCCTGATCGGGCAGTTGAGGCAAGGTCTGAGCGGAAACAACGGTCGATCCGACACTCAGAACTGCAAATGCCGCGAAAGCCGGCAGGCGGAGGACAAATGTTCTGGCCATGATCTTACTTCCTCAGATGCAAAAGAAGATCGCAAATAACGATCCGGTTCGTTCCGGATATTAAATAGATCGCTCGACGATCCGCAACCCATCTCTTGCATCTAGCCGGACACGAGTTCGTGTCCGTCACTCGCGGAGCTGTGGGTCGCTGTCGTGCATCGCACAGCTGCAAAGGGGCACGCGGCGCATCGTGCGTGCCGGTGCATTCTCAAAGTCCGAGCAAGCGCCTGGCGCGTCGGTTAGCGCCGTGGTCGGGGACGGACGCGCCCTCGCACTTATTCCGCCGCGGATCGCTTAGCGACGACAGGCGTACGGTAGGCGGTGCGGCGTTCATCCCATGCGGCTGCGTCGAACCGAGCGAAAACCCCGCCAGGTCCCGATTGGGAATACGGCTGCGCGAGTTCCCCCGTTGCCTTCACATCGGCCAGCATCTTGTCGCAAAGCCCGATGATGGACGAGATCAGCATGCCCGGCAGGATGGTGATGCGGTAGCCCATCTTCTCCGCATCTTTCAGGTTCACATGTGGCGTCTTTCCCTTGAGCACCATATTCAGGAGGCAGGGCGCTTTCACGACTTGAGGCACCTTGGAGACCTCCTCCAAGGTTTGCGGGGCCTCGAAGAAGATGAGATCGGCACCGGCATCGGCAGCGGCATTCGCCCGACGAACGGCCTCGTCGAAGCCGGCCACAGAGCGGGCGTCCGTGCGCGCGATGATCAGGAAATCCTTAGACCGGCGGGCTGCGACGGCGGCGCGAATCTTGGCTGCGTAATCCTCGACGGAGACGAGTTCCTTGTCGTCGAGATGGCCGCACTTCTTCGGAAAGACCTGATCCTCGATGTGGATTCCCGAGACGCCCGCGCGCTCGAACTCCTGCACCGTTCGGTAGGTGTTGAGTTCATTGCCGTATCCAGTGTCGCTGTCGGAGACGAGGGGCACCGAGATGCAGCTCGTAATGCGCCGCGCATTGGCGACCATCTCGCTCATCGTGACAAGGCCGTAATCGGGAAGGCCGTGGGCAGCCGACGTTCCGGCACCCGTCATATAGACCGCAGGATAGCCCGCCTGCTCAATCAGTCGCGCGGTGATGCAATCGTAAGCCCCCGGGGCGACCACCATGGGGCCCGAGCGGATCATTTCTGCGAGTGATTTCGACGGGGCAACAGTGGCTGGCATGGGTTATCTCCGGTGAGCAGGCTAGCGCGCGTCCCCGACGATAGGATCGTGGTGCGGGTCCGGCAAGCGATCGAGCGCCGTTCGAGGATTTCGCGGCGAAGCCCCGTCAGGTGCCAACGACCAGTGAGGCCGTCAACCGGCGGAGGGCAGCGATCGCTGAGAGTGCCGTCACCTTACCGGTCGCGGGGTTCTCGATCGACGGGATGTTGGCAATCGTCATCGTCAGGTCGGAGCTGTCCGAGCGCACTTCGATGGTGTGCACGTTACGGTCGACGCCCGGATCGGCCCAGATCTCGATCATGGTGCGGTCTGGACCTATGCCGGCCAGCGAGAGGGCCACGGCAACATTGACGTTGGCCGGGAAGCCGATGATCGCCTCGCGCGCGTTGCCCTCGAACACTTTGAGCGGGGCGGTCAATCCTTCGACCGAGATCGCATTCTTGACGAGATGGGGGGCACCGGCGAGCCCGCGGGGTGGCTTCCGCGTGGTAATGCGTACGCTCTCGACTTTACCCTCCGCCACGGCGCGGACGGCATCGAGGCCCAGCAGCGCACCGGTCGGCACGAGAATGCGCGCACCAGTCGCCTTGGCCGTCTCGACCAGGTGCATGTGGGTGAGCAACTGACCGACCGACAGCGGCATGAGGATGCGGCCTCTCGCGACCGTCGGCTCCGCAATCTCGGCGAAGTGGCGCGCAGGCACGCATTCCAGCACGATGTCTGCGTGATCGGCGAGTTGTCCCAGCGGCACAAGCATTGTGCGGTTGCGGAGCCCGGCGAGCTTGGCCTGGGCTTTCGACTGGTCACGTGCAGCGACGGCCACCAGATCGATGCCAGGAAGTCCACCACTATCGACCTTGTGGGCAACGGCCATGCCAATGGCACCTAGACCACCGATCGCGAGTTTCAAAGGCTGTCTCATTGCGGTCCCTGTTGCGAAGTATGCTCGCTGCGTGATGAACCCCTTGCCTCAACGTCGGCCGCCGAACCCGCCGACGCTGTCGAGCGCCGCCCAGTTGGACTGGAAAAGGGCGAAGGCCACGAACAGCAGCCAGAAGTTGGTGGGTAGCGCCATCCACACCACCAATGCCGTGACGGCGAGACCGAGACCGGCGACGATGCGGACCGACCAGATCGGACCGAGGACGGGATGGAGCCACGCGTCGAGCGTGCGGCCACCATCGAGGGGGTAGGACGGCAACAGGTTGAACACCAGCAACCAGAAATTGATGCTCGCGAGCGTCGCCAAAGCGATGCCGAGCATCGGCTTGCCGAGTGCCCAAGCCTCGGTCGTGAGCGCACTAAAACCTTGCCAGAGCAAGAGATTAGCGAAAGGGCCAGCCAGGAAGACGACGGTCTGGGCCAGGACCGAGCGAGGCAGTGAGGAAGAAAACCGCGCGACGCCGCCGAGGCCACCGATCTCGATCTCGTCAGTGCCGACCTTCCAGATCCGCGCCGCCAACATGTGACCGACCTCGTGCAAAAGGATCGAGGCCAAGATGCCGATAATGATGAGAATGCCGGCGGACATCAGCTGGGTGTCGCCGGACGTGAAGTAGCGGTGGCTGAACAGGATGAGGATCAGCACCAGCAGCATGTCGACAAAGATCGGCACGCCGCCGATACGGCCGAGCTCAAAGCGGGTGGTCATGGTGCTGGCTTTCCGTTGCCCGACGCGTTCGGCGCTCAGTTAGCTCATGAGTATGTTTGCCGCCTACCCCCTCAACCTCGCCCCCTCTGACCAAGCGTCCGCAGCCGCAACGCATTCAGCCGAATAAAGCCGGCAGCGTCCTTCTGGTCGTAGGCGCCGCGATCGTCCTCGAACGTGACGAGGGTAGAGGAATAGAGCGATTTCGGGCTCGAGCGTCCAATGACGATGACATTGCCCTTGTAGAGTTCGAGTGTGACCTCGCCCTCGACGTGCTCCTGGCTCTTGTCGATCAAGGCCTGCAACATCCCGCGCTCGGGCGAGAACCAGAAGCCGTTGTAGATCAGCTCGGCATAACGCGGCATCAACTCGTCCTTGAGATGGCCGGCGCCCCGGTCGAGCGTGATACTCTCCATGGCGCGGTGGGCCGCGAGGAGGATGGTGCCGCCTGGCGTCTCGTAGATGCCGCGGCTCTTCATGCCGACGAAGCGGTTCTCGACCAGATCCAGGCGACCGATGCCGTTGTCGCGACCGAGGTCGTTCAAGGCCTTGAGCAGCGTGGCCGGCGAGAGCGGCTTTCCGTCGATGGAGACTGCATCTCCATTGGCGAAACCGATCCGGATGGTCGTCACCTTGTCCGGCGCAGACATCGGCGAGATGGTGCGCTGGTACACCATCTCCGGGGCCTTTACCGCCGGATCCTCGAGCACCTTGCCCTCGGACGAGGAGTGCAACAAGTTGGCATCGACCGAGAACGGCGCGTCACCCTCCTTGTCCTTGGCGATCGGGATCTGGTGGGTGCGGGCAAAATCGATGAGATCCGTGCGGCTCTTGAACTCCCACTCGCGCCAGGGGGCGATGATGCGGATCGACGGCTCCAAAGCATAGTAGGACAGCTCGAACCGCACCTGATCATTGCCCTTGCCGGTAGCGCCATGGCAGACAGCGTCCGCGCCCACCCGTCGGGCAATCTCGATCTGTGCCTTGGCGATCAGGGGGCGCGCGATCGAGGTCCCCAGCAGGTAGACACCTTCGTAGACGGCATTGGCGCGGAACATCGGAAAGACGAAGTCGCGGACGAATTCCTCGCGCAGATCCTCGATGAAGATATGCTCGGCCTTGATGCCGAGCATCAGGGCCTTCTCTCGCGCCGGGCCGAGTTCCTCACCCTGACCCAGGTCGGCCGTGAACGTGACGACCTCGCAGCCGTAGGTCTCTTGCAGCCACTTCAGAATGATCGAGGTATCGAGACCGCCCGAGTAGGCGAGCACGACGCGCTTGACCTTGCCTTTGAGATCATGATCGCTCTCGGCGCTGATGGCCATCGCACTCTCTCCCAAGCCGCTTCGAATGGGGGCGCACTATAGGCGCGGCGCTCCCGCCCGCAAGGCGACAAAGCACGGCACGACAGCGTCGACGCACGCGGCGGAGCCCTTACCCGCGAAGCAAGGAGGGGGAAACGGTTCGGGACCGCTCCGTTTGGAAGTGCGCCCACACGTTCGTGAACCTTGTTGAACGAGGTTGGCCTCGCACTTCGCGCTGGCGCACCTATTTCAATTGCAAGGTCGGACCGGAAGCAGAAGCACCCGTGGTGTTGGCTTCGACGGCTCCTCCATGGCAGTGGTTGCCACGTGGAACTTCTTACCGGTCCGACCGGTTTGTCAAAGCATGGTTGCTCAAGTGGCCGTCGCTTCCCCGAGCGACGGCCGGGCTCGCAAGCCGTTCCCCCGCGGCGGCGAGCCTTCAGGCCCCGGACGGCACTCCCCCCAATGGCCGTCCGGGGCCCCTCCCGATGTCTCCGCCTGGCACCGCCGCCGTTTGCCTTGTCAGCCTCACATTTCTGTGGCCCTTAGCTGGCATTTGCGGCCGCCTCGCACAGGCGCCGTTCCAAGAGCACGACTGGAGGGAGAACGCGCGCGTGTCCGCCAAAGCAAATCCCGTCCGGCTGCTCCTGGCAGGCATCGTGCTGATCGCGGTGCTCACGACTCTCGCCGCACCGCAAAAGGCGCTCGCCCAGCGGATTGGCGAGGACTTGGCCGCCCGTCTCACTGGAGCGCAGACGCAGGCTTATCTTCGTTACCTGCGGGCCCAGGCTCAGCATGCCAACGAAACTGAAAGCTATTGGACCATTATCGAGGAGATGAAGGAAGCCCGGCGCCGAAAGCGCGCGGCGGGCCAACCCTTCGTCGCATCGGATTACGTCGCTGTGCAACCACCGAGGTATGCCGGTCCACCATTGCCCCCGGACGTCGCAAAGATCATTGCCGCACTTCGCCCACCCGAGCCGCCCGAGCCGATGCCCGACCTCGCGGACTTCCTTCGCCATGCTCGCGAGGTCTACGGCTTCGTCCCAGCACAGACAACCGAAGCGCAGTTCAAACAACGATACGCCGAGGAATCGCTGGCCCACGGCCTGACAAAGGACCAGGTCGTGCGCGTCTATGCGCTCGAGACAGGCGGTCGTGGCACCTACGACATGCAGGCCGGTATCGATCCCGAGACGAAGCAGGGCCGGCCGATCTCATCAGCGCTCGGCTATGCGCAATTGCTCGGAGCCAACTCGGTCAACGAACTCGTCAAGCACGGCGATACGTTCATTCAACGGCTCAACGCTCTGGCTGCCTCGTCCAACGCGCGACGGCGCACGCAACTCCGAGCCAAGGCCGCTGTGCTCGGGCGCATGCTACGCGATGCGCGCTCGGTGCCCAACCAGTGGAGTGCTCACGTCGCTCTGTCGCGCACCCCGAAGGGGCTCGGCATCCATGCCCTCAATCTCGATGCCGATATCGGCCCGTGGTTGCAGACGATCAAGCTTCAAGGCGTGCGCGAGTACGCGGCGAAGGCCGGGCGTCCGAACCTGAGCGGAGCGGAGATCGAGCTGATGAATCTTGCGGGGCCGCAGACGGGCCTGGACATGATGGACCAGGCTGGGCGCAACGTGCCGACCGCAAATTTCTTCGCGCAACGCGCTTATAACCGCAACCCGATCGTCAAGGATCGAACCTCGGTCGAATTGCTCGCAGCACTCGAGGATCGCATGAACCACAACCTCCGCAAGGCCGGGTCGATCGAGTTCGCCAGGATCTTCGACGCCACGCTGGCAGCGCGCTCGAGGGCGGCAGGACGATAGCAGTCAAGCTCCGTCGATCGCGCCACCAAATGCTTTACCGGCAGACTTTCACCCGCCCGTCCCTGCCATGCCAGGCGAGGTCGAAATGCAGGTGGTCGCGATGGTAGGCGTCAGCGTAAGGCCCGAGAACAGTCGTGAAGGTTTCACAGGCTCCGGCATGCATGTCACGCAGGAAGGCGCGCTCGCGCGGGCTACCCCACCAACCCTGCTTCACCGTCACCCAGTGCCCGTCCGCGAGTTGGAAGGCAGATACGTCGAGCGCATTCGCGTGGGCGTGCTCCGAGATCTTCGCCCCAAAGACGCCATTGCGTGTGCGGCAGGCGTAGGACGCGGCCACCTTGATCTCGACCACGCGTTGTCCGAAATGGCGCCGCGCACCGGCTTGGACTACCTCGGCCATCCATTTCTCGACGGCGGGGATCATCTCGCAACGCAGCAGTGCCGATGGCCTCATGGCAACTTGCCCCCCGAGAGCACCTGCCATCTCGAACGGTTGCTCCACGCTGCAGCGGCCGGGGCCGCCCAGCGATGCGCGCTGCGCAAGGTAGGGAGAGGGTCTTGCAAGGCCGAGCGCGATGCAGCGGTCCTGCTCGGTGCGTCTCCAGGTCTCGGGCATCGTGATGGCGCGCCTCGCAACCGAGACGCCCGGCGATGACGACGAGCACAAGAGCCGCGACTTGACAGATACGCAGTACAGACATGATTCGAGGCTACCGGCGACGGGTTAAAGTTCGGTTAACCTTGACGAAGCTTGAACGCCGGGCGCCCGCGGGAGCGAAGCTTCCGCTCGCCTTGGGCTTCGACGAAAACGAGCATATCGCTCGGGGCTGTCAGGATTGGGCCGCCATTGCGACGGCCGATGGCGGAATGTTGGCTCTCCAATGACCGTTCAACCAGATCAGGTCCCTCGGCCCGCACTCGACTGTCGAGCTAAGGCCCGATAGCTGTTGGCGCGGCGAACCCTCAGGAGCAGGTGATCGGCATGAAAGTTCTGGTCACCGGCGCCGGCGGGCATCTCGGCTTCAATCTCGTCGGCGCTTTGCTGGAGGCTGGGCACGAGCTGCGCGCATCCCTGCGTTCGCTCGAAGATCCTGCTGCAATAGTGCGGATCAAGGCGCTCGGGCCGGTCGAGGTGGTTGCAGCCCCACTCGAGAGCGAACGAGCATTGCGTGCCGCGATGGACGGCATGGACGCCCTCGTCCATGCGGCAGCCATCTACCTGCTCCATGCCCCGGGACGCGATGCCGAAATCGTCTCGGCGAGCGTCGACGGCGTAGAACGTGCGTTCCGAGCTGCCAAGGACGCAGGCATCAAGCGGATCGTGCTCACGTCGTCGGTCGTGACCTTGCCCCTGACGCCTCCTGGAGCACGCCCTGTCGATGAAAGCGCTTGGGCGGACGACCTCAGGGTCCCTTACTTCAGAGCGAAAACGCTCGCTGAGCGGCGCGCTTGGGAGCTTTCCCGTGAGCTCCGGCTCGATCTCGTCAGCGTGCTGCCTGGTGCGTTCGGTGGTCCTGGCTTCGTGCGTCCGACGCCGACGATCGACCTGATCGAAGCGATCATGAAAGGCGCTATGGACATCGCAGCGCCGCCGGTCGCCTATCCGTATATCGACGTGCGCGACGTGGCGAGCGCGCACGTGATGGCGCTGCTGAGCGGCGCGACAGGACGCTTTATCGTCATCAACGAGCCCATTCCGATGCTCGGCGACTTTGCGCGAGCGATGCATGCCCTCGATCCGCGTGTGCGCAAGCCCTTGCTGACCCTCCCGTCGTTCACCATGCGCGTTCTGCCCTATCTCGACGGGTTGCTCAGTGCGATGGGAGGAACCAGGCGCACCATGACTCCTGAGATGGCGGCGACAATGAGCGGCCGACGGTTCAACCTCTCCTCGGCTCGCATTCGGCGCGAGCTTGGTTGGGCACCGGCAACCACCCTCGGGCAGAGTCTCGCGGATACGATGACAGCCATTCGCGCGTTGTCGGCGGCCAAGTCGATAAGCAGCGCAGCGGATCGAACGTGAACCAGAACAGGCCAGAGCCGGCTAGGCCGTCGCCGCGAAACGATTGACGGCCGGCTTGAGGCCGAGGTTCTCGCGCAAGGTCTTTCCGGCGTACTCGGTTCGGAAGAGGCCGCGGCGCTGCAGCTCCGGTGTGATCAGCTCTACGAAATCCTCGCAGCCCGAAGGCAAGTGCGTCGGCGTGATGTTGAAGCCGTCGCAAGCCCCATGCTCGAACCAGTCCTGCATGACGTCGACGATGTCGCTCGGCGTGCCGATGAGACAGAAGCCGCCCATGCCAGCAACCTGCTCGTAGAGCTGGCGGATTGTGGGCCTCTCCCGCTTCACGCGTTCGACGATCTGCTTGCTCAGGCTCTTGATGCCCGTCGGCCCGAAGGCCTCCAGCGGCACCGGCTCGTCGAGCGGATGGCCAGACAGGTCGCCGAACGCATTGCCGAGGCGGTTGAGACCGACGAGGGGATCCAGAAGTGATTGCAGCACATTGAACTTTGCGCGAGCCTCGTCGCGAGTACGTGCGACGACGGGCCGAAGCGCTGGCAGGATTTTCAGATCCTGCGCGTCCCGCTGGTACTTGGCCATGCGCCCCTTGATGTCCGCGTAAAATGCCTGTCCGATCTCCTTTGTCGGATGGATCGCATAGACGAGGTCAGCCGTTGCGGCAGCAAGCTCTCGGCCTTGCTCGGAGGCTCCCGCCTGAACCACGACCGGATGCCCTTGAGGCGGGCGCGCCATGTTGAGCGGACCTCGGACGGTGAAGTAGCGACCCTTGTGGTCGAGCGTGTGCAGCTTGGTCTCGTCGTAGAAGAGCGCATTCCCCTTATCGTAGAGGAAGGCGTCGTCCTCCCAGCTGTCCCAGAGGCCGCGTACTACCTCCACGAACTCGGCGGCACGGGCATAGCGCGTGTCGTAGTCGAGCTGCTCGTCACGGCCGAAGTTCAGTGCCTCGGCATCGGACCACGACGTGACGACGTTCCAACCGGCGCGACCGTTGCTGATCCAATCGAGCGTCGCGAACTTGCGGGCCAGATTGTATGGCTCGTTGTAGGTCGTCGACGCCGTAGTGACGAGGCCGATGTTGCTCGTCACGACGGCAAGCGCCGGAAGCAACGTCATCGGCTCCATCTCGACCAACTCGTAGCCAGCGCGGACCAGTGAGCCGCGCGGTACGTCACGTTCCCGAATGCCGATGCCGTCGGCAAAGAAAATCAGATCGCACTTGCCCCGCTCGGCGGCCCGGGCGCTACGAGCATAGTGCTCGAAGCGCAGCGTCCCATCGGCCGGAACATCGGGATGGCGCCATGCGGCCGGATGGTATCCGAGGCCGCGGATGGACATGCCGATGTGCATCTGCCTGCGCACCATGGTCGTGCCCTCCAGAGGCGGACGACCTAAAGCTTCTCGACGCCGGCGCGGGCACAATCCTCGTCCTCTTGCGCCGTGCCACCGCCAACGCCGCATGCGCCGATGAGCGTGCTGCCCTTGAAAATCGGCACGGCCCCTTGGCCGAGGAACATGTGGTTGCCCTCGGCCATGACGATCCCGCGCAGCGTCGGGTGATCGGCCCGGGCGGTGAGGTCGCCACTCGGTCGACCGAATGCTGCGGATGCGACAGCCTTGCCTTGGCTGCCATAGGATCCCGCCCACATGGCGCCGTCCATGCGCTGAAAGGCAACCAGTCGGCCGCCTGCATCGCAGACGGCAATGTTCATCTTGGCGCCAATTTCGTTGGCCTTTGCGATAGCGCCGGCGATGATCCGGTTGGCCTCGGCGAGTGTCAGGCTCATGGCGTGTGCTCCTCTGCTCGCGATTACGGTGCTCGTCGTCAATTTCCAGCAAGAATGGCGTCTGCGATTTTCTCGGCCGTCATGATAGTCGGGAAATTGGTATTGGCGCAGGGCACGACCGGGAAGATCGAGGCATCCACCACGCGAAGGCCGCCGACACCGCGCACCCGGCCGCTCGGGTCAGTAACCGCCATGGGATCGTCGCGTGAACCCATGCGACATGTGCACGAGGCGTGCCATACACCGACGGCCGCCTTGCGGATGAAGGCCTCGGCCTCGTCCTCGTTGTGGCGCACGCCGTCCATGGTGAAACCTTCCATGATCAGCTTCTCGATCAGGATCTTGCGCAGGAATCCCGGGCCATCCAGCAGCTTGGCCATGATCGTCGTCAGAATTTTGTTCTTGGTGTTGATCTCGCCGACCTGGCGCACCTTGTCGGAATAGCTGGCTGGGAAGGGGTTGGCGATCATCTGCTGCATGGCGGGATCCTCATAGATCGGCGCCAATCGCTTAATGCCGTCGGCGATGCGCTCGAGGTCACGCCGATCCGACAGCAGGTTGAACTCGACCGCCGGTTCGTCCGAGGGATTGCGGCTCTGCAGGCGAACCTGACCGCTCTCGGAGAAAGTCTTGTTGACGAACAGAATGAAGGTGCCGATCTGCTCTCCGACCGCATGCCAAGACGTCTTCGTGGCTCCCACGACGAACATGTCGCCGGGGGGAGCACCACCGATATGCGAGGAATAGCGCGCACCGATGAAGAGATGGCGGCGGGTCTCCTTGTTGGTGACGCGGGCGGCGGGTTTCAGGAAGGCGGCCAGCGCGATCGAGGGATGATCCATCAACCGCTGGCCAACGCCCGAAAGGGCGTGGCGCACAGGAATATCGAGATCGCGCAGATGTCCAGGCGGGCCGATGCCAGCGCGCATCAGATGCGCGGGTGAATGGATCGCGCCAGACGAGAGGATCACCTCTTTGGCGCGGAACTCGGTCGTGCGTCCTGCGACGCGGGCTTTGACACCGACGCAACGCAAGTCCTCGAAGATGAGTTCGGTCACCTGCGTGTCTGTCGAGATCGTCAGGTTCGGCCGTTTGCGCACCTCGGCGTTGAGATAGCCGATCGCGGCGGAGACTCGCTGCTCGTTGGCATTCGAGATGGTTACGGGAAAGAAGCCATCCTCGAAATGCCCGTTCTGATCGGCAAGCTCCTTGTAGCCAGCCCGTATGAACGCCTGTTTGAGGGCTTTCGCATGCCCGGGCCATTGCGACTCCGGCACGCGGCGCACCGGGATCGGTCCGTCCTGGCCATGCCACTCGTTGTTGAAATCGAGGTCGCGCTCGAGCTTCTTGAAGTAGGGGAGCACGCTGTCCCACTTCCAGCCGGTCGCACCGCGGGCCTCCCATTCCTCATAGTCGGTCGGAGCACCGCGGTTTGCCATCTGCCCGTTGATTGCGGAGCCGCCACCGAGCACGCGCGCCTGCTCGTATTTCCTGAGGCGCGGCTTCGGCGCGGTCGGGTCGTTGTTGTGCGAGACGACCTCGGTTGAGACCTTCAGCTCCGACCATAGGAAGCGATTGTTGAGATAGGCGGTACCGGAATAGGAATCGAGCACCTCCTTCGGCTCCCGGCCCGGCGGAGTATCCTCTCCCGCCTCGCAAACGAGCACGCGTTTGCTGGAGAGTGCGGTCAAGCGGCTTGCGAGCACCGAGCCGGCAGACCCGCCACCGACGATGATGTAGTCGAATTCCATTGCCTTCCCCGTCTCGCTCCCTCGTTTCGATCAAGCATGCCCCTCGATGAGAGGCAGTGCAATCGAGGTTTGTGGCTCTGCTTCAGGGCCTGCTCCGAATGGGTGCCACGTCACGCCTGCAATTGAGCACCGACGTAGCTTTCGGCCATTGCCGTTTGCGCCGCGCGCGAGTGCATCGAGTGCATCGAGTGCATCGAGTGCATCGAGTGCATCGAGTGCATCGAGTGCATCGAGTGCATCGAGTGCATCAGGAAGGCAAGCTCAGCCGACTGAATGCCAGCGTCGAAGAAGGCAGGAGAGTGGAGGCAATCAAGCAGCCCCGTCAGCCATCAGGAGAAACGGGTCCCGCGTGGGTCGCACAGACCAGTTCGCTCGATCAGGTCGGCAAGCCCGCAATAATCCCGAGCCATGCCAGCAGGCCCACGCGCTCCGAGGGCGTGACCGCCGACGCAGGCATGCTCGCGGCAGGCCGGTCGGCCCTGCACCGATGATCTCGACCTGGGTTCGCTCCGACCGCTGCAAAAGATGTGTTACGGGCTCAGCGTCACACGGTGGCGATGGCATTGGCCGGCGACCCGACCGCGCCAGGCAGGTTCAAGGGTGGTGCGGTCATCAAGAACGACGAGCGGTTGTTCTTTCTCAACCAATCGGCAAGCTCGGAGAGGCGCCAGATCTCACCCAGGTTGACGCCCAGCTTGAAGAGAGCGTGGTGGTGCAGTGGAAGCAGCACGCACTGACCGGGCTTCGGTGGCGCGTCATACATCTCGACGGCGTAGTTGTCGGCGATAAGGGCCGAGACCTTGGATTCGGAGATCCACCGCAACAGACGGTCGTCCCGGCCGTCGAGGCCGCAGCAATGACCGTGCAGCCATTCAGGCGTCGGCTTCTTCTTCGCCTCGAAGATCACCTCGTCGAAGCCGGTCCGGAAGCAGACCATGTCACCGGGGAGCACCTTGATCCCATCGGCGGCAAAGATCCGCATCAAGTCATCATAGTCGACCGGCTTCTTGGCACGCCCAAAATGCGCCTCGAGATCGACCATCACGGCGCGGCCCTGGATGCACTTCTTCGCCATATTCTCGACGCCGAGAGCATTGGCGGACGATGTGCCGACCGCAGGCACCATGGTGCCGGGGACGCCGCCGGCATCCTTGCCCTCTGTTGGCCCGAGGATCTCGTGGGAAAGCCGATAGCCGTTGTAGAATACGGGCTCACCCGTTCCGTCACCGTCGGCATCGAACAGCGCCCCGACGTGGGCGAGTGTATCCCACTGACTGGAATATTGCAGGTGGAGCAGCACCATGTCGTCGTTGACGACGTCCAGCATACCGGGGTGATCCCACTCGGCGCGGTAGCCCCAGTTCGGCTTGTCGTTCCTGAGTGTCGGGCGGATCTGCGGCGGAAAACGGCGCGGATTCAACGCATTGCCACCGGGATGGTCGAGCGGCATGGAGAGGCAGAAGGTCTGACCCGTCTTCACCTCGGCGATGCCTTGGCGCACCTTCTCAGCCGTGATCTCGTTCAAGCGGCCGAGCTGGTCGTCAATACCATAGTCGCCCCATGTCGAACCTTCGGGGCGGTTCTTCCAGCGGTGGTTGCTCGGCATGGATCTCGTCTCCTCCGGAGGGCATTCTGGCGGAATTTCCAATCAAGCATACGCGAGACGCGCCTGTGGGCAATACGGCCGGCGCACAGGGCAGATGCCGAACTCTCGTTGTCGGGCCAAACGCACTACGGGAGCCGCCATCTCATGTCCGGACTTTTCGCGCCACTCGGATTGGCCTAGCCTTGTCGTCGTGACAACGCGCCGGCTCCCGTGGCCTGCGCCAACTAGCCCGAGAAGGAGGAGTGCCCGTGGCCATTTCCATCCGCCAGCTCACGCCCATATTCGCCGGCGAGGTATCCGGTGTCGACTTGACGAAGGCGCTCGGCAAGGACGAGGTCGTCGCCCTCGAGGCCGGCATGGACAAATACGCCGTTCTCGTCATTCCCGGCCAAAGGATCAGCGACGAGCAGCAGCAGGCGTTCTCCAGGAATTTCGGTCCCCTCGAGAACGCTCGAGGTGGCAACATCACCAAGGACACCGACAAGCGTCTAGCCGAAGGCATGAACGACGTCTCCAACCTCGACAAGGACGGCAAGCCGCTGCCAAAGGACAGCCGTCAACACCTCTTCAACATCGGCAACATGCTGTGGCACTCGGACAGCTCCTTCCGCGCCGTCCCGGCCAAGTACTCGCTTCTATCGTGCCGGATCCTCAACACGAACGGCGGCAATACCGAGTTCGCCGACATGCGTGCCGCCTACGACGATCTCGATACCGCCACCAAGGCCGAGATCGAGGACATGGTCTGCGAGCACTCGCTGATGCATTCGCGCGGCTCGCTCGGCTTCTCCGAATTCACGGCCGAGGAGAAGGCAATGTTCAAGCCGGTGCGCCAACGCCTCGTACGCACGCACCCAGTGACGGGCCGGAAATCGCTCTATCTCTCGTCCCATGCCGGCACGATCCTCGGAATGACCATGCCGGAGGCCCGCATTCTGCTGCGCGACCTCACCGAGCACGCGACGCAGCCGAAATTCGTCTACGTGCACCGCTGGCAACTCCACGACCTCGTCATCTGGGACAATCGCCAGGTGCTGCATCGCGTCCGCCGTTACGATACGAGCCAGCCCCGAGACATGCGCCGCACGACCGTCGCCGGCAACACCATGACCGCGGCCCAGGCCGAGGCCGCCTGAAACAACCGCGGAGCAAGATGAATGGACGCCATTGCAGCTTTCGCGGACCACGTTGCCCGCTCGCGCTACGAGGATCTCCCGAAGGCGGCAGTGGCGGCCGCCAAGACGTTCATCCTCGATACCTTCGGCGTTGGCCTTGCAGGTAGCAACGGCCCACGCGCGCCGGAGCTGGCCACCGCGCAGACACTCTCGGGCGAAGGCATGTCCGCACGCGTCTGGGGCAACGGCGCCTATCTGCCCGCGCCGGCAGCGGCCATGTGCAACGCCTATCAGGCCCACTGCTCCGAGTTCGACTGCGTCCACGAGAAGGCCGTCGTACATGCGATGACCGCTGTTCTGGCCGCATCCATGGCCGGTGCCGAGCGCCGCGGCGACGTTACGGGAAGCGATCTCATCCTGGCATGCGCTCTGGGCGTGGATGTCGCTGCCGGCTTGGGCGTGGCGGCCGAGACCGGCCTGCGTTTTTTCCGACCCGCGACCGCGGGCGCGTTCGGCGCAACGGGGGCACTCGGGAAGCTGATGGGCTTCGACGCAGCACGTCAGACACAGGCGTTCTCTCTTGTCTACGGCCAAGTGTCAGGCACCATGCAGGCCCATACCGAAGGTTCGCCGCTCCTCGCCCTGCAACTCGGCTTCAATGCACGCAACGCCGTCGTCGCCTGCGATCTCGCGGCCGCCGGCTTCGAAGGCCCGGCGAACGTCCTCGAAGGCCCCTTTGGATACTTCCGCCTGATTGAAGCCAAAGGTGATCCCAGCACCGTCGCCACAACGCTCGGCAAGATCTGGCGAGTCACCGAGTTGGCACACAAACCGTGGCCCTCCGGCCGCGCGACGCACGGTGTGATGGAAGCGTGCCTTGCGATCCGCGCGAAGGTGGGCCTCACAACCGACCAAATCGCGCACGTCACAGCCTGGGTCCCGCCACTGGTCAATCACTTGGTCGGCCGTCCGTGGAAGCCGGAGATGGATATCAACTATGCGCGCCTGTGTACGCGCTTCACCGCTGCCCGCATCCTATTGAACGGCACGCTTCGCCTCAGCGATTTCACCCCTGCGATCTACCGCGAGCCGACAACCGCCGCACTCGCCCAGCGCATCGCAATCGAGGTTCGCGACGCGGGCGATCCGAACGCCTTGACCCCGGTCGAAGTCGAGATTGTGACGACCGATGGCCAGCGACACAGCGCATCCCTCGACACCGTCCTCGGCAATCCCGCAAAGCCACTCTCGCGCGAGGCACATCTCGCGAAGTTCCGGGGCAATGCGGCGGCCGCCTACCGGCCTCTTGCGCCGAGCCTGATGGACCGGTTGATCGAGACGGTCGATCGGCTCGAGAGCTTGCCCGACGTCCGCATCCTGGCCGATCTGTTGGCACCATTACCGTCGGACTAGGTCATCCAAAGGCGCCGCGTACGAGCCCGGGCAAACGGGCGCCGAGCGTGATCGCCCGGGTAATGAACAGCACCAAGTACGACGCCCAAAGGCCATGGTTCCCGAACGCCTCACCGAGGACCCAGAACGCGACGAAGAACACGCCGATCGAGACGATCATCATATTGCGCATGTCGCGCGTGCGCGTCGCACCGGTGAAGATGCCATCGAGCTGGAAGCACCAGACGCCTGCGAGCGGCCCCAGGGCAACCCAAACGAGATAGGCGAGCGCCACCGCCTGCACCTCGGGGCTCTTGGCGCTGATCGCGATGATATGGGGCCCTGCCAGCCAGATCACAAAGCTGAGCAGCACCGCGAAAATCCCCGCCCATAGAGTCGATATCGCGACGGCGCGATCAAACCCGGCCCGGTCGCGTGCCCCCACGCTGCGGCCGACCAACGCTTCCGCCGCGAATGCGAAGCCGTCGAGCAGATAGATCGAGATCGCCATGATGCTGAACAGGAGTGCGTTGGCAGCCAGCGTCACATCTCCAGCCTTGGCTCCCTCCGACGTGAACACCACGAGCGCCGCATAGCCCGTGAGCGACCGCACCACGAGATCGCCGTTGATCACGAGCGATCGCTTGAGCTTGCCGGCGTCGAGCGCGTCCGGGAGAGGTGCGCGGGCCCCCATCCCGCTCGCGATCCGCATTGCGACGGCGAGCCCAGTCAGCGCCGCGATGTTCTCCGCAACGAGCGCGCCCCATGCAACGCCAGCAACTCCGCCGCCGAGCACGAGCCCGAATAGCAGCGCGAGACCGATGTTCAAGAGATTGAGGAAGAGTT
Organism: Rhizobiales bacterium Ga0077524; assembly: GCA_001464755.1. Lineage (GTDB taxonomy): Bacteria > Pseudomonadota > Alphaproteobacteria > Rhizobiales > Hyphomicrobiaceae. Next base: position 27,652 of record LNDR01000411.1, read on the forward strand.
GCAGCACGAAAGCGACACCCGCCCGTCCTAGTCCGATCAACCAGCCGAGCAGCGCGAAGTTGACGAGGCCCGCCGGTGCCGCCCAGATCCGGATATCGAAATAGATGGTCGCCGCCGCCAGCACTTCCGCCGAGCCACCTGTAAGCCAGAATGCGCCTGCCCGTACGGGCACCTGCAGCATGACGAGCGCGGCGCCGCAGACCAGCGCCACCATCAGCGCCCGCAGCAGATGGCCGGCGATCTCGCGCTTCTCGCCGGCGCCGAACGCCTGCGCGGTAAGCCCTGTCGTCCCCATGCGCAGGAACGAAAACGTCCAGTAGAGCATGTTGAAGATGACAGAACCGATCGCCACCCCGCCCATCAGATGCGGCACGCCGAGTTGCCCGACAACGGCCGTATCGACGAAGCCGATCAGGGGCACCGTGGCATTGGAGAGTGTAATCGGCAGCGCAATGGCCAACACCTCGGCATGGCCGATCCGTCCCGACACCGAGGACGGTTGCCGGTCGGCGGCCTCGGGTGCTGGCAGTCCGCCCCCGGACTTCGCTGCGGCAGACCCGTCGTTCATCAGTCGCGACGCTCGCTGCGCCCGCCTAGGAAACCAAGCAGGCGCGCGATGAGCCAGATCGGCACCACGACCACCGCACCCAGGACAAGGTAGGCAAAGATGCTCTCGAACACGCCGAATCCGAGCATCGAGATGCGATGAATGAGCATCTGCACGTGATAGAGAAGGGTCTCGGGCCTGATTTCGAGTGCCGACATGACGATGCCGACGATGATCGAGAGGACGACAAGACGCACGATCACGCCGATCGGATTGCCGCCGAGAAACCTGTTCCTGTCCACGCGCCGCTCCCAGGTCGTACTCGGCTCGCGGGGCAGCCATTGCCGCCGCAAGCATCAATCCCCAATCAACGGTCCCGATAGCACGAACGGCAGACGATCGCGACAGCCTCTCCCCGACGCCCCCCTCGAGAGACGGTCCGCATGGCGACACGACCGTTGAGACCGTCTTCCGGCGCGAGACGCCGCGATGTCGCCCGTTCGCAGTCCTCGCGACCTTTACCGACGGCTCTCCCCTCACCAATCGCCAACTGGTTCGCCGCAAAGGGTTGGACGCCGCGGCCGCACCAGCTCGCCCTGCTGAGCCAGGCCCGAGCCCGTCGCTCGACGCTTCTGATCGCCCCGACCGGCGCCGGCAAGACGCTCGCCGGCTTCCTGCCGAGCCTTGTCGCCGCCACCGAGCCGCAGCGCGGCGAAGGCAAAGGCGCAGGCCTCAAAACCCTTTACATCTCCCCCCTGAAGGCTCTGGCTGTCGATGTTGCGCGCAACCTGACTGGACCGATTGCCGAGATGGAACTCGGCCTCAAGGTCGAGACTCGCACAGGGGACACGCCCCAATCGCGCCGCACCCGCCAACGCACGCGTCCGCCCGAAATACTGCTGACGACCCCCGAGCAGGTCGCCTTGTTGATCTCCGGCGAGGATGCCGCCTACCTGTTCGCCGACCTCGAGACAGTGATCCTCGACGAGTTGCACGCTCTGGTCCCGTCAAAGCGCGGCGATCTCCTCGCCCTGGGCCTCGCCCGGTTGCGCGCCCTGGCCCCGGGCCTCGTGCTGACCGGCCTTTCCGCGACCGTCGCCCGACCGACCGAGCTCCGCGCCTGGCTCGAGCCGCAGACAACCGCCGAATTGTCGATACGCCTCGCCGACGTCATCGCGTTGTCGGGCGGCGCCAAGCCCGACGTGACCATCCTCGAGACCGAGGCCCCCCTGCCCTGGGCGAGCCACACGGCCCGCTATGCCGTCCCGGACGTGCTCGCCGCCATCGCCCGGCATCGCCTCGCCATCGTCTTCGTCAACACGCGGCTGCAGGCCGAACTGATGTTCCACGAGCTCTGGAAAGCCAACGAGGCAACCCTCCCGATCGCACTCCACCACGGCTCACTCGACGTCGCCCAGCGCCGCAAGGTCGAGGCGGCCATGGCCGCCGGCAAGCTGAGGGCCGTCGTCGCCACCTCCACGCTCGATCTCGGCATCGACTGGGGTGACGTCGACCTCGTCATCCACATCGGCGCACCCAAAGGCGCAAGCCGCCTCATTCAACGGATCGGACGCGCCAATCACCGCCTCGATGAGCCGTCGAAGGCTCTACTGGTCCCCGCAAACCGCTTCGAGGTGCTGGAGTGCCGTGCCGCCCTGGAGGCGGCCGAGGCCGGCGCCCAGGACGCCGTCATCAACCGTCGGGGAGGGCTTGACGTCCTCGCCCAGCATATCCTCGGCGTCGCCTGCGCCGGACCATTCGATACCGGAACGCTGCACACCGAGGTGGCCACTGCCCTACCCTACGCCGATCTCACTCGCACCGACTTCGATCGCGTTGTCGATTTGGCGGCCACCGGCGGCTATGCGCTACGCGCCTATGACCGCTTCGCGCGCCTCAAACCGACTGACGACGGGCGCTTGCGCATCGCCCACCCGCGCGTCGCCCAGCAGTACCGCCTCAACGTCGGCACCATCGTCGAAAGCCCGATGGTCAAGGTACGCCTCGTCGGCCGCCGTGGCGCGTCGGGACGTCCCGGTCCGAAACCCCTCGTCGGCGGTCGTTTGGTCGGCGAGATCGACGAGGGGTTCGCCGGCGAACTCAAGCCCGGCGACGCCTTCGTGCTCGGCGGCGAGACGCTGCGCCTCGAGGGCTTCCGGGACAACGAGATATTCGTTTCCCGCGCCACCGCCAAGGATCCCATAGTGCCGAGCTACCCCGGCGGTCGCTTTCCCTTGTCGACCCATCTCGCCAAGCGCGTTCGGGAGATGCTCGCCGAGCCGACCCGCTGGCAGAGCCTGCCGACGCCCGTCGCCGAATGGCTCCGCCTCCAGGAACAGCATTCCGCGCTCCCCGGCCCGAACGAGGTCCTGATCGAGACCTTCTTTCACGGCGGGCAACATCACATGGTCGCCTATCCGTTCGAGGGCCGCCTCGCCCATCAGACACTCGGCATGCTCCTCACCCGCCGTCTCGAGCGTGCGGGCGCAAAGCCGTTGGGTTTTCTCGCCAATGATTACGCAATGGCGATCTGGGGGCTCGGCGACCTGTCAGCAATGATCGCGGAAGGCGCTTTGGATCTTGGCCGCCTGCTCGACGAGGACATGCTGGGCGACGATCTCGACGCCTGGCTCGCGGAGACGAGCCTGATGCGCCGCACATTCCGTCATTGCGCCATGATTGCGGGGTTGATCGAGCGCCGCCATCCGGGCAAGGAGAAGAACGGCCGGCAACTGACAGTGTCTGCCAGTCTCGTCTACGATGTGCTGCGCCGCCATGACCCCGGGCACGTCCTGCTCGAGGCAGCCTACACCGATGCAGCGACGGGGCTCCTGGACATCGCACGCCTCGGCGAGTTCCTCAGGCGCATCAAGGGACGCGTGCGCCACATTGCACTGCAGCGCGCATCCCCCTTGGCCGTGCCGATCTTGCTTGAGCTGGGACGCGAAATAGTCGGCGGCGACGCCCGCGAATCGGCTTTGCGCGAGGCGGCGGAGGAGATGCTTCGTGCGGCCGGCCTTGCAGACGGGGCGCCGCAACCATAGGGACGTTTGGGGGGGATCAGATGACAGCATTCGTCGGGGCATCACGCGCTCCGGCCGGATCGTTCGAGTCCAGAGCGATGCAAGTCGGCGGGATCGAGGTCGTAGTCGATTGTTCACGCGCGCTCTATGTGCCTGGAGAACGCACGCTCGTGGTCGCCGATTTGCACCTCGAGAAGGGATCGGCCTTCGCCGTACGCGGCATCATGCTCCCCCCCTACGACACTCGCGAGACACTGCACCGACTCGCGGCCGTGCTGGTCCGCTATGGGCCGCATCACGTCGTGGCGCTCGGCGACAGCCTGCACGACCGCTCCGCGGAAAGCCGCCTCCCAGCCGCCGAACGATCCGAACTCTCGCGCATGCAGGCGGGCCGCGCCTGGACTTGGATCACCGGCAATCATGACCCGGAGATCTCCGCAGGGCTGGGTGGAGGTGTCGCGCAGAGCCTGAACCTTGGCAAAGTCGTCCTCCGCCACGAGCCGTCAACTGGCGAAACCTCTGGCGAGATCGCCGGCCACCTTCATCCCACGGCACGTGTCGTCTTGAGCGGCGCGGGGATGCGGCGCCCTTGCTTTATCGGCAACGCCAATCGCCTCGTGCTCCCGGCGTTCGGCGCATTCACAGGCGGCCTGAACGTTTTGGATCAGGCATTCGCTGCGCTGTTCGCCGACGGCCGCTTCGACGTGCACGTGCTCGGCCAGAACGGCGTCTACCCAGTGGCCCGCGCGAACCTGGCGCCGGAGTGACGTCACGCCCCCTCATCGCCGGGCGACGTCCGCATGATCGAGGGCCAACAGGTTCCGGCGTGCCGCTTCGTAGGTCGAATCTGCGGCGAGCGCACCTCTGAAATCGGCGGCCGCAAGCTCGATGTGTCCGTCCTCAATGTGCAATTCACCGCGGCTGTTCAACGCGGCGGCATAGCCGGGCCGCAGCGAGATTGCAGCGCTGAAATCCCTGATCGCACGAGCCCGATCACCATTTCTCCGCCAAGCGACGCCGCGGTTGTTGAGAAGGAACGCGACAGTCGGATCAATCTCGATGGCCTTCGAGAAATCGACCACTGCTGCATCGTAGAGACCAGCCTTCAAGTTGGCGAGGCCGCGGTTGTTGTACGCGGCCCATCGATCCGGTTCGAGCCTGATCACCGTGTCGAAATCGGCGATTGCCGCCTCGAGATTTCCAATCTCGAGATAGGTGGCGCCACGATTATACCGTGCATTGACGTAGTGAGGATCGAGCGCGAGCGCCCGACTATAATCCTCGATGGCCTCGACAGAGCGTCCCAATGCTCCATAGGCATTGGCGCGATTGTTCAACGCCAATACCTGTTGCTCATCTGTCGCCCATCTGGACCGGATGATCTCTGAGCAACCGGTCACAGAGACTTCGAGATCTGAGCGGCTCGCGCAGTCGACGAGCGGATCCGCCGAAGCAGACGGATGACCGAGGAAAAAAGGCGCGCCGACCGCTACCCACATGATCCGGAAGGTAACCGCCCGACGCCGCACCCTGGATAAGGACATACCGGCCTCATACAAGAGAAAACGAAAGTGACATGGAGCAATATCAAAAGCGGATTTTCTTATGACAGATGGAAATCCATCATAGGAATTGATAACATAACGCTCTAGAACTTGGAAAGGAATTCGCCTGGCGTCGGCAAGCAGACTGCTATCGACCGACACCGCGAAATGCGACGGCGGCCAGCAAGCCCGCGCTCATCGCGATAACGATGATGCTGAAGCCATAGATCAGCGGACGTCGGAAGGCGAGGCCGTAAGTCAGCTCCTCGAACCCCTGTCGATGCAGCTCCAGACGCGCATTGTACTGGCTCAGCAGCTCACCGTTACGAAACAGGAAAACACGCGTCTCGAAAGGGCCGACCACGACATTCGCCGGCACATCGATCGAGGCCCGGAACAGGCTGCGTCCGATGAACGCCACCGCATACTCGTTGATCGTGTAGAGCCGATCCTTGTTCTTCAGACCCACGATCGCCTGACGAAAGGCCCTGACTTCGGTGGCGTTACGCTTTTCCGCGCTTTTGGCGAGTTCCATCGGCACATACTCGAAGCCGACGCCCGTCGATTTCAGCACCTCCGGCGAGGCGACCTCGTCGAGTGGTCGCGTGGAAGCGATTGCGTAGTAGCTCGGGACGCTGTCGAATCAGTCAACCGCGTCGGCGTCCCTACGACCACAATCACGACGTCGTAGAGACCGGCCTCGGCGCTTGACTGGCGGCTGTAGTCGACCGCGCCGAAGACGACGATCTCAGTGCCGGCGAAATTGGACGTGACGGGAACATTCCGGGTCGAGACGTCGGCTTGCACCGATTCGCGCGGCAGCTCTGCCGCTGCTCCCTCACTTGTCGGCGACGATGGCTCGATCCGCTGGGGCACCGGTACCGGTATCGGCGTGATCCGCTGGCGCCTCTGAGCGTCGGCGGCGCTGCCAGCTGCCAGCGCGATCCCTGCAACGAAGATCGACGCGAGCCTGGTCGCGCACTTCGTCCAGTTCCGCTTCTCTCGCATGCCAGCTTCCGCCCCGCATGATCGCCGCGCGATCACCGGCAAAGGACACACAAAGCGCGGCGTTTGGCAAGCCTCACCGGCCGTCGCAACGGCAAATTGTCAGATGGCTGCCACGTCGCCGCAGAGACGCTCGTGGCGGAGCACACTGGCCCCGCCTCGACTTCTTCCTTGCCGTTGGCTCAGCGGGGTGCTGCTGCCTTGCGCTGCTGCCAATTGTTACCCGCTACTCGAGCATTGTTGGCCTGCTCGTCGGCCGGAGCCGGACGCCACGCCACAATCTGGCGGTCCATCGCCTGCAGCGTTTCCGCCGGCAGCCGTGAGATCAAGGAATCGCGACGCCGAGCCGCATCCGCATCGCCGCCGCGAGCGGCGAGCGTGTACCACTTGTAGGCCGCTGCATGATCCTTCGGAACGCCGAGACCGCTCTCGTAGAGCACGCCGAGATTGTACTGGCTGTCTGCAAGACCATGCCCCGCGGCGCGATTGAAGAGCGCTGCCGCCGTATCGTAGTCGGGGCTTCCGGTCGCGGGGCTCGCGCTGATCACTGCAAGATTGTGCATCGCCTTGAGGTTGCCTTGCTCGGCGGCCTGCTCGTAGAGCGACCGCGCGCGTCCGCGATCCGCTTTCACCCCCATACCGCGCTCATAGAGTGTCGCAAGGCGATACTGAGCAATCGGCTGGCCTTGCATCGCGGCGCGCTCGTACCACGTGGCGGCCTCGGCAAAACTCTGCTTCACGCCCTTGCCTTCGGCGAGACGCGTCGCGATCTCGAGCTGGGCGGACGCGTCGCCTTGCGCAGCCGCGAGCCGGAGCGACAGGGGGCCTGCGGCGGCCGGCGGCAGAATGAGCTGCTGGATTTGCTCCTTCGCGGCGGTCGGAATGGCTGCTGGGGCCGTCGCTTGCGGAGTGGTCGGAGCAGGAGTTACCGAAGCCGTCTCAATGTCACTGACGTTCCGTGGCGCCTCCGGGACTGGATCTTGCGGTATGGCGTGCGACCGCGCTGCAGCGAACGCCGTCCGGTGCGACAGGCTAGCAAGACGTGAACGCTCACGGGCCTGCATGACGGTCTCGAACGTCGCGGGAGACTGGCCGAAGGCCACGGCCATACCGGGGCCGGCGGCATCGGACGCCGGGGTCAAGCCTGCTTCCTGTTGATCACGCGCGGGCACCGACGGAGCTTCGTTGGATATCTTGCTTGGGCCTGCTGGAGCCTCCATTGCCGGCGGTGCATCGGCCGGCGACGTTGCCTCCTCACCGTCCAGATCTGGCTTCGCCCCGTCTGAAGGCTGGCGATCCGCCGGCTCGACGTGCTCGCTGACTGTCGGCGTGAGCACGCCCGGCAAACTGCCCGTCTGTCCGAGCAGGAGCCAATAGCCGGCAACCAGGGCAAGCACGATGGCACCAACAGCGATGGCGATCACACCAGGCCGAATAACGCCGACTGACGGGCCGGCTACGGCCTCATTGCTCTTGCCCTTTGCCGCACGTCCTTTGGCGGCCCTGTCGGCATCCCTCTTCGATGGAATGTCCGCTTCATTCTTGGCCCGCTCGGCGGCCTTGCGAGCCATCGCGATGAACGCCTGCCGCTCGCTGAGCTGTGGCTGGACAGCATCGGCAATGCCGGCGATTTGCTGCGCACTCGCAACACCGCCCGGCAGCCGGGGAGCCACATCGCGAGGAACGTCGTCGAGTTCACCGGCCATCGGGTCGGGCTGGCGGCCTCGCAGCGAGGGCGCACGCGTTGCTGTCTCGTCATAGCCTCGAGCATCCGGAATCGTTTCGAGATCCGGGGTCCGCTCGTCCGGCATCCGATAGGCATGCGCTTCGAATCCACGGACACCTTGATTCGCGGTCAAGTTGACGAGACCGTCCGGCACGAGATCGCCCGATCTAGGCGCGGCAAGAGTCGGCCCGACGCTCAACTCTGGCGTCAGCGGGACAGTTGGAAAGCCCCCGGCTGGCCGACCATCGATCGGTTCGACCTCCTCGACCCGATCGATGCGGTCGAGCACATGTTGCATGGCGAGTTGCAGCGTCTCCAGCGCTTCGAGCGTACCGGCATCGGTGCGCCGACGTTCGTCCATGAACGCCGCGAGAAGCTCCCCGAGCGCCTTCAACTGGCTGGCTGAGGCTGAACCGGCAACGACATCCGCTCGCGGTGTCGCCTGTACCGCAAGCTCCTGAGAGTAGGCTTCGAGAACTCGCTCGGCGGCGCGCCCCGCTGCATCCTCAGCGAAATGCGTGAGATCCTCCGCGGTCGGCACCAGCGAGCCGAAAAGGGCGACGACCTGCTCGTCTGAAAGCTTGTTCCCAAGCTCTCCGAGGCGCGTCTCGATTCCGTCGAGCCTCTTTAGTTGTAGGCTGGCTCGTCCGACCTCGCTCTCCAGCGTCCCGAATCGCGCACCGAGCGCATCAACGGCTTCGCGCGATGCCAACCGGTCGAGCATCGCCTCGACTCGGCGTGCCGCATCGATGAGGTCACTCTGCGCGGTCTCGACATCCGCCGCACTCGCGCTGACTCCAAAGTCATGTCCACGTTCGGCTGCACCGAGCCTGCGCTCGCTGCCGCGACGTTCGATCGAACCGCCGCTCGGCCCGCCCATTGCCTCGAGCATGCTCCGCAGCGGCGGCACCGCTAGATCGGCCTCATAGGTTCGCGTCAAAGCTTCGGCCGCTGCATCGTCCCACGGCTCGTCCGCGCTGCGCGCGGCCCCTCCCGATGCGCGAACGGACACGCCTTCCACCAGGTTCGGCTCTGAACCTGCGCCTGCGGGCTCAACCCGCGTCTCCGACGTCGTGCCGTCACCTGGCTCATCGCCGTCGTCCCTCCGCGGGACCGGCAAGCCGGAAAGACCTCGCCCCGGCGTAGCGAGCCCCGAGCTACCGAGAGCAGAGCGAAGCGCGGGTGGCTCGATGCTCGATGGCGAACGCCGCAGCGTAGCCCCGGCGCGGGGCCTATCCGGGGCTACCGTGTCCCGGTGTTGCGCTGCCTTCGCATGGTCAGGTCGCGCCGCATTGGTCTGCTGATTCGATGCCCCTTCGGCGTCCGTGGTCGCCGCGGACGACGCGTCTGCTGCCGGCTCGCCATCCCCTTTGTCGACCTCCGCGATGTGCGCCGCGATGCGCTGCAGCAGCTGGTCCAGCTCCTCACGCCGCTTCACCGGCTTCCCGGGCGCCTCTCCCTCGTCGTTCGCTCGCTCCGCTTCCGCCATTTTCGTCCTCGTCGGCAAAGTCGTTCCCAGGTGTCTGCAGGGCTGGGGCATCCGAATTCGAAGCCTGCGTCCTTCGGTTGTTCACCGATGTTCGCATGTACCAGCTAGTTGCATTAACAAGGCTCTGACTAAGAACGAGAAAAAGCCGTCCGATCTGACGGTGTCTGCATCGCGTAAAAGAACGGTTAAGTATCGTCTTCTTCTGCGACCCGCTTGGCAATGTGCCCGGATTGCCACAATTTCGAGATATCGAGCCGGCGAGGCGACGGGAGCCTTGTTCGGGTGTCCCGGCATGGCGCCTCAGGAGTGGTTGGGAGGATAAGATGCACATGCGAACAGTGTTGGCCGGCGTCCTGCTTGCGGGACTGGCCGGCGCGGCGATCGCAGCTCCTCCGAGCGGCGAGGAGAAGCCAGGCCGCTTCACTATGCAGCCTTCAGAGGGTGGCTTCCTACGCCTCGATACCGCAACTGGCGACGTCTCCCTCTGCGCGCGAGCAGGCGGCTCGTTCGAGTGCAAGCCGGTCAAGGACGACCGCGACCTTCAGGCCGAGGTTGCCCGACTGGCCGACGAGAACAAGGACCTCAAGGCCGAGATAAAGCGCCTTGAGGAAATGCTCGGCCTCGATGGAGGCCTCGCCCGGCCGAAGCCCAAGCTCGAGCTGCCGAGCGAGGAGGACGTCGACAAGGCACTGAGCTACCTCGAGCGAATGTTCAAGAAGTTCCGGGACAAATTGAAGGAGTTCGACAGCCCGGGGACGGGACCAGACGGCAAGGGGACCCCGCTCTGACGGGACGAGCGTAAGTGGCTCGTCGCCCTCTCTCCTTGATGGCGAGATGGCGACGGCAAGGCCAATTGTGGAGCCCCTCTAGCCACACGGGCTCCAGACTGCAACCGCAGCCGTCCCGACTAGTCGCGCGCATCCATCGGCCCGGAAGTTCAAGCCTTCTTGATCACGATCTCCTGGTAGGTGGACGGCACGCGCATTGTCCCATCCTTGGCCGTGTCGAAACTGGCGATCGTGGCGAGAAGGTCCTTTTCCAATGCCACTTGGCCGGTAGAATCGAGCGCAAGGAACGCCTTGTGGACGGGCCCGTAGTAGGTACGGAACACGTCCATGAAGTGCGCCGGAGAACGATAGCGGAACATGAAGTCTTTGGGCGTCATGGCGATGGCGCTGGCTTGGCCCCCGAACCGCTCCTCGATCCAGCCTTTCGTCCCCCAGAGTGCAGGTGAGCTGACACCGGCCGGGGGTGTGATATGGCGCCCTAAGGTCTTGAAGACTTGCCCTATGAAGCCCTCCGGCGTCCAGTTGGCGAGCCCGATTTGCCCGCCCGGCCGGCAAACACGCATCAGCTCGCTAGCGGCCTTGGCCTGATTGGGGGTGAACATCACTCCGAAGGTCGAGACCACCGCGTCGAACTGCCCGTCAGCGAATGGAAGCTGTTCAGCATCGGCCACCTGGAACGTAACCGGCAGCGACTCGGCCTCGGCCCGGCCTCTCCCGCGCGCCAACAGCGTATCGACATAGTCCGTAGAGGTTACGTTGCACCAGCGCCTTGCGAAGGCGAGAGTGGCATTCCCGTTGCCAGCCGCAACGTCCAGCACGGTCGACCCTGGACGAACGTCCAGCGCCTCCGCAAGACTTTCCCCGACGATCTGGAGGGTCGTGCCGATCCGAGCATAGTCCCCCGAGGCCCAGGCGGCGTTCTGTTTGGCCTTTATGCTGCTATAGTCGGGGGCAGCAGTAGATTGTATCGAGGTCGTCATTATGAGCTCCTTCAGGGTCGTATCGGGGGAGGATCTGTCCGCAACCTGCATTTCTTCTGTGCCGGCGGACACGCTGAATATCTCTCGAACAATTGGTGCCTGCTTGAGCCCAGCGTGGGGATTTCGGGTGTTCTTCATGGTGATTGCTGGGGGGCCTGCGGCAGATCCTGGGACATGCCTGCACATCCGCCTGGTGGGAATGGTCTCTCGCACGATCTCTGCGAGGATGAGCAGCTGATGCGCTATCGCTTCGACCAGTTCGAGATCGATTTGACTCGTTACGAGCTGCGACGCGGGCGGGATACGTGCCCTGTCGAGCCGCTCGTTTTCGACTTGATTTCGTATCTCGCCAGCAACGCTAATCGCATCGTCACGCGCGACGATATGGTTGCAGCGGTCTGGCAAGGCCGCGCCATTTCCGACGCCACCATTTCGAGTTGTATAAAGTCCGCGCGCAGGGCGCTCGGCGACAGCGGTGACAGTCAGAGTTACATCCGCACCGTGCGGGGTCGCGGTTTCGAGTTCTGCGCCAACGTCGAGGTCGGCCACGATCCGCCGACGGCAGGAACCATTCCCCCGGCGACCCGCACCGCTTCCTCGGCCGAACCCGACGGCGCCTCGCTGTCCGCCGACCATGACCCTAAGCCTATTCTCGTCGTCCTCCCCTTTGCGAATCTCAATACTGAGACCGACGAGTACTTTGCTGACGGCCTGACCGAGGACATCATCACGAATCTCTCTCGCTTCCGCGACTTGAGGGTCATCGGCGGCGCCTCGTCCTTCCAGTTTAAAGGCCGCACGCATGATCTCTCCGAGATCTGCGAGCGCACCAATGCCGGCTATGTCGTACAGGGCAGCGTTCGCCGCGCCGCCGGACGCCTGCGGATTTCGGTGCAGCTCATTGATGGCGAGACCGGTGTCCAGCTGTGGGGCGACCGCTACGACCGCGAGATGGTTGACATCTTCGATCTCCAGGACGAAGTCACCCGCATCATCGCGGCTACGCTCGGCGTCACCATGCAGGACGTGGCGCTCCAACGCGCCATGAAGAAGGGCCCGCTACAGCTCAGCGCCTATGATTGCCTGCTGCGGGCGCGCCGCTACACTTGGATGCTCAGCGCCGAGATGCACGGCGAGGCGCGCGATCTCCTCGAGAAAGCCGTCGAACTCGACCCGCTATCGGCCGACGCTCACGCGCTCCTCGCCAATGTCTACCTGGGTGAACATCGCTTCGACATGAACCCGCGGCCCAATCCGATCGGGCGAGCGCTCACTCATGCCCTCGCCGCGACCAGCCTCGACCCGAAGAATGCCTATGCTCGCTGCTGGCTCGCGATCGTCCACTTTTTCCGTGGAGAGAACGAACGGTTCGAGACCGAGGCCCAGCTTGCGCTTAGCCTCAACCCGAACGATCCCGAGACGCTCGCCGACGTGGGCCATTACTATGCCTTCATGGGTGAGTTCGAGCGAGGTGCCGCCTTATCGCGCCGCGCCCAGCAACTCAATCCCCTGCATCCCAGCTGGTACTATTTCAGCTTCGCCCGTTTGCATTACAGCCAACGGCGCTACGACGAGACACTGGCTGACATGCAGCGCATCGGGTTGCCCCACTTCGCCTGGTCCCACCTCCTCGCGGCGGCCGCCAAGGGGCAGCTCGGCCACCCCGATGCCGGTGAGCCCGTGGCGAAGCTCTTCGAGATCAAGCCTGGCTTTTCCGCCCGAGCCGAACTCCAGAAATGGAATGCCGCTGCGGACGACCTCCAGCACATTCTCGAAGGACTGCGCAAAGCCGGCCTCAAGGAATAAGCGGGACGGCCCGCCTACCCCTCTCCGAGGCGGCGCGTCGCCTGGATCAGCTCATGCACGATGCCGGGCTCCGTCATGGCGTGCCCGGCGTCCGGCACCACGACCAGCTCCGCTCGCGGCCAGTGGGCTTTAAGATCGAAGGCCGACTTGATCGGCGTGACCACGTCGTAGCGCCCGTGGACAATCACGCCCGGAATATCGCCGATACGGTGCGCTTCAGTGAGCAATTGACCATCGTGCGAAAAAAAGCCGCCATTTACGAAATAGTGGCACTCGATACGTGAAAAGGCGAGCGCATAGGCGTCGCCGCTGAACAACCGGATCCGCTCGGCGTCGGGCATCAGCGCCAGCGTCGAGGCTTCCCACAGACTCCACACGCGCGCCGCAGCAACTTGCACCGCAAGGTCGGGATGCGTGAGGCGTCGATAATAGGCCCCGATCACGTCGCAACGCTCGTCCTTTGGAATTGCAGCCATGAGATTGGCAAACGCATCCGGAAACAGCCAGCTTGCGCCATCCTGGTAGAACCAATCGAGCTCCGCCCGCCGCAAGAGAAAAATTCCACGGAGCACGAGGGCAGACACCCGGCTGGGATGGGCCTGGGCATAAGCGAGGGCCAGCGTCGAGCCCCACGAGCCTCCGACGAGCTGCCACTGCGAGATGCCGAGGTGAACCCTCAGCCGTTCCATGTCTCCGACGAGATGCCAGGTCGTATTCGCCTCTAGTGAGGCGTTGGGCAGTGACCGGCCGCATCCGCGCTGGTCCGCGAGAACGATGCGATAGCGCGCAGGGTTGTGAAAACGGCGCATTGTCGGGTTGCTGCCGCCACCTGGTCCGCCGTGCACGATCAGAACCGGTTGGCCCCGTCGGTTTCCGCTCTCCTCGAAATAGATCTCGTGGCCGTCGCCAACTTCCAGACGGCCGCGCGCATAAGGCTCGATCGGCGGATAGAGGCCGAGCCTCTCGCGTACCCCCATCGTACCTGCTTCCTGCGCCGTTGGCGCCCGCAGCTCGCCGCTCACCGTTCTCCGCCCATGCTCACGGTGCCCACCGATCGCTCTGGCGCACCAGCTGTGCAAGCACGATCGCCGACGCCGTCAACGTCCCCGTGGACCACGGTGACGGGCCTGACGCAACTCGCGATCGTAGATCGTCTCGCCGCCCGGAATACGCAAGTCGCGCACTATCTCCAGAATGTGCCGCCCAGGCACGGGCGTCAAATAACTGACTGCCAACGTCGCGATCACCGCCATCGGAAGACCGACGGCAGGCGCCAGAAGCCCATGCAGCCCGAGCGTTCCGAGATCTGCCAGCACGGCGATCAGAGCCCCTACGAGCCCTGCCGACAGTCCCGCGATAGCCCCCGCTGCCGTGATCCGCTTCCACCAGATCGAGAGGGCCAGCACCGGGAACAGCGCGGAGCCGGAAATCGCGAAGGCATAGAGAAGAAGCACAAGGGGATCGCCGCGAGCCAGGACGGCGCCGAGGCCAACGAGCCCGGCCGAGGCAAGGATTGCAACACGGCACACCATGACCCGGTGCGCGTCGGTCGCGCGCCAGTTTGCCGGACCGTTGATCACGTCATCGCCAATGATGATGCCCAGTTGCGTCACGCTGGCAGCCGCGCCGCCCAGCGCTGCCGCCATCACGCCCGCGGCCACCAGATTGACCACCGCCAGTGGCATGCCCATCAGCAACGGAAGTGCGAGCAGCATGCCGTCGCGATCGAACTGGATCGAGGTGGCCGTCAGTTTGGCTCCGGCCCCCTCTGTCGCTGCCAGCCCGACGTCGACCAGTCTCTGCAGCGTTTCCGGGATTGCCGACGTCGGCTGTCCTACGAGACTACTCAAAAGAATGTCGCGCTGGAAAACGGCGACGCTTGAGAACGTCAGCAGAAGGATGCCGGACACCGCTACGGCCCAGCCGATCGCCTTGCGCGTATCGAAGACGCTGGGCGTGGTTACGGAGCGCGCCAGCAGCGAAGGCGAACCCGCCACTCCGACCAGAACCGACAATGTGCCAAGCACGAACGCTATTGGGCCGACGCTACCGAAGGCTGTCGCGAACCTCCCGGCGATTGGCTGCAGACCTGCTCCCGGCAACTCCAGCGCCATAAGCCCGGCGACGGGAATGGGCACCCCTTGCGCCGCTTCCACTCGGCCCACCGACCTCATCAACGGTCCGTGGCTCAATTGACCGAATGGAAGATTGGTTTCCATGACCGCAGCAATAGCGGCAGGTAGAAGTATCGCGATCAAGACCATCAGCGCCTGCGCCGCGCTGGACCACGACAGTGATCGGACTCCTCCCGGCACCACTGTAACGACCACGACCAGCACGATCAGTACCGCCGCCATCTCCGTCGAGATCGGCATCAGCCACTTTGCGGCCACGACACCGATCTTGATCTCCGCGATCGCAATCAGCACCAGCGGCAGTACTGCGATAGAGGCTGCGAGCAGCCTCAAGGCGCCGCTCTCGAAGCGCTGCCCAAGGTAAGCCGGCACCGTCGGCGCGCCGAACTTGCGCAAATACGGGGCCAACAGCATCACCGAAACCGTAAGCCCCGCCACGATGCCGACGCCCAGGAACAGCATATCGAAGCCGGTGATAAACAGGGCGCCGGAGATCCCGGCAATTCCGGCCCCACCCGGCGCGGCGACGGCCAGTGAAATGCCGATGTAGACCGCCGGCACCCGTCGTCCCGAAATCAGGAACTCGCGAGCTCGGTTCGAGTAGGCCCCGACACCGATCGTAGCGGACAGTGCGACCGAGATCACCGCCATCGCCGTTTTGAGCGATGCCTCGGTCACGCCCAGTTGCTCAAGGATCAAGAGCAGCACCACGCCGGCGGCAAGGCAAGCTGCGAAGATGCCGAAATAAACGCCGACCATCGGATTGGCCAGCTGAACCCCATGGCGGTGCGGCATGGCTCAAAGGTCCTCGTGCGCACCGTGCCAGTGATCGATTGCGTCCTGCCGGTTGATGTAGGCGAACGCCGTGACGATCGCGATCAGCACCACCCCGTGACAGGCGAGAAAATAGCCGAGCGGGAAGCCCAGAAATCGCCGGGTGTTCAGCTCGTCTGCATAGAGCGGCAATACGATGAGGGCCAACAAGAACGGCAGAAAACTGGTCAGCATCTGCCATTTCGTGTGACGCCAGTAGGGCTTACGCTCCTTGCGTTCGATCATGCCCGTCCCCCTCCTGTCACCTCACGGCCAAACCCGCCATGCTCTAAGCCCCCGCCAACGCCGTCCCGACTGAAGTAGCTCCTTCAATGTGGTCGCGACTGGGCAGATTGGAAGCCACGCAACCAGCGAGTCGCTTCGCAGCGTTCGCCGATCACCTTCTGCTCTAGCCGCAACACGCTCTCGGCGCCAGGACGTCGTCCCCAGCCATGAGCAAGCCCGATTACACTGCAGCTCGAGACGGCAAACTGTCCGAATCCATAGTCTGTCGTAGCGCCAATCTGGCTAGTGCGCCCAAACCGTCCCCGACAACCCAAAAGGTTTGTGTGTAGAGAGATGATTGCCTCACAACTCAAACACGGACTATTGTTCAGCCGCCACGCACAGGCGCGCGGCGCGCACGGTGCTGCGCGCACCACTTGTGCTGGTCAGGGTTCTTCAGACCGGGAGAGCGGCACTGGACCTTGAGAGGCATGAATGATCGAAGGGGCCAGAGATGTCGCTACTATCGGAATTCCGTGAGTTTGCCCTGAAGGGCAATGTCGTCGATCTCGCCGTGGGCGTCATCGTCGGCGCAGCATTCGGCAAGATCGTCGATTCGCTCGTCAAGAACGTGCTGATGCCGCCCATCGGCTACATGATCGGCGGCGTCAACTTCGCTGAACTCGCCATCAACATGCCAACGCCGACCGGCAAGCCCGTGCTCCTGAAGTACGGTGAGTTCATCCAGACGATTATCGACTTTGCGATCATCGCATTCGTGCTCTTCATGGTGATCAAGGCGATCAACATGGCCAAGAAGCGCTTCGAGAAGCAGCAGGCAACTGCACCTCCAGCGCCGCCAGCACCGAGCGAGGTCTACCTCAAGGAGATCCGCGACGCCCTGGTCGCCGGCAAGCGCTGATACAGCCACATTGTCAATGTTGAGCACCCGGCCGTTCCAGCGTGGGATCGGCCGGGTGAAGGTGGCCCCGCGAGCGCACTGTCAGGAGCAGCTGCCGCCGCCGAGCACACAAAACTTCGCGCAGTGAGGATGACAGAGCTTAACCGCCCCGTCGGCAAACATGCCTTTGTTCGCGGACGCTGCCTCGCCGAAGGTCGCACCCATCTCGAACGCCGGCTCGTAGGGCAGTAGCGTACAAGGCAGCACGACCGGCCCTGCCGCCCCTCTCCGCTTCACGACCATGCGGCTCGTCGCACACATCATGTCTTGCGGCCGCTTGTCGAGGATACCCCAGCACCGGGTCGTGATCTCCGGCACCTCGCGGCTTCCATCCATTTCAGGCAACAGCATCATCTGCTTCGGATTGGCCGGATCAATCCGCCACCCGCGGCTGGCGACCAGCGCTGCATAGCCGTTGCGCTCCTCGGCTTCCGGCTCATTCCAGCACGTTCGCCCCGCGACAGCGATCTCAAAGCCATTGGCATTGAGCCAGTCGATCCCCGCAATCGCCTTCGCCCACGTGTTGGCGCCGCGCTCGGCCTCGTGCAGCTCTCGCGAGGAGTGATCGAGGCTGACCCGCAGCCGCAGGCGCGCGCCATGCTGCTCCTTGAGCGCGAGCAGCCCGCGCTTGATAGGAGCCCGCTGCATCGGCTGCATGGCGTTGGTGAGCACGAGCACGTCGAAGCCCCGGTCGAGCGTCGCTCCAAGCATCGCAAGGAAATCCGGATTCATGAACGGCTCGCCACCTGTAAACCCGATCTCGCGTGTGCCGTGTCCATCTCTGAGCAATTCATCCAGAAGCTGCGTCACCTCTACCGCACTGATGTAGGCGAGGCGGTCGTTCGATGGGCTCGAGTCGATGTAGCAGTTTGCGCAGGTGATGTTGCAGAGTGTTCCTGTGTTGAACCACACGGTCTCGAGCTTTTCGAGCGGTACGCTCGCGCGCTGCTCGCCCGAGGCTGTGACATCGGGATGCTCGAATTTCGCAAGGCTGGCCAGACCCAAGTCATGGCTGGGCTGAGTCACTGTGAAACGTCCCCTGATTGTGGTTTGAGCGACGCTTTTCGCGTCTTCCCCGTATTGATCCGACGTTCGCGTACCATGCCGGCGGGTGGACGCGGTACTCACGATGACTTTATTGCGCCGTGAGCGGCGAGAGTGAGGCGCCGCGCAGAGCGGTGCCGGCCAATTCCGGCAGGACCACCGCGGACTTCACCACGACGCGAACGGCGGCGTTCAGCGCTTTCCCTTGACCACGCTCCACGACACCGATGGCCGCGGCCTCGACCCCCGCCTGCGCCATGGCCGCTAGCAGAGGTTCAACGACCTCGGGCGATATGCCAGCGAGCAACCCGCCCGACGTTTGCGGATCGAGCAGCAATGCCAGCGCGGCTTCCTCGTCGCCCACTTCGAGCGCCATCTTGTCCCGGAACGCCAAGTTTTCAGCGAGCAGGCTCGACCGTACACCACTGGCGATCAATCTATCGACCCCCTCGTACCGCATGCACTGCGCAAGCCCGATCGTCGCCCGACCGCTCGTCGCCTCGAGCATCTCCGTCAAGTGACCGGCCAAGCCAAAGCCTGTGACGTCTGTCACACCTGTGGCCCCGTGCTCACGCAGCACCCGCGCCGCAACCGAGCTGGATGCCCGCATCCCGGCAAGCGCTGCCGCCACCTCTCTCGCCTTCGCTAACCTGCGCATCCACCCGGCGAAGATAATCCCTGTCCCGAGCGGTTTGGTCAGCACCAGCACCTCGCCGCCTTTGAGCCCACCCTTGAGCCAGAACTGATCTCGAGCCACCGCTCCCGAGATGAAGAAGCCGATACTGATCTGCTCGGCGCGTGCCGTGTGCCCACCGACGACCGGAACGCCCTCGCGACCAAGCACCGCTCGGGCGCCCGCGAGAAGCTGAAAAAGGTCATCCTCCTGAAGGTGTGCCGCAGCTGATGGCAAGCCCGCCAGCGCCAACGCATGGTCGGGCTTTGCACCTTTCGCCAGGATGTCACTCAGGGCATGCGCCGCCGCAATTTCTCCGAGCACGTAGGGCTCCGGCCAGATTGCCGGGAAGTGATCGATGCTCTCCACGCGCAGCGCGTCGCCCCCGAGATCGAGCAGTGCTGCGTCGTCGCGAGGTGCCAGGTTGCGTACCCGGTCAGCTGGCCCCGTCTCGGCGCTGGCCGCGAACCGCGCAAGCGCCCTTGCCAACGGTGCAGGGCCGAGCTTGGCCGCGCACCCGGCACAAAGGATGCTGTCCGATGCCTCCGACATCCCATGCATCGGATCGGGTAGATCCTGGAATTTCCGCATGAAGGTCCGGTCGATATGGTCCTTCAGTCGCCACGCCCAGCGCCCGCCGGCCGCAAACGCGCCTCTCGACGCAATCGCTGTGGTGCCGCCACACGACAAGAGAGTCAGGAACTGCTTTTGCGGCACGAACGGCTCGGCAGTCATTCCACGCGCTCGCAAACGCAGATTACGAGTGAGCGGCGGCGCCTGGCGCACGGCGAACACGCCAGCTTTCTCCCTCGGGTGCTCCAGAACGGTCGCGCAGTCCCCGACCGCGAAGATGTCGCTCTCCCCGACCACCTGCAGGGTTGGCTCGACCGCCAGGAACCCCCGGGGATCGAGGCTTAGCCCGGTTCCGGCAAACCAGCCCGGCGCCGCCGCCTTAGTCGTCACGAGAGTTGCGTCACTCAGGATCTCGCGTCCACTTGCAAGGCGCACCCGATCCCGGTCGACCGCCACCGCGGCATCGCCTTCGACCAATGTGACACCAGCACGGACCAACTCCCTCCTCGCCAAGCCTCGCGCCCCTGGGTTGTGGCTCGCGAGAAGCGTTCCGCTACCGATCAAGGCGAAGCTGAAATCGCCGGCCCCTATCCCATGAGCCGGCCCGAGCTGTCTCAATCTATGTCGGATCGCCAGGACCAGCTCGAACCCGGCTGCCCCCGTTCCGATAACCGCGATCCGTCGCGGTCCGCCCTTCCCGAGTGCGCGGGCCTCCAGCGCCTTCCAGCGTGGTGCGAACGTCGAGACCGGCTTCACCGCGACGGCATGAAGGTCGGCACCTGCGATATCCCCCACCGAGGGTGTTATTCCGGTATCGATGGATAGAATATTGAACGCAATCGGCGGCCGTCCTAGGATGTGGACCTGGTTCAGCTTTGTATCGACGCCGTTGGCAGTCCCGTGAATGAGGCGGGCACCGGCGAAATGCGCGAGACGGACGAGATCGATGTGGCAACCATCGATATCGTAGTGACCGGCAACGTATCCTGGCAGCATCCCCGAGTAGGGGGCGTCGAGTTCTTTGGCCACAAGGACGACATCGAGCCCTGGCTCAGGCGCCATGGCGAGTTCGCGAAGAACCCCTACGTGGGCGTGCCCCCCCCCGACGAGCACGAGGCGTCGTTCAACGCGGCCTGGAGGGTTGGAATGCATATGGGATGGCTCCTCCGGCAGCAGCACACGCGACGTGGCTTACGCGTGGCACACCGGTGGAGACCAGGATTTCAGCACTCTTGGGGAGTGAACGCATATTGGCGCGGTCTTCGCCACATCAGCCCATCACGGCAGGCAACGCGGCCCACCGGTACGCCACTGGATCGTCCGATGCAAGGGTCGCAGTGGTCGGGAGCCAATGACAGCGCCGTTCCGGCGCCCGCGGTTCCCGATCCCGCATCATTTCGAGGAGGGATAGGCCTCCACAAGTTGCATCAACGCCTCGGTCAGGGCTGGAACATCCTGGCCATTGAACGCGCGGCGAAGACGTTCCTCGGCGCGTTGCGCAGCAGGCTCGACCTCGCCGAGAAGGGCCTCGCCTTCGTCGGTGAGCCGCACCGCATAGGCACGTGCATCAAGACGCGTCCGCTTGCGCTTGATCAAGCCACGCCGCAGGAGTCGCTTGACGATTTCGGCAACCGTCGAGCGATCTATGCCGGTTACCTGCACCAGTCCCGTTTGGCTGATGTCGCGATTGTTGGCTACGGCGATCAACACGGCGAACTGCCGCGTCGTCAGCCCGGTTTTGCCCGCTTCCTCGTTGAACACGCTGTCGGCGACTTGGCAGGCCCGGTGCAGAAGATGCGTGATAGACGTAGTCAAGGCTGCCTTGGGTTCCTCCCCCGTCATTGTCTTGGGCTCCGTTGGTCTTGTGAGCATGGGGCCTCCTGGTATTTGCGCCGGCACGTGGGCACTTCACCTCACATGCGGACCGACGGAGGCGCTGACAATGCGCCCCCTCAAACGTGCACCGTTCTCAATGACCCGCCCCCGCTCTTGGGCTACCGCAAGTCAAACGGCCACATTCCTGGTAACGTGCCCGTGATCAGTTCTCGTCGCCAGTGGCAAAGATTGTACAATGGGTGTTAAAAGTCGTTCAGTCCGTCTCGATTGGGAGGACCTTCGGGTTCTAATCGAATTGGCGCGCCGGGGCAGCTTGTCGGCGACGGCACGAGCGCTCGGTGTGACGCACGTCACGGTCAGCCGACGTATCGCCAATCTCGAAACGGATCTCGCGCAACCGCTCTTCACGCGAGAGTCCGGCCGATACGTGTTGACCGAGGCCGGCAAACGCATTCTCGAGTTGGCTAGCCCGATGGCCGACCGGGCAGAGGCGATCGTACGTATCGTCTCTGGCTTCCACGCCAAAGTCGCGGGCGCAGTCCGCATAACCGCTACCGAGGCGGTAGGCGTATACGTTGTAATGCCCGCCCTCAAGGAAATTCGTCAGCAATATCCAGATCTCGATCTCGATCTGCGGATCAGTCAGCAGAACTTGAACCTCGCTCGAAGCGACGCCGACGTTGCCGTTCGTCTGTCCGAACCGGCGGCGGATTCAGGGCTGTTCGGTTTTAAGGTCACCGAACTCGCCTACCATCTCTACGGTGCCCGCAGTTACGTCGACGCGCGCAAGCCCGAACTCTTCGAGTACATCGGCTACGCTCCCGAATTCGCGACATGGCCTGAGGCCCAGGCACTCGATCGTATCGCACGCGGCGGTCGAACCGCGGTGCGCATCAATCATCTCGGCAATCGGATCGAGGCGACCCGGCTTGGCCTCGGCCTTTCGCTCCTGCCGGCACAGATGGCCGAGCCATGGCCCGAGCTGGTCCGCGTCTCCCGCGGCGCTCCGATTATGAAGCGCGACGTCTGGGTCCTCATGCACCAGGATTTGAAGGACGTTCCACGCATAACGGTGTGCTTCGACCTTCTCGTCGAGACCATCAGAACGCGTTACGCAGGTGAAAACTGAGCCGGTCGCTGCGCCATCGCGCCGAACCGCTCTGGACAAGCCACCGCGAAGGCGCAATCGTGCCTCGGGACCGGGGAGATACGCACCCCTCGTGCACACATTTCAGGGAGACCGCCCATGAGCACCGCCATCGAGCTCGGCGACATTAAGATTCGACGCATTGTCGAGCAGGAGGCCCCGTTCTTTCCCGTGCACGATTTTTTTCCGAAGTTTACCAAGGAGATGATGACCGAGAACAGTCATTGGCTGCAGCCGCGCTTTGTCGACAACAACGGCATGCTGGTGCTTTGCATCCAAAGCTACGTCATCGAGACTCCGCATCACAAAATCCTGGTCGACACCTGCGTGGGCAACCACAAACCGCGCCCACACCGGCCGTTCTGGAACATGATGGAGTCCGACCGATACGAGAGGAGCCTCGCTGCAGCCGGCCTCACCGTGAACGACATCGACTTCGTGATGTGCACCCATCTCCACGTCGACCATGTCGGCTGGAATACGCGCCTCGAGAATGGCCGCTGGGTTCCGACATTTCCCAAGGCGCGCTACATCTTTTCCGACCGGGAACTCGAGTTCTGGACAGCGCGTCACAAGCAGAACCCCGAGGCCGCTGCGTGGATTACCGACAGCGTCTTGCCTGTCGTCGAGGCAGGACGTGTCGACATCGTCAAGAGCGACTACGCATTCAACGATCACGTTCAACTGGTTCCAGCGCCTGGGCACACCATCGATCAGTACAATGTCCTCGCTGGCAAGGCTGGACACGATGCCCTTGTTACAGGCGACATGGTGCATTCGCCGATCCAGGTCCGCTATCCCGAGATCGGCATGATGTCGGATTGGGATTCCAAAATCGCCGGCGAGACGCGCAATCGACTGTTCTCGCGCTTCTGCGATACCTCGACGCTGATCTGCACCGGCCACTTCCCGTCGCCCTCAGCAGGCCGCATCACCCGCGACAAGGCAGGACACTTCAAATTCGTCGAAGCGTAGGGCGCACCGCACTCGATTCGACAGCAGCAGATTTCCCTCGGACACCCGATGGCGAGATCGAGTGCACCTCGGAGGCACCGCACCCAAGTCGGATCGCAGCGACGGCCTCAGCCGAGTGCCGTCGCGACGACCCACCAGCCGGGCCGCGCCGCCGCAAGGTGTCGCGCGCCCTCCTGCGCGGCTTCGGACGAGGCGAAGAGCGAAAAGCACGTCGGCCCGCTCCCGGACATCCGAGCGAGCAGCGACCCATCGAGTTCGGAGAGGCGCGCTCTCACATCGGCCACCTCGGGACACATTAGGCTGGCCACCACCTCGAGATCGTTGCCGCGATCGGCCAGATAGCCGAGCAGTACGGCCAGATCTGCGAACCTCGGAGGCGCGGTCTCCCGCGTCGGTCTTCCTCCGGCCTTCAACGGGCCCGCACCCAGTGCGGTGAAGACATCGCCTGTCGCCAGCGGCACCCGCGGATTTGCCAGTACTGCCCAGAGCAACGGCAAATTCGGCACGGCGACGACCCGCTCTCCCAGACCACTCATTATTGCTGCCGAACGTCCGAGGCAGACCGGGACATCAGCCCCTAGCGACGCCGCGAGCCCCATCCAGTCTATCTCGTCGGCCAAGCTTGCATTTGCCCGCCGCAACAGACGCAATGCGGCCGCCGCATCTGCCGATCCGCCGCCTATGCCTGCCGCGATCGGCAGCCTTTTCTCCAGCCGGAATGTACCTGTCTGCAGTTGCGGCACCTTTGTCGAGGCGGCGATGGCAGCCCTCGCCACAAGGTTCGCGCCCTCCCCCGCCTCGGTGAGGGCGCCGGCCCCAGGCCCCGTCGTCTCCAGGCGAAAGGCCCCGCCCGGCTTGAGGCTGACCACGTCCCCAGCTTCGGCGTCGGCGAACACCACTAGGCTCTCGATCTCGTGGTATCCGTCCGGTCGACGCCCGTGGACGGTCAGCGTCAGATTGACCTTGGCAGGAGCCGCCTCGACCAGCGAGCCCTGCGCGTTTCCTCGGCTGACCAAGATCGACACGCCTCCGGCTCGCGTGAGACCATCTCTTCGGGCTTACTGGAAGCCGGGGCTTTGTGGCGCAAGGCGCGTCTCGACGCGTTTCCGCGGCTCTCCGGACTTCACGGCTCGAGCCTTCTTGGCCTTCTGCGCCCGTGCCTGCGGCAGGTTTGGCAATCCCTTGGCGACCTTCTGCCTGATTTTCGCTTCTTCATCGGGCTCCGGCTTCAGCGTCAAGGCCTGCTCCCACTGGAATTGGGCCTCGCGTTGGCGCCCTACGCGCCAGAAGGCGTCGCCGAGATGATCGTTAAGTGTCGGATCCTCCGGTCGCAGCTCAACTGCCCGCTCCAGATACTTGACCGCCTGCTTGAAGTTGCCGAGCCGGAAATGTGCCCACCCGAGACTGTCGACGATGTAGCCATCGTCGGGCTTTAGCTGTACGGCCCGCTCGATCAGCTTGAGGCCCTGCTTCAAATTCACGCCCTGATCGACCCACGAGTAACCCAGATAGTTGAGAACCAGCGATTGATCGGGCGAAAGCTGCATCGCCTTTTGCAGGTCGGCTTCGGCCAGAGGCCACTTTTTGACCCGCTCATAGCTTGTGCCGCGAGCATAGAAGTACGGCCAGTGCTTGGCTTCCGGCTTGTCGATCAGCGCAATGACTTTCGAGTAGTACTCGATGGCTTCCTCGTAGCGCTTGCGCCCGCGCATCATGTTTCCGAGCGCATCGAGCGCCCTCGGATCAGACGGATCCCGCGCCGACAATCGCTCGAGCAACAGCTTGGCTTCGTCGACGCGATCCAAAAGGTTGAGATTCTGGGCCCTCCGAATATCGATCGCCTGCTGCAAGGGCGAGCCTTCGGGAATCCGATCGTATGCCGCGATCGCAGCCTCGTAGTTCTTCGTTGTCTCGTAGACGTTCGCCAGCGCCGCCAGGGCAAAAGGCGAGGCCGGCTCTAGATAGAGTGCCATTTGCAGGTAAACGGAGCCGACGCTGATTCCACCCTCGCTCGCCAACGCCTCACCGAGTCCATAGAAGATCTCGGCAAGCCCCTGGCTTGGCGTTCCGACCAGAAGCTCGACCCGCTTGCCGCTATTGAGCTGTTCTGCGAGCCCCTTGGCGACAGGATGCACGGCACCGCCCGTCTTCCTGGCATGCTCGTCGAGCGTAGCTGACGCGAGCTTATTGTCGCCCGCCGCCGAGGCATGGTGCGCATAGGCGAGGGCCACACGGAACGACTTCGTGTCACTGCGGAAGATGCGCTCATAGCCCTGGCGGGCCTGCGTTCGCTGCCCCGCCACATCGTACATCAGCGCCTTGTGATAGCGCACATAGAAGCGCGCCCATTCAGCCTGGTTGACGGCATCCGCCTCGGCAATGGCACCTGTGACGTCGCCTTGCGCGATTTTCATCCAGCCGCGTGCCAGTGCGAGCGTCAGCTGCTCCATCACGCCATTTCCAGGCGCTCCGAAATGCCGGGCCGCGTCCGCGTAGCGCTTCTCCTTTGCAGCTTCCAATCCGAGCACCAGCCGAGCCATCCGGTGCTCCGGATGGCTTTCGATGAGCCGCTTTGCCAGCTCGATCGCGGGCTCGAAGCGCCCCTCGGTAGCCTCCATGAGCAACGCTTGCTCGGTAAGAGGCATGTTGCTCGGATCACGTGACAACGCCGCCCGGTAGTGCTCCGACGCGGCCACGGTGTCGTGCTGTCCGCGCGCAATGCGTCCTGCCAGATAGCTGCCGAGCAGTGAACTCGCCCCTTGGGCGTCGCTACCCGTTCGAGCTGTCGCCGCCCCGCCGCCGAGCGAGCAGACCAGGGGCAGCACTAGCAGGAGCCTCGCTACGCCCCGGCTTCCCCTGACGGTGGCTCGCTTCCACATCGCTTGCACCTCGCGGGCCTCGTAAAGGCACCCGGCTTGAGTGATTCACCAGTCCGGACGCTAGCAAATCTAGGCGCCTCTTGACCATAACGATTCCCAGTGCTCTTACCGTGCAATCACCGATCGTTCCCAGCATTCTCTTATACGATCGGCGTCTCACCGGCGAGCACCTGTGCCAGCACAGGCCGGTCGACATTGCCCCCCGAAAGAATGACGCCGAGCCTTGCTCCGGCCTGCCTGCGGCGGTCTTTCAGCATCGCCGCCGTGGCGGCCGCACCCGCCCCCTCCGCCACGTTGTGCGTCGTCTCGTAGAGGAGACGGATCGCCTCCGCAATCTCGTCCTCGCTCACGCGGACAATCTCGGCAGCCCCCCGCGCGATCACGGCGATCGCATCGGGGTGCGGCTCTCGGCAGGCCATTCCGTCGGCGAAGGTCGCCGCGCTGTTGGTCGCCACCACCCGACCCGCCTCGAACGACAAGGCTACGGCCGGCGCCGCATCGGCTACGACACCGACGATCTCCGTGGAGAGCCCGAGCGCATCCCGCGCCGCGATCAGCCCCGAGATGCCCGAACCCATGCCGATCGGGACGTAGACGGCATCAAGCGGCCCTGCGGCGGCGAAAAGCTCGAGCGCATAGGTCGCCACACCCTTGACCAGCGCGGGGTGATACGACGGCACCATGTGGAGCCCCTCGACCGAGGCGAGCCGCGCTGCCTCGTCCTTCGCCTCGTCGAAATCTTTGCCATGTTCGATAAGGCGGGCCCCAAACGCGCGCATGGCGGCATTCTTCTCGACCGAGTTCCCATGCGGAACCAGAATCGTCGAGGCGAGCCCGGATGCCTTGGCGGCGCGGGCGATCGACTGTCCGTGGTTGCCGCGCGTCGCGGTAATCACCCCATTGGCACCCGCACCGCACTTGGCCAACTCGTCGATATAGACGATGCCACCGCGGATCTTGAAGGCGCCTGTCGGCGTGTGATTCTCGTGCTTGACCCAAACCTCTGCGCCCGACCGCTCCCCTAGCAGTGGCCACACGTAAGCCGGAGTGGGTGGCATCTGCGCGTGCACCAGATCGGCCGCCGCCTCGAGATCGGATCGACTGAGAGCATAAGGGTCTCGCACCGGCATACCTCCGCAAGGTCACTCCCGCAGCGCTAGCACGGCGACCGATCCCGTCGCATCTGGCTCCCTGATCTGCGTCAATCTGCGCAATGCCCGGGCATCGATGTTTCCGGACTATCGCGCCGAAGTCGCACCGAGGAAAAACATGTCGATGAGCGAGATCGCAGACTTGAAGGCGACGGATGACAACCGCTCCAAATGGATCGGCGTCTATGTCGGCGTGCTGGCCACATTGCTCGCCATCTGCGGCGTCGGCGGCGGCAATGCATCCAAGGACGCGACACGCGCCAACATCGAGGTCACCAACATGTGGGCGTTCTTCCAGGCAAAGAACGTCCGCCGCACGACGTATTCGCTGGCCGGCGACGAGCTCGAGCTGATGCTCGCGGTCAACCCGGCCATGCCCCCCGAGGCACGCCGTGCGGTACAGGACAAGATCAAGTCCTATCGCGACACCGTCGCCGCTTTCTCCAGCGACAAGCAGCGCAATGAAGGCCTCGACGAGCTGTTCCAGCGCGCCAAGGTGCTCGAGGCGGAGCGCGACCTGGCCCTGCGCAAGGACCCCTACTTCGATCTCTCCCAAGCCCTGCTGCAAATCGCCATCGTGCTCGCATCCGTAGCCCTGATTGCTGGCACGGACGCACTCTTGATAGCGAGTTTCGCCCTCGCCGCAGGCGGCACAGCCCTGATGATCAACGGCTTCACCCTCTGGTTCGCGGTGCCGCTCCTCGGCTAGCCGAGTGGTCGCGGCGGGAGCTTCGTGACGGTACCGTGCAGGTCGGACCAGAGCCCGGTGTCGTGAGTAAAGAGCCTTGGCGGCTCGACAAGGCGGTGCGAGATCTCCCGTCCGTCGAGCGTCCATTCGACGAAGCCCGAGCGCGCGAAGCCGCCGAAGTGCTTCTGCCATTTCGCGATGTTTACGAACGACGTGCAAGGCGCCCACACGATCTCGATATCGCGCCACATCATGCGTCGATAGACGTGCAGATGGCCGCACGCGATAACCCGCACACCGCCTTGCTGACAGGCTTCGAGGAAGGCAAGCCGCCCCTCGAACGGGATGCTCGATGTCGTCGCCTGGCGATCCTCGACATCATCGACGAACGGCGGCATGTGCATGAAGACCATGACCGGCCGTCCGCCGCGCGTTCCCAGTGTGTCCGCCAGAAACGCCACCTGCTCGGCTTCCTCGGGTCGATCGCTGCCGAAAAGCGACGTATCGAGCCCGACGAGCCGCCAGTCGCCGACATCCTCCATCCACGATAGTGGCCCGAATTCCCGCCGCCAGGCAGCCAGGCGCCGATCGGTCAACGGTTGGTCTAGTCGCGAGTGGCGCGGCGCTTCGCCCACATCGTGGTTGCCGGGAATGATCCGCCAGCATGCCGCAATGCGTCCCATCTCCGCTCGCGAGAATGCAAGGTCGGCCGCACAAGCGGGTCCGTTGAACGAGACATCGCCAGAATGCACGACGAGGTCCGGCGCCGATGCCCCGACCTCGTCGGCCAGAACCCGGAAATTATCGACGAAGTAAGAGTGCGTCGCCGATAGGTGAGTATCGGAGATCTGCACCACGCGATAAGTCCTGCGCGCGCCCGGCGCGGCCGTCTCTTGGCTCATCAATGAACGCCCCTTGATCCGCCCTTCATGCCCGATACTAGGGCGCCACAGGCCGGTTGGCGATCATCTCAGGGATATCGAAAGCGCCCGGCTTACTCCGCCGCGTCCAGCATCTCGTCGGGCATCTGCATCGAAGGACCATCGGCCAGCATGCCCAGCGCATGCAGGTACGTCTCGAGCAGCGCCTCTTCCTCGGTGCGCTCCGCCTTGGGCTTCTTCCGGAGCGAGATCACCTTTTTCATGATCTTCGGATCGAAGCCCTCGGACTTGGCCTCGAGGAACTTGTCCCGGATATCGGCTGCCAACGCCTTCTTCTCCTCCTCGAGACGCTCGATCTGCTCGATGTACTGGCGGAGCTGGTTCTGGGAGGAGGCCTGCAGCGTGGTCATGTCGTATGCCCTCGATCGCTTGACGTTTGCCCGCAAAGCTACGCCCCCGTCCGGCGCGATCAAGGCGGTTGGGTTGTCTCTCCCGCCAATTCACACCCCACTTGCCTCGCGCGCGAGATCGCTTGACAGTGGCCTCCGCGCCGTCACGGCGAGCGATGGAGTCTGACCCCATGAATCAAGCCTTCCGCCCGCTGGCGGGCGTAAAGGTCGTCGACGTCAGTCACGTCATCGCCGGACCATTTGCCACTTTCCACCTCGCCCAGATGGGCGCCGATGTCCTCAAGATCGAAAGCCCAGCCGGCGATGTCATGCGCCGCGGCGCGCGGGGCCCCCAGGCGTTCGTCGCCCTCAATGCCGGCAAACGCAAGCTGCGCCTTGACCTGCGAATGCCCGAGAATCTCGCGCGGATCAAAGCTGAGATCGCCGGCGCCGACGTCTTCGTCGACAACCTGCGCCCCGGCGCAAGCGATCGTCTGGGCCTCGGCTGGGAGGCCCTGAAGGCGCTCAACCCGCGCCTGATCTATTGCTCCATCTCGGGCTTCGGCCGCGACACCGGCCGCTCGGCCTACGATCACGTCGTCCAGGCGGCCACCGGCATGACGCTCGCCTCCGGGGCCGAGACCGATCCCCCGCAGAAGATCGGCTTTCCCCTGATTGATGCGGGGGCAGGCATTATTGCGGCGCTCGCCATCGTCTCTGCACTCCGCGAGCGTGACCGCCGCGGTGCCGGCATGCTGATCGACGTTTCCATGGCAGGCGCCGCTCTGCAGCTCATGTATCCGCTGACCTGCGAGGCATTGACCGACGGCACCCGCCCCGTGCGCCAGGGCAACCAGGCCTTCTCCGGAAGCCCCGCCGCCGATCTATTCCCGACCCGAGACGGCGGCCAGATCGCCTTCGCAGCCAACACGCCTCGCCAGTTCCTGGCCCTTCTCGACGTGCTCGGCATCACCGAGGTCGCCAGTGATCCAGCGCTCTTCGAGAGCCCTCTGACTATCGATGCACCGGCCGCGTTCCTGCGCGCCAAGGACCCGCCGGCCGTCAAGGCTCGCCTCTCCGAGGCAAAGAGCCGTCACGACTGCGTCGACATCGAGCGCAGGTGCGCCGAGGCCCCTCGACGTTTTCGCCCGGGAGGCGGCGGCCGCGGGACATCTCGCCACCACCATCCTCGACGACGAGGGCACCCGCGTCGTCTCCCCGGGACTGGGCTTCAAGGTGTCCTGACCGTCGACGCCTATTCCCCACCCCGCGTGTTGATCTCGATCACCTCGAAGCGGCGGCGTGCCCGCTCCACAGAGGCGCCGGGACGCGCCGTCGTGTAACAATTGCCGAGCACCAGAACTTCCATATCGGTCCGCAGAAAGCAGGAGATCGCCTCCTCCGGCCGCGTCACGATCGGCTCCTGCTTGTTGAAGCTCGTATTGAGCAGCACCGGCACGCCCGTGATCTGGCCGAAGCGCTCGATCAGTGCATGATACCGCGAGTTTGCCGCCCGCGAGATCGTCTGGATGCGTGCCGTCCCATCCACATGCACCGCCGCAGGAATACGCGGAGCCGCAGCCGGCCGCACGCGCGGCGCCATGGTCATGAACGGATCGGGCTGATCGATCTCGAAGAATGCGCCTGCCTGCTCCTCCAGAACCGACGGCGCAAACGGCCGAAATGGCTCGCGAAACTTGACCCGCCGATTGATGGTATCGCGCACATCCGGTCGGAGCGGCGAAGCCAGGATCGAGCGGTTGCCCAGTGCCCGCGGCCCGATCTCGTACCGGCCCTGATACCAACCGACGATGCGTCCATCAGCCAGGTCTTGCGCCACCCGCTCGATCAACTGGGCGTCTTCCAGCCGCTCATAGGTGAGACCGGCGTCACCGAGCGCCCTTTCGATCTCCACGTCACCGTAGGCGAGACCATGATAGGCATGGTCCATCACTTCACCTCGGGGCTTCCCGAGCGTCTGATGCCAGTGCCACAGCGCGCTGCCGAGCGGCGCGCCGGTATCGGAGGCACACGGTGGCACCCAGATCCGATCGAAGCCGGCTTCACGCACCAGTCGCGCATTGGCGACGCAATTGAGCGCCACACCGCCGACCAGACACAGATTGCGCGACGGAAATTGCCGGCGCGCCGCGCGCGCCACATGCAGGACCACCTCCTCGGTCATGGCCTGTAGCGCGTAGGCAAGATCGTGATGATGCGCAGTGAGCGGCTCGCCCTTTTGTCGCGCAGGTCCGAATGCATCGAGAAATTTCTGCCGGAATGGCCGCAGCATGCCAAAGCTATCGTAGCTGAAATAGCTCATATCGAGGGTGAATCTGCCGTCCGGCTCGAGCCGCACGACCTTCTTGAACTCACCCGCCAGACGGTCGCTTCCGAGCGCCGCCAGAGCCATCACGGTTCCTTCCTCGAACGCCTCGAAGCCGAGATGCCGCGTCACGAAAGTATAGATCATGCCAAGGCTGTCGAAGAACTGACCGTGCCAGTGTCGCTCGAGCCGATTGCCCTGGCCGCTGAAGACGCTCGTGGCCGCATCGTCTCCGAATCCGTCCATCACGATCACGGTCGCGTCTTCGAATGGCGAAACAAAAAACATCGCAGCGTGGGACTCGTGATGCCCGACATTGACGATTTTCGGCAACCGCTCGCCGGGCAGATATTTCCGCGCATCCATCCGCATCCAGAAATTGAGCGTGATGACACCGCTGTCCTGTGTCGTGTGCGCGTTCGGGCGGAGCAGATTGAGGCTCGCCGGAAAGCGGCGAAGGATCACCTTCGCGAAGGTGCGCTTGAGCCGCGTCGTATCCCATGGCGTGGTGACGACATCGAATTCGGCAAGCCGAGAGCCGGTTGCTCTGAGCAGCGCCTCGATCGATTCCTTCGGGAATTGCAGCGTGTGCTTTTCCCGGTTGTGCCGCTCCTCCTCGAGCACATACCTGATCGCGCCGTTTTCGACGAGCGCAACGCCAGTGTCATGGGTCTGGCTGACGAGGCCCAGGATTCGCATTGGAAGCCGCTCCACTGTCGATGAATGCGATTGTTTCGCATTTTCGTGGCGAGCGGTCGAGGATCGCGCCGCGTCTTGGGAAACAGCCACTCGAACCCGAATAGCAGCGCGCCCTCATCAGTTGACGACCGGCCCAATCCTAGCTTTGTCCGCCGGCTGTCGTCGGACATCGACGTCCGACAGGCTGGCGGACCACCGCGAACGCGCCTAGATTGCCGAAGCTGCTCGAAGAATTTCGGTCGGGCAGGCGCATCTCCGAGGCAATCAAGGAGGTTGACCGAGCACGATGGAAAGCAAGTTTCTGCTCGACCCCACGGGCGAGCATCATCCGGCGAGCCGTAGACAAACGGCCCGTCCAAAGTCCCTCGACGGCATGACCGTCGGGCTTCTCGACATCGGCAAGGCGCGCGGTGACGTGTTCCTGAACCGCCTCGCCGAGCGCTTGACGGAGCGTGGCATCACCGTCAAACGCTACGCCAAGCCGACGCCGAGCCGTCTCGTCGCCACCGACACCAAGCAAAAGATCACATCGGAGGTGCAGGCCGCGATCATCGGCCTCGCTGATTGAGGCTCATGCACAACGTGCAGTTTGCACGACGGATCAAATTTTGACCTCTCCGGTGTGCCGGCATTGATCGTCGCCACCACCGCCTTCACGCAGGCCGCTGACGTCCAGTCGAAGGCCCTCGGCTACGACCCCACCATGGTGTGGGTGCCCCATCCGATCCAGGACCGCACCGACGACGAGCTGAAAGCGCTCGCCGACAAGCACTGCGACGAGATCGTGGGCAAGCTGACGGCAAGCGCGTAGACGCGGCCGAGCTTGAGCCGCTCCGACGGCGGCATTCCTTTGGGATGCCGCCGTTCTCCTGCGCGATACATTGACGAGGAGCCCACGCCCATGCCGTTCCAGCACATTAGGCTCGACATCGAAGGACCAGTGGCGACGCTCGTCTTCAATAGACCGAGCGTCCTCAATGCCTTCCACAACGAGGCTATGGACGAATGCGTCGCGGCACTGAAACAGGTCGCGGAGAACGACACCGTCCGCGCCGTTCTGGTTCGCGGCGAGGGCCGCGCTTTCTCTGCCGGCTTCGACATGAAGGCCTCCGCCGAGCGCGACATGTCCACCGTGGACAAGGTCCGCGCCCAGATGGAGCGCCAGTTCGATTTCATCATGGCGTTCTGGGATTGCCCGAAGCCGACCATTGCGCTGGTCCACGGCTTCTGCATGGCAGGGGCCTTCGAGGTGGCGTTGGCCTGCGACATCACCATCGCGGCGGAAGCCACCCGCTTCGGCGAGCCCGAGGTGCGCTTCGGCACCGGCATCGTCGCCATGCTACTCCCCTGGGCCGTGCTCCCGAAGCACGCCAAGGAGATGCTGCTCACCGGTAACGACAAGATGGACGCCCAGCGCGCCCACCAGATTGGCATCGTCAATCATGTCGTACCCGCCGATGAGCTGGTTCCTTTCGGTCGTCGCATGGCCCTCGACATCGCCGCCGCCGCAGGCCCATCGGTTTTCTTCACGAAGCGCGCCATGAACCGCACCTACGAGATCATGGGCATGCGAGACGCCCTGAAGGCTTCACTGGATATCGACGTCATTCTCAACGCTACGCCCAGCGCCGAGAAGGCCGAGTTCCAGCGCATCCGCAAGGAGCAGGGCCTGAAAGCCGCCCTCGCCTGGCGTGACGGACGCTTCTCCGACGGCAAGGGAGGCTGAAGTCGCGGATGCGCCCTCCACCCGACGTCTATCCCCAAGGCTAGGTCAAGTTTTTCGATGAGCCTGCGGCATGGCTGCGACGAATGCAGACCACTGCAAACAGCATTGATCCATCTTCCGCGATCACGCGTTTCCAAATCGTCGGGCGGCGTGCGGCGCTCAATCGTAACTTCGCGTCGTTCCGGAGACTGCTCATGCCCCGTCAAATCGCGATGCTGATCGCCTTCGTTCTGGTGACAGCGGCCGTCTCAGCCTTCGGTGCCGTTTTTCGCCCTGGCCCGTGGTACGCCGCGCTGACCAAACCCTCCTGGAACCCACCCAACTGGGTATTCGGCCCCGTCTGGACGATCCTCTACATCATGATCGCCATCGCCGGCTGGCTCGCCTGGCGAGCTGAGGGTTTTGGTCGCGCCGTAACGATCTGGACGGCCGCTCTGGTCGTCAACGGTCTCTGGTCGTGGCTCTTCTTCGGCCGTCAGATGATCGGCCTCGCCCTCGTCGACATCGTCGTGCTGCTGGGGCTCATCGCAGCCTTCATCGCGACCACGTGGACGTCCGCGCGCACGGCTGCACTTCTGTTCATTCCGTATTTTGCTTGGGTTGCCTACGCCTCCACGCTCAACGGCGCGATCTGGATGCTGAACCGATAGTTCAGCCTCAGCCTACAGAAAGCTGTAGGGATCAATGTCGACCGTCAGCTTGATGTCGCCCTTGATCTCGGGCAGCAGCGCCAGCCATTCGCGGATGTAGGCCTGCACATCGATTTCGCGTGGCGCCTTGAGCAAGAGACGCCACCGATACCGCCCCCGAATGATCGCAATCGGTGCTTCCGCCGGCCCCAGTAGCTCGATCCGCTCGGCGGCAGGCGCTCGCCGCGCCACCTCCCGCGCGAACCCTTGCGCCACGTCGCGGTGTTTCGCGGAAACCACCAGCGCAACCAACCGCCCATAGGGTGGCAACATTGCCGACTGCCGCACCAGTATCTCGTGATTGAGGAAGGCCTCGCGGTCGCTCGCCACGATCGCCTGCATCACAGGATGATCCGGCATGTGCGTTTGCACAAACCCGCGCCCCCGCGCAAACGATCGCCCCGCGCGCCCCGTCACCTGATGGAGGAGCTGAAACGTCCGCTCGCCTGCCCGAGGATCCGCGCCTTGTGCCAGCCCTAGATCGCCGTCGACGACACCCACCGTCGCGAGATCCGGGAAGTGGTGGCCCTTCGCCACGATCTGCGTGCCGATGATGATGTCTGCCTCACCCTCTTCGATCTTCTTGATGATCGCCCGCATCTCGACCAGCCCCGGAATGAGATCCGACGACAGAATGAGCGTCCGGGCCTCCGGCCAGCGTTCGGCCACCTCTTCCGCGATCCGCTCGACACCCGGACCGCACGCGACGAGCGTGTCCTCCTCCTCGCACTTCGGACATCGCTTCGGTAGCGGCAGTGAGAATCCGCAGTGATGACAATTGAGCCGGCCACGGAAACGGTGCTCGACAAGCCACGCCGAGCACTGCGGGCACTCGATGCGATGCCCGCACGTTCGGCAAAGCGTCAGCGGCGCATAACCTCGCCGGTTTAGAAAAAGCAACGTCTGCTGTTTTTTCGCCAACGTCTCGTTGACCGCTTCGACCATCGGCGGCGCCAGCCACTTGCCCCGCTCGGGTGGCGTCTTGCGCATATCGATCGCCGTGATCTCGGGCAGCTCAGCGCCGTGATACCGCCCGGGCAGAACGAGATGGCGATAGCGCCCCGTGCGCGCGTTGACGTGGCTCTCAATGGAGGGCGTTGCCGAAGCGAGTACGATCGGAGCATCTCCAATCCGCGCCCTGACGATCGCCATATCGCGCCCCTGGTAGTGGACGCGATCCTCCTGCTTGAACCCGGGATCGTGCTCCTCGTCGATGACGATCAATCCGAGGTCACGGAATGGCAAAAACAGCGCCGATCGCGCGCCGACGATGCAGCGCGCATCGCCCGTCGCCGCCGCTTTCCAAGTGCGCCCACGTTCAGCTGGCGACAGCGCCGAGTGCCACTCGGCCGGCGGCGCACCGAAGCGCGCCTTGAACCGGTTCATGAACTGGCTGGTGAGCGCGATTTCCGGCAGCAGGATCAGCACCTGCCTCCCTTTCGAGAGCGCGTGAGCGACGGCCTCGTAATAGACTTCGGTCTTCCCCGATCCCGTCACGCCATCGAGCAGCGAGACGGAGAACGCATCGGCGTCTATGGCCGAGCGCAAGGCGTGCGCCGCTGCCGCCTGGTCGGGTGACAGCGCGACCTCGGCATGCCCGTGCAAGGGCACTGCGAACCGCTTTTCAGGGATCGCAACCTCGACCAGACAGCCGGCCTTGACCAACCCGTCGACCACGCCGGTGGTACAAGCAGCCTCCTCGGCCAGCGCCGACTTGGAGCGGATGAGCCCATCGGCCGCGATGTCGAGCGCCCGCTGTCGCTCCGGGGTCATGCGCGAGGGCAAGGCCGCGTCCGGCACGCTCGTCACGCCAAACCGCGGCTTGACCGGTTCGAACGCGGATTGCGCGCTCATCATCATCCGAACGACCATGCCGAGCGGCCCCAGCGTGTAGCGCGCCACCCACTCGGCAAACCGCAACGACGACACCGGCAGCGCCGGTACATCGAGGCGCTCCGTGATTGTCTTCATCTTGCGCGGATCGACAGGCTTGCCCTCGCCGACAGGCCGGTCCCAGACGACGCCGATGCGCACCTGCGGACCGAATGGCACCAGCACGAAGCAGCCAGGCTCGAGGTCGACGTGCGCCGGCGCTCGATAGTCATAGGTCTGGTCGAGCGCGACCGGCAGCAGCACTGGCACATGCGATGCGCCGCGCGCTCCAGTCTCGTCACCCTCGAGATCGAGCAGGTCTTCCAAGCGCCACGCCTTCCGACTAGAACGCCGACGTCCAAGGCCGAATCGCCACGGAGGACAAGTGTGTTAATTCTAGCGCAATGTGCCACTTGTGAGGCATGCCATCTGCGCTGACCAGGAGAGCCCGGGCTATGGAATTTTTCGTCGACACGGCCGATGTGACCGAAATCCGGGAACTCGCCAGCCTTGGCCTTCTCGACGGCGTCACCACCAACCCCTCGCTCATCGCCA
The DNA here is from genome assembly GCA_001464755.1 of Rhizobiales bacterium Ga0077524. Lineage (GTDB taxonomy): Bacteria > Pseudomonadota > Alphaproteobacteria > Rhizobiales > Hyphomicrobiaceae. Next base: position 64,797 of record LNDR01000411.1, read on the forward strand.
AGGCGGGCCGCGACTTCAAGACGATCATCGCCGAGATCTGCGAGATCGTCCCCGGCCCCGTCTCAGCCGAGGTTGCAGCTACCGATGCCGCCAGCATGCTCACCGAGGGCCGAGTCCTGGCAAAGATCGCAAAGAACGTCGCAGTCAAGGTGCCGCTGACCTGGGACGGCCTCAAGGCCTGCAAGACGCTGGCCGGCGAAGGCACGATGGTCAACGTAACGCTGTGTTTCTCTGCCAATCAGGCGCTACTCGCCGCCAAGGCGGGCGCGACATTCGTCTCGCCCTTCATCGGGCGTCTCGACGACATTGGTCTCGACGGCATGGATCTGATCCGCGAGATCCGCACAATTTACGACAACTATCCGGCCCTCCAGACGAAGATTCTCGCAGCGTCGATCCGCACCGTGAACCATGTCCGCGACGCCGCGATGATCGGGGCCGATGTCGCGACCGTGCCGCCGACGATCCTGAAGTCGCTGGTCAAGCACCCACTCACCGACAAGGGCCTCGAAGCGTTCCTGGCTGATTGGAAAAAGACGGGCCAGAAGATCGTCTGACCACGGCCGCCAAGCGGAAAGGCAACGGGGCTGCAGTCAGCCCCGCTCCAAACTTTCTCGCAAGCCGCGTCCAGATCAGCCGAACACCTGCGGATTGACCGCATTCTCTTTGCGCGGCGCACCGTCGAACACCGATAGCACGTTCTTTGCTGCCTCGACCGCCATGCGTTGCATGGCTTCCGCCGTTACCCCGGCCATATGTGGCGAGAGGATGATGTTCGGCAGCTTGAACAGCGGATTCGCGGGGTCCGGTGGCTCGCGATCGAAAACGTCGAGCGCGGCAGCCGGCAACGTGCCATCGACCAGCGCCTGATGCAGCGCCGCCTCGTCGATGATGCCGCCGCGTGCCGTACACACCAGATACGCGGTTCGCTTCATCTTCTTGATCCGCGCCGCGTTGAACATGCCGATCGTCTCGGGCGTCTTCGGACAGTGGATGGTGACGAAATCCGCCCGCGGCAGCGCTGCATCGAGATCCAAGACCGGCTGGCATCCCGCCGCCTTGATCGTATCCGGCTTGACGTAGGGGTCGTAGATGAGAACCGTCATCTCCATGGCGAGGCAGCGTTTCGCCGTCCGTGTGCCGATCCGACCGAAGCCGATGATCAGGACGGTTTTCTCGAACATGTCGACCGCGACATACTCTGGTTTCAGGCGATCCGCCCACCGCCCTTCGGCGACCAGGCGCGTCAATTGCGGACCTTTGCGGGCCAGCGTCAGCATGAAGGTCATCGCCTGCTCGGCAACCGAGGGCGAGTTGGCCGTACCGGCGATCATCACCGGGATCTTGTGGCTGGTCATCGCCGGGATGTCGATTGCATCGTAACCGACGCCGGTCCGTGCCACGACCTCGACGCCCCCCGCAGCGGCATAGTCGGCCTCCCCGAACGGCGTTGCGCCGAGAATGACGCCGTGGACCGGCGCATGGGACTTCAGAAGAGATTGATATTCCGCGCCTTTCATGAAGTAGTTGAACGCAATCGCCTCGACGTCGCCCCGCGCTTTGAGGATTTCGATCCCGTCGCTACCCATGGAATCCGTAAAGAGCACCTTCTTCTTGTTGGTCGTCATGCGCCTCATCCCTGTCAACTTCGTCTCAATCAGTAGTCCGAGGCCCATACCGGGTGCAAGTTGCGCCAGCGGTGGCAGCCTTGCGGGTCCGTGCGCACCCTATGGTTCATCTGATGTTCAGGAGCGGCGAGGCACGCATGGGATGGTGCCGCAGGTCCGCATCAGGCCCGCAAGAAGGCGGCGGGAGACCGGGAGGAGAGTACAGTCGGCATGGGTTGGATCGAGTACTGGGACGACAAGCCGACCATCTACGTCAGCCAGCGTCATCGGGAGGCCCACTACCGTTGTGTCGCCGAAGGTTTGATCACCAACCTCAACGGTAACGATTCCGTTGTGCTCGACTACGGCTGTGGTGAGGCCCTGCACGCGGACCGCGTCGCGCGCAAGTGTCGCCGCCTCTACTTGTGCGACGCTGCTCCGAGCGTGCGCGCCGAGCTACGACATCGCTTCGCCGCCGTCGAAACCATCATTGTCCTGGCGCCAGAAGAGCTTTCTGGCTTGCCCGAGAGCACCGTCGATCTCGTCGTCGCCAACTCGGTTGCCCAATATCTACCGCCGGACGTTCTCGATGCCTGTCTCAACGACTGGCGGCGCCTGCTCGCGCCTGAAGGCCGCCTGCTCCTCGCCGACATTATTCCGCCTTCGGTCGGACCGCTGACCGACGCCGCAGCGCTTCTCTCCTTTGCCTGGCGCGAGGGCTTTGCCGTGGCGGCCGTGGCGGGCCTCGTTCGCACCTTGTTTTCCGACTATCGCAAGGTCCGCGCCACACTCGGCTTGCAGCAATACGAAGCCGACGCAATGGTTGCGATACTCTCCGCCAAAGGACTCGTGTCGCATCGTCATCACCCCAACCTCGGTCACAACCAGGCGCGCATGGCTTTCTTAGCCGTGCCAGCGGATAGCTGACGGGTCTCCGGAATGCCTCGCTTGCCACTCGATGGCGCCCGCACCCCGCTCGCCGCCGACAGCGGACTTCACCGAGCCTGGCTGACCTCCGCGCTCGTCGTGCTCGCACTTTGGGCGCTGTTCGCCTACCCGTGGCTAATCGGACGCGTCACCATTCCTTACGACGCCAAGGCGCTCTTCCAGGCGCAGCTTCAATTTCTCGCCAGCGCGCTCCACTCGGGACAGTCGCCGGCCTGGAACCCGCACACCTTCGTCGGTGTCCCCCACATCGCCGATCCGCAGTCGTTCATCTTCTCGCCTGGCCTGTTGCTCGCCGCACTCGGCAAGAGCCCTAGTTTTTGGCTGCTCGACATCTACGTCTTTGTCCTGCTCGGTGTTGGGGCCGCTGCTATCCTCATGCTGTTTCGGGACCGTGGCTGGCATCCCGGCGGCGCGGCGGTCGCGGCCCTCTGCTTCGCCTTCGGCGGCTCGGCCTCGTGGCGCATGCAGCACATCGGCCAGATCCAGAGCTACGCCTTCTTCGCCCTCACACTCTGGCTGCTGGTTCGCGCCCGCGACCGGGCCAGCATCGGCTGGGGCGCAGCCGCCGGCCTTGCCGCTGGCCTGATGCTGGCCGCGCCCGATCAGGTCGCACTTCTTGCGTGCTATCTCCTCGTCATTGTCGTGGCCGCCGACTGGTTGACTTCCCCGTCACCGGCCAGCGCTTTCCGTCGCGACGTCCCCCCTTTGGCAGCGACCGCCATTACGGCTGTGCTGGTCGCCGCCCTGCCGCTGGCCTTCACCTATACCTTCCTCGCGGGATCCAACCGGCCCTCCATTGCCTTTGCCGAGGCGGCCCGCGGCTCCCTCCATCCTGCCTCCATGCTCACATTTCTGGTGCCGGACTTGTTCGGCATCAAGGATGCCACGCTCGGTTATTGGGGCCCCTACAGCGAGATCTGGGACAAGAGTGAGCTGACGCTGTCACCCAACATGAGCCAGCTCTACATGGGCGTCTTGCCTTGCCTCATGTTGCTGCGCGGTGCCCTCTCGCCAGGCACTCTAAGACGCCCGGAGATCGTCGGCTACTCGGCCGCTGCACTGGTTGCGCTGGCCTATGCCCTCGGCAACTGCACACCGCTCTTTCGATTGATCTACCAGCTGATTCCGGGCGTTTCTCTTTTCCGGCGCCCGGCAGACGCCACGTTCCTGCTCGGCGGCTTCCTGTCCATTCTTACCGGCTACCTTGTTCACCTTCACCTCAACGGGGCTCTCCTCGCCGATCGATCGACGATACGGCGCGAAACCCTGATGTTCCTGGCGCTTCTGGGCGCTGGCGCTGGCTTGGCCGCTTGGCACGGACGGCTCGGCACCGCACTCGTACCGCTGGCCGCCGCCATCGTTATGATCTTAGCCGTTGGCCTTCTGCTCACCGTTCCCACTGCCGGGTTACGCCGAGCGGGCCGGTTGGCAGTCTTCCTCCCCGCCCTGCTCGTCGGCGCCGATCTCACGATCAATAACGGACCGAGCGAGGCGACCGGGAAACCAATCGATAGGGCGCAGGAGGCACTGAAACCCGATACCCGCAACGAAACCATCGCCTTCCTTTCGCATCACCTGCGGCGCAAGACCGGATCGCCGTGGCGGGATCGCATCGAGGTCGCAGGAATTGGCTTCGACTGGCAGAACGCCGCCGAAGCCCACGGTTTCGACCAGACGCTCGGCTACAACCCCCTGCGCACGGCCCTCGTGACCCGTGCTCTCGGCGCCGGCGACTACATTGCTGGCTACGAGCAGCGCGCCTTCAGCCCCCTATTCCCCTCGTATCGCTGCCGCCTCGCCGATCTTCTTGGTCTGAGATTCATTGCAAGCCCAGTGCCGATTGGACGCGTCGACCGTCGGATAGGCGACGAGGACTTGAATTTCCTCGGCCGGACCCCCGATGCCTACATTTACGAGAACCCTCGCGCACTGCCCCGAGTCCTCTTCGTCGAGAAGACGATGGTCGCCGATTTCGAGCGCATCCTCGCCGATGGCCGATGGCCCGAGTTCGATCCGCGCCAGACCGTGCTGCTCGACCCCACAGACCCGCCCAATCAGGTCATGCAGCGCACATCACTCGCACTGAGCATCTTACCCCGCGTCGGCCAAGCCCTCGCTGTACCTTTGCCGTCCCCCGCCACCACACCGGCACTCGCTGCCTCCGGCGAGACCGAGACCGAGGCGGTCATCGTCCGCTACGAGAACACCCGCGTCGACGTCGTCGTGAACACGCCTCGCGCCGGCTTTCTAGTCCTGAGTGATGTCTGGCACCCCTGGTGGCACGCGACGGTGGACGGTGCCGAGGCCACCATCCGCCGGGCCAATGTCATGTTCCGCGCTGTGGCCGTGCCCGCAGGGCGCCATCGCATCCGCTTTGAATTCCACCCGCTGGCCGGCGCCCTTACCGACATGTCGAAGAAGCTCATCCCAGGTCAGCGATAATCCGATCGACGAGCTCAAGCGGCGTTGGCGAGCTCGCCCTTGAGGGCTTTGCCGATCAGAGCGCGTGTCTCGGCGACGCCGTAAAGCTCGATGAAAGAGCCGAAGCGCGGACCCTGGGTCTGTCCGAGCAGCACCTCGTAGATCGCCTGGAACCACTGCCGGAGACTGTCGGCGAAGCCGTTGGACTTGCCCGCCTCGTAAACGAGGTTCTGCAGCTCCTCCGCGCCAGCTCCCGTCGACGCCGCGGCAAGCGCTGCATCGAGCGCCTCGAGCGCCGTACGCTCCTCGGGCGTCGGCGCGCGGAACGTCTTGGCCGGCCTCACGAACGCGTCGTAATAGGCGATCGCATACCCGACGAGTTGATCGAGCAGCGGATAGCGCTCGGCCGTTGCGTCGGCGGCGTGGCGCCGGATGAAGCCCCATAGCACGGCCTTGTCGTGCGCGTTCGACGCCGAGACGAGGTTCAGCAGCAAGCCGAACGAGATCGGCAGCTCTGCCGCGGGCGGCTGCCCCCCGTGAATGTGCCAGATCGGATTATCCACGCGGCCCTTTGGCTCCTCGGCGGGATACTTGGCGAGGAAAGTAAGGTACTCGTCGACCGCTCGCGGAATGACGTCGAAGTAGAGCCGCTTGGCCGTCTTTGGCTTCTGGAACATGTAGAGCGACAGGCTTTCAGGGCTCGCGTAGGTCAACCACTCCTCGATGGTGAGGCCATTCCCCTTGGACTTCGAGATCTTCTGGCCGTGCTCGTCGAGGAAAAGCTCATAGTTGAAGCCCTCCGGCGGCGTCCCGCCAAGCGCTCGACAGATCTTCGACGACAGCGTGACTGAATCGATCAGATCCTTGCCCGCCATCTCGTAGTCGACGCCGAACGCAGTCCACCTCAGTGCCCAATCGGCCTTCCACTGGCACTTCACGGCTCCGCCCGTGACCTTTGTCTCGACTTTGTCGTTCGTCTCGGGATCGACATAGACCACCGTCCCCTTCGACACGTCGCGCTCGATCATCGGCACATAGAGCACCTTGCCGGTTCTAGGCGAGATCGGGAGGAACGGCGAATACGTGGCGCGACGCTCGGGTCCGAACGTCGGCAGGATGATCTCCATCACCTTGTCGTAGACCTCGAGCATACGCAGCAACGTCTGGTCCATGGCACCGGACTTGTAGACGTCTGTTGCCGAGAAGAACTCGTACTCGAAGCCGAACTGATCGAGAAAGCGCCTGAGCCGGGCATTGTTGTGGTGTGCGAAGCTGGGATACCCTCCGGTTGCGGAGTGAGCATCCGCAACGAAGAAAGGATCAGGCACGCTCGTCAGAGGCGTGTCAATGAAGCCCCCGAGCATCTCCTGGTTTGGCACATTGCCCGGCACCTTGCGGAAGCCGTCCATGTCGTCCGAGAAGCAGATGAGGCGCGTCTTGCGCTGGCCTTGCGTCAGCACCTCGAAAGCATGTCGCACCATGCTGGTACGCGCGACTTCGCCAAACGTGCCGATATGCGGTAGCCCGGACGGCCCATATCCCGTCTCAAAGATAACCGTCTTGTCTTTCCCATTGGGCAACGCGTCGAGCCGCTTGATAAGACGGCGAGCTTCCTCGAATGGCCAGGCGCGAGCCTCTGCAGCAGCAGCGATCTCGTGGGGAGCGATTGCTTTGGTCATGGTTCTTGCTTCGGTTGACTGACCGGCGGGACCGTAGGTGCGCCATCCCCGTGCGTCAATCAAGGCGTGCCTTGCCAAGCCTCATTTCGTAACTACTTAGGGGAACACCTGGGACCTGGAGAATTGAATGAGCACCCTGTCGGCCGAAGAAGCCCTGATCTACGCCATGATTACGACAGCGGCCGTCGACCGTCGCATCACCGACGACGAGCTTCAGCGCATCGGCTCGATCGTCAAGGAGCTTCCCCCGTTCCTGAACTACGACCACGACTGGCTGGTGAAAGAATCCCAGGATTGCGGAAAGGTGCTCGCCGGCCCATCAGGCCTCGATAAAATTCTGGATCTGATCGTTGGCGCCCTGCCCGAGCACCTGGAAGAAACGGCATATGTGCTCTGCGCCGAGGTCGCAGCGACCGACCTCAAAGTGCGACTGGAGGAGGTCCGCTTCCTCGAGATGCTGGCCGGCCGCCTCGGCCTCGACAAGCTGACGTGCGCCGCCCTCGAGCGCGCAGCGAAGGCACGACACCAGCAGATCGAGCCTCCGTCGACGACACACCCGTGAGGGTAGCGCCTCGCGTCAAGGCAGATCAGAAACTGCCACCTGTACTGAAGCCGCCACGGCGCCGACGATCATCGTCGTCGTCATCATCGTCGTCGTCATCTCGTTTCCGGCCACCGCCGAAGCCGCCGCCCCAACCGCTGGGAAACCCGCCGAACGGCGGCAATCCCGACTGGCGTCGCCACGGATCGCCCGGTCGGTGTTTCCAGTTCTGCTGCTGCTGCATCCGCATCCAGTAATCCGCCGCCGTAATCGCACCCCTGAGCAGCATCTGCAGCAGGTCCTCGACCCGCGGACTGTCGTTGAACTCCGAGCCGACATCGTCGTAGCGCTGACGGCGGAAGTTCGACGCCAGCCGCGCCAACTCGACCTGGCGCTCGGCGATCTGATCGAGCCGCCGCCGTCGGCTGACGTTGCCGGCCTCCAGGTCGTCGACAACTTGCCCGAGCCTCCTTACGTCCTCGACGACCATGTCATCCGCTTTGGTGGCGGTCGCGGCTGCTTGCCCCATCAGCCGCCGAAGGGGCTCGCGCTCGAGAAAAGCCGCATAGGCCGCCACCGCCGCAATGAACGACTGATCCTCTCCCTTGGCGTAAACTTTGAGTTGATTGCCCGTTTCGGCGAGTTCCGACGTGATCCGCTCGAACTCGTTGTCGAGTTCAGTCTGCCGCTCACGCTCACGTCGGAGTTCGGCAATCAGATCACTGCCGGCCAATTCCCGCGTTCGCTTACCCTCCATCTCGTCGAGCGACATCTTCGCCGCCTGAACCTGGCGCCTGAGATCCTCGGCATGCGCCCTCAGCCGCACCGGGATCTCGGTTAGGAGCGCATAGTTGGCCCTGGCCTCGGGATACTTGACGAGCCGGGCTACCCATTCGTCCAGCATGCGCACGAGCCCGCTCGCCTGATATTGCGACGCGCCGATCTGGCGTCGCCACAAGTACATGAAGAGTGGATCATTGCGGTATGGCAGCCCCTTTTCATGCTCGTCTCGCGTCACTTGCTCGGCCTTGTCGACGGCCTTCGCGAGCGTTGCCGAGAGACGATCGTGCGCCTCAACCAGCGCAGAGTGCTCCTTGTCTTGCGCAAGCGAAGACCGCGCCTCGGTGCCGAAATGATCGAGCCGCTCTTCCAGCACGGCAATCCGTCGCGTCTGCTCGTCCTGACGCGCTACCTGGGTCGCGCGCTCGACCTCAGCCTTGGTCTGCCGCTCCTCGAGCGCCTTGATCGTCCGCAGACGGGCCTCCAGAATGCCACGAACCTGATGCGAAAGATTATCGGCCGCGTCGATGACCCCATCCTCCGACGCATCGCGCGCCCGAATGGCCGCCAGCCGTCGCAACGCAGTGAGCCGGTCGGCTACCAGACCGACGCGCTCGCGGTTGGCCGTCTCCAGCTCAGTCGAGATGCTCGCCTGTTGGGTCTTCAGGTCCCGAAGCGCCTCCTCGATCCCGGCAAGGGTCTGCTGGCCGCTCTGCATCCTCACCACCTCGTCAGGGCGCCACCGGAGACTTCGCGGCGCCAGCTAGGCTCAAGCTCGCCCCTCGTCTTCGTACCGAGTACTGCCTTCTGAATGATACCGTCATCGAGCTTGTCGGCCTGCACCTCGTCGAACACCGACTTCGGCACTCGCAGCGCCCACTTGGTCACCGTCTCGTGCTGGCCCGTCTCCTCATTCAGGATGTCGCGCGACAACGTTTTGCCTGACGCGTCGATCGCCTCGACCACCAGATAGTAGTTGCGGCTCAGTGGATTGACGCGCGGAACCCGCCACAGTCCTGTGACCTCGCCCTGCCGGTTGACGATGCGAACGTCGTAAGCCGCCCGCAGCTGCTCCAGCATCCGCGCGATTACCGCCTGAGGCCGCTGAGCGGGCCGCCTCCGCGATCTGGCGCCCATCCGCGATCGCCGCTGGCGATTTTGCTTCACGCTCGACCTGCTGCATCAGGCCAGTCACGCGAGCCGGAAGATCCATGCTGAGCTCGCGTTCGACCGCTGCCTTCTCGACCGAGCGCGGTCGCTCGTAGGCCAGATACCAGCCACCACCGACCAGCGCCGCACCGAGTGCAACCGCACCAACCCGCTTCCCCCATACGTCCCGCGTTACGTAAAGCCGGGCGAGCCGCACCTCGAGGGAAGTGGCAGGTGGCGTGTAGACGAAGCGCTTCTCCTCGAGCGCTTTGACGCCATCCTCGAGGATTTGGTCGGGCACTTCGATGCCCTGGCCCTTGTAGATGTCTCGAAGACGCTCGATCAGCTCCGCGCGCCGTTGCGCATCGTCAAGCTCGCGCTCCACGAGCCGCTTGTCATGGCGCAGCGTGTCGACGACGTCCATGGCGATCATGACGTCGTCGAGAGGGCGGCTCGGTTTGGCGTCAACGGCCATCACGTAACCTCGCTGAGGGCGGTCTGCGCGTGCCAACGTGAGATCGTAGGTTGCAGAAGCGCCAGCAATCACGCATCTACGGCTTCGCCAAGTATTGCACCCACGATCTCACGCATCTGTCGACCCACTCGCCTCAACCCAGGGCGGCCGCATCGACGGCAAGCTGCGCAAGTCGCCGTTTTCCATCTTCCACCGCCTCGTTGATCTCCTCTGAGTTGCGGCTCGCCATCGTGCGCATCTCCTTGATGATGTGGCGCGAGCGCTCCTGGAAGCTGACGACGGAATCGACCAGCTTCTTCACGGCATCGGCACGAACCGTCGGCCCATAGCCCGCTTTGATGGCGGCTTCCTGTACCTGGTTTCCGATCTCGCCGATCGTCTCCAGGCTATCCGACACGCCCTTCTTCATGGCTTCGAGCGTCGCCGTCGACTCATGCAGGCCGAACAGGCCGGTGAAGGATGCCTTCAGCGCCGTCAGCACCGCCTCGTTCGTGGAAAAGAATGTGATCGCCTGCTGATAGACCCGCTCCTTGGCGTTGGTCGTCTGCAGCAGCCGGGTCATGATGACCTCGGTCGTGTTGTAGCCGATGGTCAGATTGTCAGCGAGATCCTTGGCGATCTGATAGCGCTTGTCCTCCTCCTGCATGGCGCGCAGTTTCTCGTCCCGCTGAAGCTCGAGCTTCGCCCGCTCGGCCGGATCGCTGCCCGCAAATCCCGACACGGTCTCCGCCACCGCCGTCAGTGAGGACCTGGCGGCCTCGAGCTTGGTTTCCGCCTTTTTCAGCACCTCCAAAGCGAGGATCTGGGCCTGCTTGTAGGCGCCGCGATAGTCCTGATAGGCGGAAAGGATGCGCTGCTCGCGCTGGATCTGGTCGGCACTATCGGCAGCGACTGCCAAATACGTTTTATGGATTTTGTCGAAGCGCTGCGAGACGTCGCCGCGGCTGACCTTCATCCAGACGTTATTGACCCGCTCGAACGACGAGATACGACCGTCATCGAGTTGGTCGACCATCGACTTGGCATCGTCGCGGATCGAGTTGAAGCTTTCGACGATGTCATTGTAGCGCTCGCCGATCTTCATCGCCGAGATCTCGTTCCGGACAATCTCGTTGAATGTCGACGCCTCAGCCAATGTCCGGGCGATGATTGTGACCTTGTCTTTGTCGAGATGGGCGATCTGCTCGAGCAGCGCAACGATCGGATCCTGCCCCGCGCTCTCCGTCTTGAGGCCCATGTCGCGCACGGTCGTGAGCGCCTTGTCGAGGTATTGAAGCGCGGGCAACGTAGCCATCGTGTGTCTCCTGTTTCGGACGCGATCGTCTGGGCTGCGCCACACCAGCAGGTGTGGCGCCGATGGCTCATCGTCAAGGCTCGGATCGTCGCCAATCGGCACCGACTTTACTAACTGCCGGCCCGGGTGGCCGCAAATCATTCAGAACGCGAAGCAATCTAGCGTTGTTCAGGAAAGCGACAAAGCCGAAGTCGCCCGAATACCTTGCAACCTGGCCGATCCTATCGTCCGTGTTCGGCCTGGCGCCACGCTAACCTGTTCGATCATGACCAATTGCGCCCATCGCTGTTGAATATCACAGTCCCCACATACGGTTGTACAGGGGCTGGATTCGGGATGTTGAGGCGCCTTCCACATGGCGAGCACGACGCGCACTCGCCGCAGCGCGCGGCAAAGAGACTGTGTTTGATCATCAGCCTGGGAATAGCATTCCCGCTCGGAATGACCTTCGAGCGCTACTTTCAGCCGCCGTGGACACTGGTCGGGTGGGTCCGGCATCTGGTCGCAGCCTCAAGTTGCGAGGCTGCCAGAAGAGTGGGGCTGGCACCAGCAAGGCAGGGGATGCCTGGATTCTGGCAACGCCACGACACCGATCGCGATGGCATCGCCTGCGAACTGAGTTCGCCAAAAGCCGGCGGCTATTGGCTTGGCTAGGCCTTGTACTCAATAATCAGTTGGCATGGGACTCGAACAGTGATTCAAGCTCGAAAACAGCGGAGCTTGGATCATGGGACGCTACGATCTCACG
>LNDR01000412.1 GCA_001464755.1 Rhizobiales bacterium Ga0077524
TCACGTCAGGGCCGATGACGCCGGATCGTACCGGCATTTGGATTTGCTTGTTGTTGATGATCATCGTCGCCGCCCGGCTGGCGTCCGACTTCACCGTGCCGTCCTTTGTATTCATCGCGTCGTTCCTTCGATCGCTGCGCGCGCGGCGCGCCCCGCCACCAGTCCCCACCCCGGCGAAAGCTCGTCGGTCGGTCGTCCGGACATATCAACAGTACCACACTCTATCCCGCACAGCAGCGAACGGGAAAGGGGCCGTGCAGCGCTTGCCTGGAAAATGTGCTCATGCTTTCCGGTTTGGTCAGAATGTACCCATGGGCAAGCCGGCGCCCGGTTCGCTCCGAAACCGGTTAACGGCTTGACTTGTCGCGGATGCGGGCCAGCGTCTCGTCGCGCCCGAGTACGGCCATGACGTCGAAGACGGGCGGTGACACCGAGCGTCCCGTCAGGGCTGCCCGCAGCGGTTGTGCGACCTGACCAAGCTTCAGGTTTTTCGCAACCGCGAGGGTTCGGATCGCGGCCTCGAGGGCGGTGACGGACCAATCCGTCACGTCCGCGAGTGCGTCTGCAACCGCTTTGAGGATGGTGCGCGCTCCGTCGTCCAGCAGGGCGGCGGCCTTCGGCTCGAGAGCGAGGGGCCGCTCGGCGGTCAGGTAGGCTGTGCCGTCGAGCAGATCGAGCAGCGTCTTGGCGCGCTCCCGGAGGCTTGGCAGCGCCGCCTCGAGACGATCCCAGCCGACAGCCTCGAACCGGGCGGCCTTCGCGGCGCCGTCGGGTAGGTGGGGCAGCAGCGATCGTATCGTAGCCGCGAGTTCATCCGGTGCCGTCTGGCGGATATAGTGCCCGTTGAGATCGGCGAGCTTGGCGAAATCGAACCTGGCCGCGCTCCTGTTGACGTCGGCGATGTCGAACCACTGGATCGCCTGCTCGGTCGAGAAGAGTTCGTCGTCGCCGTGGCTCCAGCCGAGGCGCACCAGATAGTTGCGTAGCGCCGCCGGGAGGTAGCCCATGGCGCGGTACTCCTCGACGCCCTGCGCGCCGTGGCGCTTCGAGAGCTTGGCGCCATCAGGCCCATGGATGAGGGGCACGTGGGCAAATACGGGGACGTCCCAGCTCATGGCCTTGTAGATCAGCGTCTGGCGGGCGGCATTGTTCAAATGGTCGTTGCCGCGAATGACGTGGGTGACGCCCATGTCGTGGTCGTCGACGACGACAGCGAGGTTGTAGACCGGTGTCCCGTCGCTGCGCAGGATGATCATGTCGTCGAGCTGGTCGTTCTGGATGACGACACGGCCCTGCACCTGGTCGTCGATGACGGTCTCGCCATCGCGCGGTGCCTTAAGGCGGATCGTGGGCGTCACGCCGGCGGGTGCCTCGGCAGGACCGCGGTCTCGCCACGGGCTCATGACCTTCTGGGGACCCTGCGGTGGCCGCTTCTCCTGGCGGGCGAGGTCCCGCTCGGCTGTGATTGCGTCCTGCATGGCCTTCAACTCGGCCGCGCTGAGGTAGCAGTTGTAGGCCTGCCCTCGGGCGAGCATCTCCCGGGCCACCTCGGCGTGGCGTCCGGCGCGCGCGGCCTGATGGACGATCTCGCCGTCCCACTGGAGGCCGAGCCAGCCCAGGCCGTCGACGATCGCCTGGGTCGCAGCCTCGGTCGACCGCTCGCGGTCGGTGTCCTCGATCCGGAGCAGGAACGTGCCGCCCGTGTGCTTGGCAAAGAGCCAGTTGAACAGCGCCGTTCGCGCCCCGCCAATATGCAGGAAACCCGTGGGCGAGGGCGCGAAACGTGTGACGACAGGCTTGGTCATGGGCGAAGGGCTCGGTGCTGGTCAGGTCGATGTCGGGGCGCGTATAGCACAGGTCGACCGCGACCGGCTGCCTGCGCTTCGCTGGGCGGGTCGGCTTGGCGCGGGACGGGGAATTTGCTACGGCCCGTCGACGGCCTGACATAAGTGCGGGCAGACCAGCGAGGATACCATGGCAGACGAGACGGCAGACCGGGCGGCGGGACGGGATTTCATCCGCGACATCGTCCAGGCCGATCTCGATGCCGGCCGGCAGAGCGCGATCGTGACGCGATTTCCGCCGGAGCCGAACGGCTTCCTCCACATGGGCCATGCGAAGTCTATCTGCTTGAACTTTGGCGTCGCCGAGGAGTTCGGTGGGCGCTGCCATCTGCGGATGGACGACACGAACCCGACCAAGGAGGAGCAGGCCTACATCGACGCCATCAAACGGGATGTCGAATGGCTGGGCTTCACCTGGGGCGCGCACTATTATCACGCGTCGGATTATTTCGAGCAGCTTTACGACTGGGCGGTTCATCTGATCAAGGCCGGCAAGGCCTATGTCGACGATCAGAGCCAAGCCGAGATGCGGCATTCGCGCGGCACGCTGACGGAGCCCGGCACGAACAGCCCGTTCCGCGAGCGGCCCATCGCGGAGAGTCTCGACCTCTTCCAGCGGATGCGGGCACGTGAGTTCCCGAACGGCACTCGCGTGCTGCGTGCCAAGATCGACATGGCCTCAGGCAACATCAACCTGCGCGATCCCGTCCTCTACCGAATTCTGCATGCAGAGCACCCGCGCACGGGCACCGCGTGGTGCATCTATCCCAGCTACGACTATGCGCATGGCCAGTCGGATGCGATCGAAGGCGTCACGCATTCGCTGTGCACGCTCGAGTTCGAGGACCACCGGCCGCTCTACGACTGGTTTCTCGAGAACCTGCCAGTGCCGTCACGGCCGCGCCAGTACGAGTTCGCGCGCCTCAACGTGACGCACACCGTGCTCTCGAAGCGAGTTCTGACGGAGCTGGTGCGAGGCGGGCACGTGGTGGGCTGGGACGATCCGCGCATGCCGACATTGGCGGGCATGCGGCGCCGTGGTGTTCCGCCGGAGGCGATCCGCGATTTCGTCAAGCGGGTCGGTGTCGCCAAGGCCAACAGCATAGTCGACTACGGCATGTTCGAGTTCTCGGTGCGCGAAATCCTGAACAAGTCCGCGCAGCGTCGCATGGCGGTGCTGAAGCCTCTGAAGCTGGTCATCGAGAACTATCCCGAGGGGAAGGTCGAGGAGATGGTGGCGGCAAACCACCCCGAAGATCCGGCCGCTGGGTCGCGCATGGTCCCGTTCAGTCGCGAGATCTACATCGAGCGGGACGACTTCATGGAGCATCCGCCGAAGAAATTCTTTCGGCTGTCACCTGGCAAGGAGGTGCGGCTGCGCTACGCCTACTTCGTCACCTGCAAGGAAGTCGTGAAGGACGCAAGAGGCGAGATCGTCGAACTGCGCTGCACATACGATCCGGAAACGCGCGGCGGGAACACGCCGCCCGACGGGCGCAAGGTTCAGGCAACGCTGCACTGGGTCTCGGCTGCGCAAGCCGTCGAAGGCGAGGTCCGCCTGTATGAGCATCTGTTCACGCGGCCCGACCCGGACGCCACCAACTTTGCCGACGAGATCAATCCGAACTCGCTCGAGGTGGTTGCAAACGCCAAGCTCGAGCCGGCGATCGCGGCCGACAATGGGAACTCGCCCGTGCAGTTCGAGAGGCTCGGCTATTTCCATCTCGACCAGGATTCGAAACCCGGCAAGCCTGTGCTCAACCGAACGGTGGGCCTCAGGGACACTTGGGCCAAGGTTTCGGGGACGAAAACACCTGCAGGCGGCACCAAGCGCTGAACGTGTGATCTCCCTGGTCCGAAGATCCGACGGCCGCTTATGGCGGGCGCTGCGTGTTCGGTTGTAGTCTCCCGTCGATGCGCGCGAAGCGCTGGCGGCGGGGGATGGCACGTGGGCAGGCTGGCACGCTGGCTCGACACTGTGGTGGCGGCGGAGCAGGATCGCTTCTTCTATTGGGTGCCAGTGCTGTTCGGCGCCGGTGTCGTCATCTATTTCGCCTTGCCCGAGGAACCGACGCTCGTGGCATGCCTGCTGGCGGCCGGTGTCTGCATCGGTATCGCCGGCCTCTGGCGGCGCGGGCTGGCCAGCCTCGTCGTCGGTGGAGGGCTCGCGAGCCTCGCACTGGGCTTGGCCATGGCGAAGGTGGCGAGCGACCGCGCCGCGGCACCCGTGCTCGAGCGGGAGCTGAGATCTGCCGTCATCACGGGATGGGTCGAGCTGGTCGAGCCGCGTGCAGCGGGCGGCGAGCGGATCATGGTGCGCACCGTCGCGATCGAAGGTTTGGCGCCGGAGGCGACGCCGCGGCGCATGAGAATCCGCGTGCCCGCCGGCGAGCCGGCGTTCACCCCCGGCGACGGGATCTCGGTGCGGGCGAGCCTGCTGCCGCCTGCCGGTCCCGCGCTTCCGGGTAGCTTCGACTTCGCACGCTCAGCGTGGTTCCTGGGGCTCGGCGCGGTCGGGTCGTCGCGGATGCGGCCCAAGCCCATCAGCATCGCTGAGCCGATGCCACTCAAGCTTCGGCTCTGGGGGCCGGTGGAGCAACTGCGGCAGCGGATCAGCCGCCGCGTCACGGCTGCGCTTCCCGGAGAGACCGGTGCGATCGCCGCAGCGCTGATAACGGGCGAGAGGGGCGGAATCTCTGAGACGACCAACCAAGCCTATCGGGATAGCGGCATCTTCCACATTCTGTCGATCTCGGGCCTGCACATGTCGATCTTCGCCGGGGCCGTCTATTTCTCGTGTCGCTTTCTGCTCTCGCTCGTACCGCTCCTGGCGTTGAAATTCGAGATCAAGAAATGGGCGGCGGTGGCAGGCATTCTCGGTACCGGTGGCTATCTGTTGATCTCGGGCGGCTCGCCGCCGGCAGTGCGTTCCGCAATCATGGTGTCGATAATGTTTGCGGCGATCCTGTTGGATCGGCCCGCGCTGGCGCTCCGCAATGTCGCTCTGGCGGCGCTCGTTATCCTGGTGTCGGCGCCGGAAAGCGTGATCGATGTCGGTTTCCAAATGTCGTTTGCAGCGGTGGTGGCGCTGATCTCGGGCGTCGAGGCATGGCAGGCGTGGCGGCGGTCGCGGGCAACGACGGAACGGAGGGCGCCTGGCCTCATGGCGACCTCGACGGCGTTCCTGGGCACGATCGTGCTTACGACCCTGATCGCGACGGTCGCGGTGGCACCATTCGCCGTCTACCACTTCCACAAGAGCACGCAGCTCGCTGTGCTGGCGAACCTCGTCGCGGTGCCAATCTGCAATCTGCTGGTGATGCCCGCAGCGCTCGGCGCGCTGATCGCCATGCCCTTCGGCCTCGAGCATTGGCCCCTGACGGCGATGGGCGTGGGGATCGAGTGGATGTCGTGGGTTGCGGGGCGCGTCGCCGTGATGCCGGGGGCGGTCACGCTGGTTCCTGCCATTCGACCAGAAGGTTTCGCGCTCATGGTATCGGGCGGCCTCTGGCTCTGCCTCTGGGGCGGCCGGTGGCGATTGGCGGGGCTAATGCCGATAGCGCTTGGGCTGGTCGTCGCGCCATGGCGCGAGGCGCCGGACGTCATGGTCGGAGCCGGCGGCGCGCTCGTCGCGGTGAGGGACGCCGACGGCCGGCTGGCCGTGATCGACTCGGGGCGCTCGTCGTTCGAGCTTGGAAGGTGGCTCGAGCACGACGGAGATCGACGCCCGGCACGCGAGGTCGGACCTGGTCGGGCCATCTCCTGTGATGCTGTCGGCTGCCGCGCGGTCGTACGGGGGATCGAGATCGCAATTCCACGGCATGCTGGAGCGCTCGGCGATGATTGCACACGGGCGCATCTTGTGGTGTGGCTCGGGCGTGGTGCTGCGGGTTGCACCGACGGGGGGCGGACGCCGGTGATCACGCGAGACGGCATCGTTCGAGACGGTGCGCATGTGGTGTTCCTGCACCCAGCCAGCGGTCAGGGGGCCGTTACCGTGCCTTCTGTTGGGCAGTCAGGTCCGGGCAGTAGCATTCCGCGGGGCGACACGGCCGGGAAGCCGAGGAGTGATGTCGTGGCTCGGATAGCGACCGTCGGCCAATGGCGTGGTCGGAGGCCGTGGACTGCTCCGCGCCAGACGATCGAACGAGGCGAGAGCCGCGACTGAGAGCGCCTGCAACCTTCATTGTCCGATGGCTTGCGATGCTGGTGCCGCAGTGCCGGCGGCGCGATGCAGCGCACCGTCCCTCTCGTGCACCTTAGTAGCGCCGCATCAGACCGACCAACCTGCCTTGAATGCTGACCTGATCGGGCCCGAAGATCCGCGTCTCGTAAGCGGGATTGGCGGCCTCGAGGGCAATCGCGGTGCCGCGTTTGCGCAGGCGCTTCAAGGTCGCCTCCTCCTCCTCGACCAAAGCTACGACGATGTCGCCGCTCTCGGCGTTGTGGGTCCGCTTGATGATGACGATATCGCCGTCGTGGATGCCGGCCTCGATCATCGAGTCGCCGCGGACCTCGAGGGCGAAATGCTCGCCGCTGCCGAGCATGTCGGGCGGGCAGAACACATCGTTGCTGTGCGTCTGAATGGCGCTGATCGGGACGCCTGCGGCGATGCGGCCCATCAGGGGCACCGATATGCCACTCGCCTCAACCGGGGTACCGGTATGGGTTGGACGAGGCACCTCGGCGCGAGCCCCGCCGCCTTCGATCACGCTTGGCGTAAAACCTGTTCGCTTGGCGCCGCCATCGAGCAGGGCGTCCGGCAGTTTGATGATTTCGAGCGCGCGGGCGCGATGGGGAAGGCGGCGCACGAAGCCCCGCTCCTCCAGCGCCGTGATCAACCTATGGATGCCCGACTTGGAGCGCAGATCGAGCGCTGCCTTCATCTCGTCGAACGAGGGCGGGACGCCAGACTCCTGCACGCACTTGTGAATGTAGAGCAGCAGGTCTTTCTGTTTCGACGTCAGCATGGCCTCTCCCGCGGTCTGGCTTGGCACCGAGCGCCGTGCACACGCGAGCGCTTCCTGTACAAACAGGGAACACGCTAATCGTTCGCGGACTGTTCCGCAAGCGTAAAGTTGTCACGAAGCGGAGCCGACACCGGGCGCGGCGGCTTAGAAGTCGAGGGTGAGCACGGGCACGCCGCCGCCGGCAGGAACGGCTGGCGCGCCGATGGGGCGGACGATCAGGCAGTCGGCGTCCGCGAGGGGACGCATCAGTGACGAGTCCTGGTTCGCAATGGGCGTCACCTCGAGCACGCCGTCGGCCGACCGCCGCGTTGTCGCGCGCATATAGTGGGCGCGTGGGCCGTTGGCGGCGAGTGAAGCCGCGGTACGTGCCTCGATTGCGCGTGACGGCTCCGGCTCGAGCCCGAGGAGGGCACGGACCAGCGGCATCACGAAAAGGCGGGCGCAGACGAGTGACGACACCGGATTGCCGGGGAGGCCCAGGACATGCTGGTGCCCGACGCGGCCATACATCAGCGGCTTGCCGGGTCGCATGGCGATCTTCCAGAAATCGAGCGCCATGCCGCGGGAGGTGAGAACGGGACCGACGAGATCGTGGTCGCCGACGCTGGCGCCGCCGACGGTGACGACAACATCGGCGCCAGCTGCCCGGTCGAGGTGGTCGGCGAGGCTCTCGGACGTGTCGCGGGCGATGCCGAGGAGGCGGGGTGTGGCGCCCGCTGCGCGGACCATGCCGGCGATGCCGAAGGTGTTGGAGCAAACGATCTGGGAGGGGCCTGGGTTGACACCAGGAAGCACGAGCTCGTCACCCGTGGCCAGGATCGCAACCACAGGCGGGCGACGCACGGGCAGAGCGGCGTGACCCATGGCTGCGGCCAGTACGATGTCACGGGAGGAAAGTCTGCGGCCGGCCGGGAGCAAGTTGTCGCCGGCCTTGAAGTCGCCGCCGCGCGGGCGGATGTGCTCGAGATCGGTAGTGCCTTCGCGAACAGTCACGCGGTTGCCGTCGCGGATAGCGTTTTCCTGGATGACGATGGCATCGGCTCCGGCGGGAACCGGGGCGCCGGTAAAAATGCGAGCTGCCTGCCCTTTCCCGACCGCACCCTCGTAGGCACGTCCGGCTGCGGCCTCGCCAACCACGGCGAGCGTGACCGGCAAGCTCGCGACGTCGACGGCACGGACGGCATAGCCATCCATCGCGGACGCATCGAAGGGCGGCTGGGTCAACAGGGCGGCAAGCGGCTCGACCAGAACCTGGCCGTGGGCCGCTAGGAGATCGCGACGCTGGACGTCGGCGATGGGGGTGGCACCGGCGAGGATCCGCGCGAGTGCCTCCTCGACGGTGAGAGCGCGCGACGACATGTTGCTCACTCCGTGGGCGCGTTGGCGGTGGCATCGGCTGCGCGCCAGATGCCGGAGCGCCCGCCGGTTTTCTCGAGAAGCCGGATGGGACCGATCGTCATGCCTTTGTCAGCGGCCTTGAGCATGTCGTAGATGGTCAGGCAGGCTACGGAGACGGCCGTCAGGGCCTCCATCTCGACACCGGTCTGGCCGGTGACGCGAACCTCGGCCGCAACGGCTATGCCGCAGGGGGCCGCGCTCGGTGCGAGATCGAGGGTGACCTTGGTCAACAGGAGGGGATGGCAGAGCGGGATCAGTTCGTGCGTGCGCTTGGCGGCCATAATTCCGGCGATGCGCGCCGTTGCGAGAACATCGCCCTTCTTCGCCTCGCCCTTCTCGACGAGCGCCAGGGTGGCGGGCGCCATGGCGACAAAGCCTTCGGCACGGGCGGTGCGTTGGGTAACGCTCTTTTCCGAGACGTCGACCATGCGCGCCTCGCCCTTCTCGTTAAGGTGGCTCAGCTCGGTCATTGTCGCGTC
Organism: Rhizobiales bacterium Ga0077524; assembly: GCA_001464755.1. Taxonomy (GTDB): domain Bacteria; phylum Pseudomonadota; class Alphaproteobacteria; order Rhizobiales; family Hyphomicrobiaceae. Next base: position 8,692 of record LNDR01000412.1, read on the forward strand.
TTGCGCCTCATCCTGCTGCTCGTCCACCCGCGAAATCGCTTGCCCTGCACCTTGCGCCCCGGCGGCGATCCTTGCACCCGCGACCTATTGCTGCAAAGCGAGAGATTGCGTCATCCTTGCCGCAGGCGCCCACCCGCCAGACCGTCACTGGCCCGTCAGCAGGTTCCGCGTGGCGGCCGCGACGTCGTCCTGACGCATCAGGCTTTCGCCGACCAGGAAGGAGCGAACGCCGACCTTGGCGAGACGCTCGAGATCGGCGTGGCTGGCAATACCGCTTTCGCCGACGACGATCCGGTCTTTCGGGACCAGAGGGGCTAGGCGCTCGGTGGTGGCGAGGGTCGTCTCGAATGTGCGCAGGTTGCGATTGTTAATGCCGATGAGCCGGCACGGCAGGCGCAGGGCGCGTTCGAGTTCGGCCTCGTCATGAACTTCGGCGATGGCGTCCATGCCATAGGAGCGCGCTGCGCCTGCCAGGCTCAAGGCCAGTTCGTCGTTAACCTGCGCTAGGATGATCAGGATGCAGTCGGCGCCCCAGGCGCGCGCCTCGGCGACCTGGTACGTGTCGAGCATGAAGTCCTTGCGCAGCGCCGGGAGACGCGTGGCACGCCTGGCCGCCTCGAGAAAGGCCGGGGCCCCCTGGAACGATGGCGAGTCGGTCAGGACGGAAAGGCACGCGGCACCGCCCTTCTCGTAAGCCTCGGCGAGGCGGGGCGGATCGAAATCGGCACGGATCAGGCCTTTCGACGGACTTGCCTTCTTGATCTCGGCGATCAGGGCAAAGCCGGCGCGCATGTGCGCCTCGAGGGCGCCGGCGAACGGGCGCACCGGCGGGGCGCGGCGTGCGGCCTCCTCGATGGCGGCGGGCGGGCGCTCGGATTTCGCACGCGCGATCTCCTCGAGCTTGTAGCGCGTGATGTGGGCCAGGATGTCGGGGGTGTCGGTCATGATCACGGCTTCTGTTGCTTCGGCGGATATATACGCCGCCCGGGCGCCGGATGCCATGCCCCGCGCTACAGCCTCGACAGGGTGCGTCCCGGCCGCACAGTATGGCGGTCTTTCCGAATGATGCGGCAACAGGAGGAACGCCAGATGGCAGCGGTCAAGGTCGAGCGTCACGGGGCAGTAGCTGTGCTGAGGTTGGACGATCCGTCATGCATGAACGCGCTGTCGCCGGCCATCAAGGCGGGCATGCAGGAAAACGTCCCCAAGGTCCTGGCAGATCAGGGCGTCCGGGCGATCGTCATAACGGGAACCGGCAAGGCATTCTGTGCGGGCGGCGACATTCGTGCGATGCAGGATATGGAGGGGCGTAAGGCGCCGGCCGTCAGGCGGCGGATGCAGTCAGTGCATTCGTGGTCTCAGGCGCTGCTGGATGCGGACAAGCCGGTGATCGCGGCGGTCAACGGTGCGGCCGTGGGCGGCGGGCTCGCGCTGGCGCTGCTCGCCGACATCGTGATCGCCTCGGAGAACGCCTATTTCATGAGCGGCTATTCGAAGCTCGGTGCGCTTCCCGACCTTGGCGTTCTGCAGACGCTGCCGTGGGCGATCGGCAGCCTCAGGGCCAAGGAGATGATCCTGCTAAACCGGCGCTACACGGCGGCGGAAGCGGTGCAGATCGGCCTTGCCAACCGCTGTGTGGCGCCTGAGAAGCTCATGGACGAGGTGATGGCTGCCGCAGAGGAACTGGCTTCGGGGCCGGCGGCGATGCTGACCATGTCGAAGGTGATGATGAAGCGGGCCTATGAAGCCAGCGTCGAGGATTTCTTCGAGCGTGAGGCGATCGCGCAGGGTGTCGCCTTCGGCTCGGCTGAGTTCGCCGAGGGCGTCTCGGCGTTCCTGGCGAAGCGGAAGCCGAAATTCAACGGGTAAAGCAAGACCTCACCGCCCCCGCCGAATGAGAAACCGGAAGACGCCGTCGGTTTGGCTCTCCTCGAGCATCTCGTGCCGGCCGACGCGGCAGAAGGCTTCGAAGTCACCCGCCGAGCCGGGGTCGGTGGCGAGCACCTCGAGGGTGCCGCCGACGGCGACCTCTTTCAGTGCTTTGGTCGCCTTCAGGATCGGCAGAGGACAGTTGAGATGGCGCGCGTCGAGCGACTTGTCGGCCAAAGGGCATCTCCATCGGAGCTCGAGTTCGGGTCGAGATAGGGCACGGGACAGGGGCCGTCGAGAGCAAGATGCCGCGCGGAGCCGGCTGCATGCCGGGCGGCGAGCCGTCGAGCCCGTTGAAAAGCGCAGGGTTCTGAGCATTCGGGTGCGCGTCCACGCCTCTTGCGATCATGCGTCCTCCGTTGCAGTGTCCGCCGGGGCGAGTCGAGTCTCGGGGGTCCGAGACGGCGAGGCAGCATGTCACGCCCACCGGCCTTAGGCCGTGGAGCGGCGGTCGGGGGATCCATGGCGGAGGCTGGCGAGCCGAGGCGCGCATTCGCCTTCACGTTCGGACTTGAGAGGCTAGGGCTCGTGGCGCTCAAGGCGCCTCGTGTCTCGGCATTGATCATCCTCGCGCTCTCATTGCTGGCGCTGGCTGGGGTGATGCGCCTCAAGGTCGACGACAGCTTGTCGGAGCTGTTCCGTACCAATACTCCGGAGTTTCGCCAGTACGAGGAGATCGATCGGCGCTTTCCATCGAGCGAGTACGACGTCCTGGTGGTGATCGAGGGCCCCGAGCTTCTCCAGCGCGATAAGCTCTCCGCCGTCAGCGCCGCCATGGTCGACCTGCAACTTGCCGACGGCGTCAACGGGCTCGTCTCGATGCTCTCGGCGCGTGGCAAACCCGATGCGACGGGCTATGCGCCACCGGTGGTGCCCGACGATCTGCCAGTCGGGCCGGCCTATGATGTGATGATCGAGAAGCTGCGCACGAACGAGATCGTTTCCGGCAAATTCCTTTCGAATGACGGCACCCTGGCATTGGCGGTGATCTCGCTCGACCGTGCGCATGTCGATGCGGTTGGTGCCGCAGCCGTGATCGGTGGCATTCGCGAGGCGGCAGAGAAGGCGCTCGCGGGGTCGGGCCTCAAGGTGCAGCTGACGGGCGCACCGGTCATGCAACTCGAGATCCGCAACGCGGTCGAGCGCGACCGCCTCATCTACAATGGTCTCGGCTTCCTGCTCGGTGCCGGTATCGCTTATCTGTTCTTTCGCCGCATCTCGCTCACGCTGATCGCGGTGGCAGGGCCGTCGATCGCCATTCTATGGACGCTCGGCGTTGTCGGTGGTCTCGACTACCGATTGAATCTCTTCATCAACGTCATCACGCCGCTGATCCTGGTCTCGGGGTTCTCGGACTCGATGCACCTTGTGTTCGCGATCCGCCGCGACATCATGGCCGGTGTCGACCGTTTGACGGCAGCGCGCAACGCAATCCTCGACGTGGCGCCGGCGTGCCTGCTGACTGCGATGAACGCCGGGTTGGCCCTCCTATCGTTCTCATTCGCCGATAGCGCGCTCATCCGCACCTTCGGGACGGCGGCGCTGCTGGCCGTCGCGATCTCGTACGTGGCGGTCGCCGTCGTCGTGCCGACGCTGGCTGCCTTGCTGATCCGGCGCGAGACGGTGCCTGTCGTCGACGCCGAACCGAACACGGACGGGGGCATCGGCATTCTCGGGCGGATGACCGAAGCGATCGTGCTCACCGTGCTGCGCGCGCCCATGATCTGGTCAGTGCTTTCGGTCGCGGCCGTCGTAATTACGGGGCACGCCTATACGCAACTCGTGCCGCAATACCGGCTCGCCGATCAGGTTCCCGACAAGGAGCAGGCCCTGGCTGCGACGGGCCGGCTCGACCAGAAACTGACGGGTGCCAACCCGGTGCACATCATGATCCGATGGAATGGCCCTGCCGATCTTTATGATAAGTCTACGCTCGACGTGATCGCTGCGGCCCACGTCGTGCTCGAGAAGACGGCAGGCCTCGGCAACGTCTGGTCGCTGGATAGTCTGCGCCGCTGGCTTGCTGACGCTGGCGATACGCGTATCGAAACGGTGAAGAGCTATGTCAAGGTTCTGCCGGAGCACCTGGTCCGCCGCTTCATTGCAGAGGGCGAGAAGG
>LNDR01000413.1 GCA_001464755.1 Rhizobiales bacterium Ga0077524
TCGGCGATATGTTCGTCATCTTCGTCTTTCTCGGGGTCGCGTTGCGCTCCCTTGTCGCCGGAGTGACGAGCGTGCTGCCGTCGCTGTTTCCCATATTTGCGACGGGCGCTATTCTGCACTGGTCCGGTGAGGGGCTGCAGTTCGCATCGATCATCGCCATTACCGTCGCATTCTCGCTCGCGATCGATTCGACGATCCATTTCCTCAATCGATTCCGCATCGAGGAGACGCGACCGGGCGTGAAGGATACCCACGAGGCAGTGGTACGGACGGTACACCACATCGGGCCTGTCATCGTGCTGACGACAATTGTGCTGGCGCTGGGTCTCGGCGTCACGATCCTTTCGGATCTGCCATCGCTGCGGTTGTTCGGTCGGCTGGCTGGGCTATGTCTGTTCGCCTCGCTGCTCGGGCAGCTTGTCATCCTGCCGTCGACCATCGCGCTTTTCCGTCGGTTCGTGCCCTACCATCATCCGGCAGCGAGCCCGGTCGCGCAGAGCAAAGTGCAGTCGTAGCCTGTCGGCTCGCGTGAAGCCTCGGAGTTCCCTGCATGCAGCAGTTCGCGTCCGACAATCAGGCGGGTCTCTGTCCGGAGGCGATGGCGGCGTTGGCCGTGTCCAATGCGACGGGGCACGAGCCCTCCTATGGCGACGACCGCTGGACGGTCGAGCTGCAGGCCCGGATGCGGTCGCTGTTCGAGACAGAGGCGTGCGAGACCTTCCTCGTTTTCAACGGCACGGCGGCCAACGCGCTGGCGCTTGCAGCGCTCTGCCGGCCGTTCGAGGCGACGCTTTGCCATGCGTTCTCCCACATCGAGACGGACGAGGCGGCCGCACCGGAGTTCTTTACGGGCGGCGCCAAGTTGATGGTGGCCGATACGCCCGGCGGCAAGCTGACGCCTGCGGCGGTCGAGGGATTGGCGCGGCGCTACGAGGGGGTCCACCACGTCAAGGCGCGGGCGCTTTCGCTGACGCAATCGACCGAGCTGGGCACCGTCTACACTTTGGATGAGGTGCGCGCGCTGACGGCGGTGGCGCGGGCGCACGGTCTCAAGGTGCACATGGACGGCGCGCGCTTTGCCAACGCGGTGGCGACGCTCGGCTGCCAGCCGGCCGATCTGGGGTGGCGGGCAGGGGTGGACGTGCTGTCGTTCGGGGCGACCAAGAACGGGCTCGCCGTGGGCGAGGCGGTCGTGTTCTTCGATCCGTCGTTGGCGGATGCATTTGCGTGGCGAGTGAAGCAGACCGGACAGCTTGCCTCGAAGATGCGGTTCGTTGCGGCGCCCTGGTGTGCGCTGATCGAGGGCGATGTCTGGCTCAAGAATGCGCGGCACTCGAATGCGATGGCGAGGCGGCTCGCCGAGAAACTGGCAGCGCTCCAGGGCGTGCGCATCATGCATCCGGTCGAAGCCAATGCGGTATTCGCCGAGATCCCCGTCGCGGCACAGGCTGCGGTGCGCGCGAAAGGCTGGCGCTTCTATACGTTTCTCGGCGAGACGGGGTGCCGGCTGATGTGCGCCTGGGATACCACGCCGGAGACCGTCGATCGATTTGCCAGCGATCTTGCAACGGCAGCAGCGCGCTGACGCTCACTACATCGACCGCCAAGCGTAAAGCGGCCCCGGGATATCCGAGGCCGCTCCATTACGGTCACATTGGTCCGGCCTGGACGCGCGTCTACTGTCCGTCGAGCATGGTCTTGATATCCTTGGCGACATTCATTGCGGCTTCGAGCTGATTGCCGTCGCAGAGCGTCTCCATCTTCGAGAAAAGCACGTCGAGCTGGTCGAGCTTGTCGTCAGGCAGTGTCTTGCCTTCGGCGGCGGTGCCGAGATCGGCTGCGGCTGCGATGCAGGCTTCGGTGGTGGAGGGAATGGCTGCTGCCCCTGCCTCGGATTGTGGAGTGGGAACCGAGCCGGTTGTCGTGCCATCGGTCGTCGGCGCACTGGACGGAGTTGAGGGAGATGCCGGGGAGGAGGCGGGTGGTGTGGCCGGGGTCTCGGCGGGCGCAGGGGACTGCGCCGAGGCGGCCGAGGCCAGGATCACGGCAAGCGCCGCCGCCGTTGCCATACGCTTGATCATCTGATTGTTCCTCGTCGGATGCGTTGAACGCTCACGCGAGGCCGGTATCGTGCCGGAATGTGTCTGGATCGGGACACCGAGCTGAAATTGCGTTCAGCCGAGCCGTGGCGGCCTGACGCGCTCTATGGCGTCGTAGAGGTGGTCGTAGTGCTCGATCAGTTCGTCGGGGCCGAGGTCGCGCATGGGTATGTCGGTGTAGCCGAAAGGCACGCCGATGACGGGGACGCCAGCCGCGCGTGCCGTCTTCAGATCGGTGTCGCTATCGCCTATCATGACGGCGCGGCGAGGATCGCCACCGGCGAGACGGATAGCGCCGGTCAAGTGATCCGGGTGCGGCTTGTAGACCGGTAAGGTGTCGCGGCCGGCGATGGCAGCGAAGCGGTCGGCGAGGCCCAATGTCTCGAGCAGCAGGCGCGACATGCCCTCGCGCTTGTTGGTGCACACGGCGAGACGGGCACCGGCGGCAGCCAGGCGGTCGAGCGCCGCCTCGAGGCCCGGAAAGGCGTGGCTGTCGACGGCGATATTGTCGGCGTAATGGGTCAGGAAGTGCTCGAGAAGCCCGTCGATCTCGGCCTCTGTGTGATTGGCTCCCCGCACCTCGAGTGCGCGTACGATCATGGCCCGGCCGCCGAAGCTGATCGACGGGCGAATGCTCGCCGGATCGACAGGGGCATGGCCGGCAAGCGCCAGCACGTGATTGGTTGCCCGGATCAGGTCGGGTGCGGTCTCGACGAGCGTTCCGTCGAGATCAAAAACGATGGTCAGGTCGTGCATGGGTTTCCACCGGATCACGGGGCCACCCCCGTCCAGGAGCCGATGTAGCACTGCGGTGTCCGCCCGTCAGCTTGCACGTCCCTGGTCGGCGGCCTACGTGTAGTCCAGGACGTGGCCGTTGCCTCAGGGCGGGGCCACCCAGCTTCTACGTTGAGTCATGCCGGAGGCCATCCCATGGACAAAAAAGTCATCACCCTCTTGAAGAACCAATGCTTCATCGATGGCAAGTGGGTGGGGACGCCGGAGATTCCGGTGACCAATCCCGCGACGGGCGAGGAGATCGCCAAAGTTCCACGGCTCGGCACGGCCGAGACGAAGATTGCAATCGATGCTGCGGAGAGGGCCTTCGGTCCATGGAGTCGGATGCTCGCCAAGGAGCGGTCAGCCATCCTTCGCAAGTGGTTCGACCTGCAGATAGCGCACGCCGACGAATTGGCGCTGCTGCTGACCAGCGAGCAGGGCAAGCCCCTGCCGGAAGCTCGCGGCGAGATCATCTACGGCGCCGCGTTCACGGAGTTCTATGCCGAGGAGGCCAAGCGCATCTACGGCGAGACGATCCCGACCTTCAAGCATGGTAGCCGGATCATCGTCATCAAGCAGCCACTCGGCGTCATCGGTGCGATTACGCCCTGGAATTTCCCGCACGCGATGATCACGCGGAAGGTGTCGCCGGCCCTGGCGGCGGGCTGCACGGTCGTATGCAAGCCCGCGACCGAGACGCCACTGACGGCATTGGCCCTCGCCGAGTTGGCGCGGCAGGCCGGGATTCCGCCCGGGGTGTTCAATGTCATTACCGGCAAGTCGGCCGAGATCGGCAAGGAGCTGACGACGTCGCCGAAGGTGCGCGGGATCACGTTCACGGGCTCGACCGAGATCGGCAAGGTGCTGATGGCGCAGTCGGCCTCCACCATCAAGAAGGTGGAGCTGGAACTCGGCGGCAACGCGCCGTTCCTGGTCTTCGACGATGCCGACATCGACAAGGCGATCGAGGGCGCGATGGCATCAAAGTATCGCAATGCCGGTCAGACGTGCGTGTGCGCCAACCGGTTCCTGGTTCAGGAAGGGGTCTACGACGAGTTCGTGGCGAAGCTCGCCAAGACCGCTGCGGCGATGAAGGTCGGCAACGGCGTCGAAGCTGGCGTGGCGCAAGGGCCGCTGATCAACCCGGCTGCGATTGACAAGGTCGAGGAGCACATCGCCGATGCCGTGTCGAAGGGCGCCACGGTCGTGACAGGCGGCAAGCGTCATTCCCTCGGCGGGACCTTCTTCGAGCCGACGGTACTCGCCAACGTCACACCCGACATGAAGTGCGCCAGGGAGGAGACCTTCGGCCCCGTCGCGCCGGTCTTCAAGTTCAAGACCGAGGCGGAGGGCATCGCCATGGCCAACGACACGGAGTTCGGCCTCGCCTGCTACTTCTATGCCCGCGACATCGGCCGAGTCTGGCGTGTGGCGGAGGGGCTCGAGTACGGCATGGTCGGGATCAACGAGGGCATCATCTCGACCGAGCTGGCACCGTTCGGGGGCGTGAAGGAATCTGGTCTCGGTCGCGAAGGCTCGGCGCACGGCATCGACGGCTTCGTCGAACTCAAGTACATGCTGATGGGCGGGCTGTGAGCTGAAGGATGCAAGGCCCGGGTCATCGCGCAACACTGTCGAACCCGGATCACGACGAGGTCGCGCGGAACTCACTGTCGATGAGTTCCCGCCCACCCTCGACTAAGATGTGCCTGTGCCTGGGGACGTGCTTATGACACCCGACGACATGAAGCGGCAGTCCGCGCTGAAGGCCATCGAGCTGGTGGAATCCGGCATGCGGCTCGGCCTTGGCACGGGCTCGACCGCGCGACACTTCGTCGATCTCGTCGGCGCAAAGGTGAAGGCGGGGCTCGACGTGATCTGCGTGCCCACATCGATTGCGACGCGGATTCAGGCGGAGAGCCTCGGCATCCGGCTGACCACGCTCGACGAGACGCCCGAACTCGATCTGACGGTCGACGGTGCGGACGAGCTCGACGACCATCTGCAACTGATCAAGGGCGGGGGCGGCGCGCTGCTGCGGGAGAAGATCGTCGCGATGGCGTCGGATCGAATGGTCGTGATCGCGGATCTCTCCAAACGCGTGCCTCGACTCGGCGCGTTCGCATTGCCGGTCGAGGTCGTACGGTTCGGCTGGCGCTCGACCGAGGACTGGGTTCATTCGTGCATCGAGGAGGCGGGGTGCTCGGGGCCGGTGACGTTGCGGTCCGGCCCAAGCGGCGAGCCGTTCATCACCGACAACGGCAACTACATTCTCGATTGCGCGCTCGGGCGTATCGACGATGCGGACATGCTGCATGACCTTCTGAAGTCGGTGCCGGGCGTGGTCGAGACCGGCTTGTTCCTTGGGATCGCCGACACTGCCTTCGTCGCGGATGAGAATGGCGTTGTGACGCTGAGTGCTCCAATCAACGCGGCGTGAGATCGCCGCTTGCGCCTGTTGGATCGTCGGCGGTGTGGAATGCCGCCTCGCGCCTGATCTGGTGCCGAACCGTCCAAGTTGGGGTATCAACGGTCAGATCGATCGACCAGTAGGCGGCGGCGCACGGTGGTGCAGGCCACCGCGGGAGCCTTCCATGACCCATTTCGACTACGACCTTTTTGTCATCGGCGCCGGCTCGGGCGGTGTCCGGGCGGCCCGGATCGCGGCGAGCCATGGGGCGAAAGTCGCAATCGCCGAGGAATACCGGTTTGGCGGCACCTGCGTGATCCGGGGTTGCGTGCCCAAGAAGCTGCTGGTCTATGCGAGCCGTTTCCAGGATGAGTTCGAGGATGCGGCGGGGTTCGGGTGGACGCTCGGCGAGCGCCGGTTCGATTGGGCTACTCTGATCGCCAACAAAGATGCCGAGATCGCGAGGCTCGAGGGCATCTACAAGCGTAATCTCGATCGGGCGGGCGTCACCATTTTCGAGACCCGTGCGGTGCTCGAGGGGCCACACATTGTGCGCCTCGTCAAGCCGCACAAGACAGTGCGCGCCAAGACCATCCTCGTCGCGACCGGAGGCTGGCCAAACGTCGATCCCGAGCTCGAAGGAGCGGAACACGTCATCACCTCGAACGAGGCGTTTCACCTCAAGGCGCTGCCGAAGCGGGTGATCGTTGCGGGCGGAGGCTATATTGCGGTGGAGTTCGCGGGGATCTTCGCGGGTCTCGGCGCCGAGACGACGCTGATCTACCGGGGCCCCAAGATCCTGCGCGGGTTCGACGAGGACGTGCGCGATTCGCTGATGGAGGAGTTGCCCCGGCGCGGCATCCGGATCGTCACGGATAAGGTGTTCACGCGGATCGAGAAGACGGCTGGCGGTCTTGTCGGACATGTGACGGGCGGAGGGCGGCTCGAAGCGGATGAGATCATGTTCGCCATCGGAAGAAGCCCGAACACGACAGGCCTCGGGCTCGAAGCGGCCGGCGTCGAGATGGCGCGGAACGGTGCGATCAAAGTGGACGCGCAGTCGCGGACCAACGTCGAGAGCATCTACGCGGTCGGGGACGTGACGGACCGGGTGGCGCTGACCCCCGTCGCTATCCGCGAGGGTCACGCTTTGGCCGATACGCTTTATGGCGGCAAGCCGTGGGTCACGGAGTACGAGATGATCCCGAGTGCGGTGTTCTCGACGCCTGAGGTAGGCACTGTCGGAATGACGGAGGCCGAGGCGCGCGCGGCACACGCCGAGATCGACATCTACAAGGCCCGGTTCCGGCCGATGAAGGGCACGATCTCGGGCCGTGAGGAGCGCATGCTGATGAAGCTCGTCGTCGCGGCGAAAGGTGGCCGGGTGCTCGGCTGCCACATCGTTGGCCCGGACGCGGGCGAGATGGTGCAGATGGCGGCAATTGCCATGCGCATGGGAGCGACCAAAGCGGATTTCGATCGCACGATGGCGCTCCATCCGAGCGCCGCCGAGGAGTTGGTCACGATGCGCGAGAAATGGACCCCGCCAAAAGGTTGACCACGGCATCGGCTGGAGATCTGCCCTGTTGCGTGATTCGAGTGTCGATTGTCGGCCACGCTCCGGGCCAACTCCTCGTTTGGATCGACGTCACGCTTCCCCGAATCAGCAAATCCTGCGATCTCGATTCACAGAATCATTTTTTGTGGGGGAAGCGCATGCTTGGACGAACGCTCGTGAAGGCTGCGGCAGGGCTGCTGATCGCGCTCTCCGGCATAGCCACAGCCCATGCGCAGACCTACGACGGTTCCGGTCTCGTGAAATTCGGCGTTTTCGGGCAGGGGACGTTCCTCGAGATCGACGAGAAATTACCGGCCATTGCAAACGGGTCGTCCAACGGTTTCGCCGGCGGCGTGTCGGCGGGCTACGATCTGACGCTTCATCGTAGCGTGCTGATGGGACTCGAGGTCGACGGCAGTTTCGGCGATATCCGCGATACGCCGTTCCTTACCGACTATGGCATGGACTGGCTGCTGACCATCCGTGGCAGGCTTGGCTTTTACGCTCGTCCAGGATGGCTGATCTACGGCACGGCGGGCGTCGGCTTCCTGGGCATGGAGGCGCAGCGCCCCGGTGTCGGGAACAAGGCCGCGGAAACGCTCACCGGCTTTGTCGGCGGCGTCGGCACGGAGGTCGATTGGAGCCACGTGATCCTGTTTACGGAATACCTATACGGCAACTTCGACGGCGGTTTCGAGATTCCACAGGGCGCGCTGTTGCCGGCGATCGATCATAAGGTCGACATCGATGCGCATCTGATCCGGGTGGGCCTGAAGTTCAAGGTCGGGCATGACTACGCGCACGACACATATGATCATCCTGACCAGTACAAGCGGCGTGAGCCCCTAAAATAGGGGCCTTCACAAGCTCCGTGCGGACAATTTCGCCGACGCCCTGCACAGGGGCGGCGGCTTTGTTGTTTCAGGCTCAATGTGCCGATGTTTCCTGATGCTTGATGTGGATGCCGGGTGCGGCTACTTGAGCGCCCATCGGGGGAGAAACGGATGAGACGCCTCGACGGACGGGTTGCCCTGGTATCGGGCGCAGGCAACGGCCTTGGACGAGCGGTGGCCAAAGCACTTGCCACGGAAGGCGCGCATGTGCATGTCGCCGAGATCGATCCAGTGGCTGCGGCACGCGTGGCCGACGAGATCGCCGCGGAGGGTGGAGCTGCGACCGGGCATGCTGTGGACGTGACGCTGGGGCAGGACATCATTGCGGTGCTCCGCTCGGTGGAGGTCGCCCACGGCAAGCTCGACATCCTCGTGAACAATGCCGGCCTCAACGTGCGGGCCGACTTCCGGCATTTGTCCGAGGCCGACTGGAGCAAGGTGCGCGAGGTGAATTTGGACGGGGTTGTCAGGTTTGCCCGGGAGGGCTTCGAATTGCTCCGTCGGTCGGGCAATGCGTCGATCGTCAACGTCGCCTCAATCCTCGGCGACCACGGCATGCGACAGCTCGTTGCGTATTCCACCACCAAGGGCGCGGTGATTGCGCTGACGAAGGGGCTGGCGGTCGAGTATGCGGGCTTCGGCATCCGCGTGAACGCGATCTGTCCCGGCTTCATCGAGACGGCGCTAACGGCCCGGGCACTTAAAATTCCCGCGCTCTCGAAGGCGTTGATCGACAAGACACCGATGCGCCGGTTCGGGCGGCCCGAGGAGATCGCCGCAGCGGCTGTTTTCCTGGCATCGGACGAGGCGTCGTTCGTCACCGGGGCGACGCTCGCGGTCGATGGTGGAATGACGGCGCAGCTCTGAGCGCAGCGCGCGAACGAACGCTGCGGTATGGGCGTAGTAGTGTCGCCACATGACGGGCCTACTCAGGCGAGTGGGTTGATCGCAGAAAGGTACAGGATGCGTATGGGGCAGCGCTTGCGGTTTTGGCGGACGATGGGCGCTCTGGCAGTACTCGGCCTTATCGTCGGAGCACCCGCCGAAGCAAGGGCGGCTGCCGAGAGCTACGCACTGGCTGGCGGTCACTCGACGATCGTTGTGAGCTGGAGCCACGCCGGGCTGTCGCGCCATGCGGCAAGGATCGTTGGTCTCGAGGGGACCCTCGAACTCGATCCGGCCAGTCCGGAGGCAGGTCGCGTCGACGTGAAGATCGATCCCACGCGGCTGTCATCCGGCGTTGCGGCATTGGATCGCCTGCTGCGCGGCGTCGATTTTTTTGACGCAGCTGCTCATCCAGCAATCGCGTTCCAGAGCACGGCCGTGCTGCGGACCGGGGAGCGAACCGGAGAAGTCACGGGCGATTTGACGATCCGAGGCACGACCCGGCCGGTTACGCTGGCCGTGACATGGAACTTCACCGGCGAGCATCCGCTTGGGCTGATCAATCCGAGCTTCGCGGGCAAGTTCGTGTCCGGGTTCTCGGCGACGACGCGGCTGCTCCGAAGCGAATGGGGGCTTGGCCGCGGTGCCCCGCTGATCTCGGACGAGGTCGATGTCGCGATCGAGGTGGAGGCGGTCAGGCGGTGAAGGCCGGCAGGCGCTGAAGGCTGGCATTGGGCCGAGGCCGTCGCTCGCGCGGGGCGACTGGCAGGAAGGCCAGAGTTGGCGTATAGGAACGGCTTCATGCCATGATGCGGAGCGGACCGGTCCTGCAGTGAGTGCAGGGGCGGTGGTTGCCGTATCCCGTTAGGAGAGCGCCATGCCGGCACCCTGGTCACCCGAGAGCTGGAGATCGAAGCCGATCGTCCAGGTGCCCGATTATCCTGATTCGGCCGCGTTGGCCGATGTCGAAGCGCGCCTTGCCAAGTTTCCCCCGCTCGTGTTCGCGAACGAGGTGCTCGCGCTCAGGACCAAGCTCGGCAAGGTGGCCGAGGGGCAGAGCTTCCTGTTTCAGGGTGGCGACTGCGCCGAAAGCTTCAAGGAGCATTCGGCCAACAACATTCGCGATTATTTTCGCATCTTCCTGCAGTCAGCCCTGGTCATGACGTTCCAGGGTGGCATGCCGGTGGTGAAGGTCGGACGCATCGCGGGGCAGTTCGCCAAGCCGCGCTCATCCAACGTCGAAAAGCTCAACGGCCTGGAGCTGCCAAGCTACCGCGGCGATATCATCAACGGCTTCGATTTCACGCCGGAGTCGCGCATGCCGGACCCGCAGCGGCAGCTGCAGGCCTACCGTCAGTCCGCCGCGACGCTGAACTTCCTGCGCGCGTTCCTGCAGGGCGGATTCGCGAGCCTCGAGAACGTCAATCGCTGGGCGCTTGATTTCATGAAGGGCAAGCCCATCGAGAAAGAGTACGAGAAGCTGGCGGCCAAGATCTCAAGCACCCTCGAGATCATGAAGGCGCTCGGCATCGACGAGGCCAACACGCGCGAGCTGGTGACGACCGACTTTTTCACGAGTCACGAGGCACTTCTGCTCGGCTACGAGCAAGCCATGACCCGGAAGGACGAGGTGATGGGTTCCGGCCGCTGGTTCGATACCTCGGCGCACATGATCTGGATCGGTGACCGGACACGCCAGCCCGATCATGCGCATGTCGAGTTCGCCAGAGGCGTCGCCAACCCGATCGGTTTGAAATGCGGCCCGTCGCTCGAACCGGACGGACTGATCCGGCTCATTGACCTGCTGTCGCCGGACAACGAGGCGGGTCGGCTGACGCTGATCTGCCGATTCGGCTCCGACAAGGTCGAGAAGCACCTGCCGACTCTGATCCGGGCGGTCGAGAAAGAAGGCCGCAAGGTGGTCTGGTCGTGCGATCCGATGCACGGCAATACCATCACGGCGACGACAGGCCACAAGACGCGGCCGTTCCAGAGGGTGCGCGAAGAGGTGGAGCGCTTCTTCTCGATCCATCGCGGGGAGGGGACGCACGCGGGTGGCGTCCATCTCGAGATGACCGGCCAGAACGTGACCGAATGCACGGGCGGCGCGATGCAGATCGTCGACGAGCAACTCAGCCAAAGCTACGAGACGCTGTGCGATCCGCGGCTCAATGCCGAGCAATCGCTCGAGATCGCTTTCCTGGTTGCTGACCTTTTGCGTCGCGAGCGCGAGAGCCGGGGCCAGAAGGCGGCTATGGCCCCCGCTGCAGCCGAGTAACATTTCCAACTTGCGTCATGCCCCCGTCGCCCGTGCCAGCGGGGGCATAATGTTTGCTCGCCGTTAACCTTCCCGACCGTAAATTCGCTAACGGATATTCGCGGCGAGTGGGGGATGTGGTGAAGCAGGATCATTCGATCGAGGCGCGTCGGGTTCGTTTCGAGAGCATCGAAGGACTGCAACGGCGAGATCTGGGCATCGCGGGCGAGGTCTGGCTCAAGGACGTCTGCGATGCGAGTTGGGCCTCTCGCGAGTCGATGAAGCTCGCGGGCCATCTCGTGCGCTACATGAGCATGCCGGATACGCGGCAGGTTGCGATCGCGCGTATCGAGCATCAATTGCAGCTGACGCGCGAAGAGATTAGCTCGGCATTGCGCCTCTTGCGGCATTTCTGGGCGATCGAGGCGTTCTCGGTGAGCGGCGATGAATTGCACGTCGCCTTGCACTTGACGACGTTGCAGCGGCTCCGCGTGCTCGAGGCGCGCCACCGCTTCGAGTTCCTGATGCGCCAGACAGCGCCCGAGCCGGGATTGCCACCCGCGGGTGCCCGATGGCTACCGCCCGAGCGCCAGGAAGAGGCGTCAATGGTAGACGCGTCACGCACCCGATAACCGCCAGCAAAGCAGGCCGAGCGCCTCGGTGGACGCAGCGACGCGTCCACCTGCTCGAGCGGCAACTACCTGCCGCTGAAGACCGGCTTCCTCTTCTCGGCCCACGCCTTGAGGCCTTCCTGGTGATCGTCTGACTTGGCGCAGAGCGTGCGCGCTTCCTCGTGCCAGTTGGGATCGAGGCGGCCGGCGGCGACGTCGTTCAGTGCTTTCTTGGTCATGGCGAGCGCCAGCGGAGCGTTGGCCGCGATCTGTGAGGCGAGCGCATCGACGCGCGTCATGAGCTGATCGGCGGGCACGATCTCGCTCAGGTAGCCCATCGCCAGCAACTCCTTCGCTTCGACCGGCTCCGCGGTCAGGAAGAGGCGCTTGGCGTTGTTGAGCCCGATGCGCGAGACGTAGCGCCGGAGGCCCGACTGGTAATAGACGATGCCGAGGCGCGCGGCCGGCATGAACATGCGCGTGGCGTCCACCCCGATGCGGAAATCGCAGGCGAGCGCGAGGTCGGTCGAGCCGCCGTAGACGCCACCGTTCAATGCCGCGATGGTTGGAACGCGCAGGTCCTCGAGCTTGTCGACCATCTTCTCGAAAGCGTTGGGATCGTACTCCTTCTGCTTGCCCTCCTTGCGCTCCTTCAACGCGCCGATGTGGAACCCGGAGGAGAAGCTCTTGCCGGTGCCCGTAATGACGAGCACACGGATCGATACGTCCTTGGCGATGCGGTCATAGATCTCGATCAACGCCTCGAGGTCGGCCGGCTCGAGGCGATTGTGCTCGGCGGGGCGGTTGAGACGGATGGTGGCCTTTCCCTCGGCAATTGTGAGGATGGGCGTGGTGGATGCAGACTTGTCGGCGGTCATGATCGGTTCTCGCGTCTCGCTGGTTCAGCGCAGTTGGGGAGATAGGGGCACGTCAGCTGGTCTTCAGTCGATAGAACCTCTGCGCCGTCCCGGCGAACAGCTCCCGCTTCTCGTCTGCAGAGGCGCCTTTGGCGAGCAGCTTGCACGCGTTCCAGAAGACGCCGTAGCTATAGGAGCCCTTGTCGACCGGGAAATTCGACTCGAACATGCAACGGCTGGCGCCGAACGCGTTGATGCAGGTGTCGATGTAGGGCTTCCAGGCCTTGGCGAGCGCTTCGGAGGTGGGCGGGTCGGCCGCGTCCTCGAACTTGAAGCCATTGATGCGCATGCCGAGGCCGCCGAGCTTGACGTAGGCATTGGGGCAGGTGGCCAGCTCCTTTATGGCGGCCGACCAGTGCTTGAAAACCTCGTCGCCTTTGCCGGCATAGCCTTCGATGGCGAGCGGGCCGCCGACGTGATCGAGCACCATGCGGGTCTCGGGGACGGCGCGGGCGGCGGCGGTCACGTCGCTGATCTGCGGGTGGTAGAGCCAGGCGTCGAATGTCAATCCCATGCGGCCGAGTGTGCGCAAGCCCTCCTGGAAGGTTTTGTCCTGCAGCGCGTGGCGTGGTGGCGTGTAGGCCGGATTCATGATGATGGGGTTCGGGTCCCAGGCCGTGATGTGGCGAATGCCGCGGAAGCGGCCGTTGCCGGCTTTGACATGGGCCTCGAGCACCGACTCGACCTTGGCGCCGAGCAGCATGTTGGCGTGACCGACGATGCCCTCACAGGCGCGCGTCGTGCCGTACTGGCCGCTTTCGCTCATGGCCGCGACGCCGGCCACGAACTGGGTCTCGCCGACCGGGCGCAATTCCTCGGGACCGGACGCCTTATGGAACGCGCGACACTGGACGAACACGGTTGAGACGATGTTGTGCCCGTCGTTCGTATCAGCCAGCAGGTCGGGCATCATGTAGGGCCAACCGGGCCGATCCCAGAGGTGATGATGCGGATCGACGATCGGCAGGTTGGGCTCGAGTGCAGGCTCTTTCACCCGAGCGAGCCAATCGAGGCGGTTCGGGATGTAGTGCACATTTGGGGAGGACATGGAGGGCGCTCTCTTCTGTGGCAAGGTTGGGCGGTCGCGCCGCTGGCGCGAGGGGGCTAGGCCCCGCACGCAGAGGGGGACGTGGCCCCCGAACCCCCTCCGTTGCCGCGTTCGGGTAGAGGGAGAGGGGGCTATCTCAGCCCTTGGCCTTCTTCGCGCGCTCGTCGGCGAAGACGTCCTTGGCGCAGTAGATGGCCTCGCGGATCAGCGGCACGCCGACGTAGCCCGACATGTGCAACAGAACCTCGATGAGCTCGTCCTCGGTCCAGCCCTCCTTGAGGGCGAAACGCAGGTGGATGTCGAGCTCGTCGTGGCGGCCCATGGTGGCGTCGGTGATGACGCAAATGAGGGCGCGAAGCTTGTGACCGAGCGCGGGCCTCGCCCAGAGCGCACCGAATACGGTCTCGGTGGCAAGCTCGATGAACTTCAAGGTATGCGGGTCGGCTGCGTACTCCTTCATGTTCTTCTCGTACTCGGCATCGCCGCGCAGCTTGCGCCGGACAGCTTCGCCCTTCTTGTAGAGGTCGCTCTTCTCGGTCATTGGACAAATCTCCTTCGCCACTCTCCTCGACGTCATGCCCGCGAAGACGGGCATCTACGACGAGGCTCGTCATGTCGACCGCCCGTGGGTGCCCGCCTGCGCGGGGATGACGGAGCGGTGAGGAAACCTAGCGCGGGCCGAGCTTCACGCCGGCCATCTGCTCGTAGATCTTCACGACGGAGGCGCCGTCCTGTTTGTTGAGGCCGTGGGCGCGTGCCATCTGGTAGACCTGCTGCGAGATGTTGGCCATGAACAGCGGCACGCCGAGCGCCTTGCCGAAGGCCGTCTCGAGCTCCTGGTCCTTGTAGGAGATATCCACGGTTCCGCCCGGCGAGAAATCACCCGACAGAAAGCGCGGCACGCGGAAGTCGAGGGCAAAGCTGGCGCCGGTCGAGACCTTGATCACGTCGTACATGACCTTCGGATCGAGGCCGGCCTTGGCGCCCATGACGAAGGCCTCGGCGATAGCCACGGTCGAGGTCTGGATCAGCATATTGTTGACGAGCTTGAGGGCCAAACCCTGGCCGATCGAGCCGACGTGGAACTGGTTGGCGCTCATCGCCTTGAAGGCGGGCTGCCATCCCTCGAAGTCGGCCTTGTCGCCGCCGCAGATGATGGCGAGGGACCCGTCGGCGGCGCGACCTGCCCCGCCCGAGACCGGGGCGTCGACCATGCTGATGGTCTTGGCCTTGAGGTCGTCATGCATGTGCTTGGTCGCGATGGGGTCGATGGTGCTCATCATCGCGATGGCGTGACCCGGACCGGCACCGGCGAGCACGCCATTCTCGCCCATGATGATCTGCTCGGTTTGAGCCGTGGTCTCGACCATGGTGACGACGCGCTTTGCCGCGCGAGCAACATCGGCAGGCGTAGCGACGATGCTGCCACCCTTCTCGGCGAGGGCGGCGGTGCGTTTCGGGTCGATGTCGAGCCCCACGACCTTGAACCCGGCCTTCAGCAGGTTAGCCGCCATGCCGCCGCCCATGGAGCCGAGGCCAATGAAACCGATGGTGTCTGTCATGTCGATATATCCTCGGCAATTGTGAGTGCGGGACTTGCTCCCGCGAACCATTCATCCGCTTACTCAGGTTGCCCGATGGGTCCCGGCGACAAGTGCCGGGATGACATCTGGGATCACTCCGCGGCCCTGACCTTCTCGAAGGCGGGAGCGGCTGGCACCGGCAGGCTGTTGACCAGCGGAATCACCTCCTCGGCGAAGCGGCGCATCATGCGGTGGCGCACCTCACGCTCGACGCCGTGCATGGCGTTCGAGAAGAGGATGTAGTTGAATCCGATGGCGCGGAGTTCGTTGATCCGGCGTGCCACGCTTTCGGCCGAGCCGATCAGGTTTCGGTCAAGGATGGGGTCGTTCTGGGCGGGATCGCCCATCAGGCGCATGTTGGCGAAGATCTTGGCGAACTGCTCGTAGCCCTTGATGTCGCCCCAGGGCGTCGTGTCGGTGGTGTAGTGCTCGGCCTGGAGCTTGTAGAAGCGGGCCATGTGGCTGCGTGCTTCGTCGCGGGCGTATTGGTCGGTGTCGCCGACAAAGCACTTGGCCGAAACGGGCAGCATGGGGTCGGGTCCGGCCAAGTGGCCTTTGTCGGCCATGCGGCGGCGCCAGCGCTCGAGGATTTTTACCAGCATGTAGTCGGGGAACTGGGAGAGCGAGAGCGGCGGCAGGCCCATGTCGGCCATGATCTCGGCGGAGCCGGGCGAGCCGATGGCACCGAAGAAGTTGATCTCGCGGGCCTTGTCGACGCGGGGGCGCACGGTTATCGGCCGTTCCAGCTTCACGAACTGGCCATCGTAGGTGAAGGGCTCGCCCTTCAAGGCGAGCTGGGTCACCTCCCAGCATTCACGGAAGCGCTCACGCGCCTCGTTCATGTCGATCCTGAGCGCATCGTACTCGAGCTTGGCGGTGCCGCGGCCCATGCCGATATGAAGCGGCCCCGTCGTGAGGTTGGCCAGCATCGCCACGTCATCGGCAAAGCGCACGGGATCGTACCAGGGCAGCACCATGACGGCGGTGCCAAGGCCCATGCCGGGGCAGGCGGCAGCAAGATGCGAGAGAAACATCAACGGGTTCGGCGTCGGATAATAGTCGGAGAAGTGGTGCTCCACAATCCAGACGGCATCGTAGCCGAGCTTTTGGGCGTATTGGGCGTCGGCGATCGCCTCGCGGTACATCTCTGCGTCGGTCGCCCCGAGCCGGTCGACGGCTCCGATCTGAACTGCAAAGCGCGGCGCTCTCGCCATGGTTTCCTCTCCCGAGACAAGTTCGATCGCTCCGGCCGCCAGCAGGCAGCCGCGGTTTATGTCTGGACAAATGCTAGCGCGGGCAAAGTGCGGCTGTCACCAGGAGATGCTGGCGATCGAGTTCGCGGCTTGCGAGACCTCAGGCGGCGACGAGGGGGATACCAAGACGGTAGACCCGGATTGCGGTGTCATGGAAGAGCTTAAGGCGGTCGGCGCGCGGGAGGCTCGCGGTGGCGGCCTTGAAGCTCTGGAAGATCGTGTCGAAGGAGGCGCAGATCCCGTCCACGGGGAAATTCGAGGCGAACATGGCGCGATCCGCCCCGAACGCCTCGACGATAGTCTCGATGATCGGGCGATTGTCGTCGAGCGACCAGGGCCGGCCCGGAACCCCTATGCCGGAGATTTTCATGGTCGTACCGGGCGCCGATGCGGCCCGCCGGATGGCGTGGCGCCAGCCGGCCATCGCCTCCGGCGACCGGTCGGACGGCAGAAACGCGTGGTTGATCACGACAGGTGTCTCGGGGAAGGCGGCGATCAGGTCGAGCAGCTCGCCGACATGCCACCACGGTGCCTGCAACTCGAAATGCAGGTCGAGGGGGCCGAGCGCGGCATAGCCCCGCCGCCATTCAGGGTCTGACATGCCGCCTATGGCGCCGGGCTCGACCCGGTCAGGGCTCGATGCCGCGGTCGGCTTATGGCGGATGCCTCGAACGAGCGGCGTTGCCGCGTGTGCCGCGAGTTCGACCTTGGAACCCGGAAGATGCAAGAACGTCCGCGCGACATGGCCGGCGGGAAAGGCAGGGTTCTCGGCGTGGCGCGCGGCGGTCCATGCCGTCTCCTCGACGAGCCGGTGCTCGTCCCACTCGGCCTCCATCGTGACGCTCGCCACCACGTTGTGCCCAGTGGCGGCGCGCCGGTAATCGCCGATGAGGAAATCGCGGCGTATCGGGGCGTAATCGCCATACCGGAACGAGGTCCACGGCGGTGTCGTGAGCCAAGGCTGGGCCCCGAGCGACAGGTCCCACAGGTGATGATGAGCATCGATGATGGGGAGGTCGTCATATGGCTCGACCATGCCTGTCTCCTCCACACAGTGAGCTTAAAGGCGGATCGAGACTCAGCCGCTGCGGGGCGCCTCGCTGCAGGTAATGAGGCAGGCGGCTCACCGTCGACGATCCACTGAAGGGGAGGGCCGAGGCGGTACGACGAATGCCGCTTCCGTCTCGGACCGTTGGCGATCGTCTATGCTTCAGGCCGCAGCCCCGAGCACGGCCTTGGTCTCGAGGTACTCCTCGATGCCAAAGCGGCCCCACTCGCGGCCGTTACCGGACTGGCGGTAGCCACCGAAGGGCGCCTTCGGATCGGCGGGAGCCAAGTTTACCGTCACCATGCCGGCTCTCAGCCTCCGTGCGATGCGCGTGGCGACAGCCGTATCCGTGCCAGAGACGTAGGCGGCGAGGCCGAAGGGGTGATCGTTGGCGATGCGGACCGCGTCGTCGGCGTCCTTATAGGGCATGATGGCGAGGACGGGTCCGAAGATCTCCTCGCGCGCGATGGTCATCTCGGGCGTGACGCCGGCGAAGACGGTCGGCTTGACGTAATAGCCTTTGTCCAGACCCTTCGGACGCCCCGCGCCTCCGGCGACAACCTTGGCGCCGTCCTTGATGCCGGCCTCGATGAGGGCCTGGATCTTCTTCCACTGCACTTCGGATACGACCGGTCCCATCTCGGTCGCCGCGTCGGCGGGCGAGCCGACCTTCATGGCCTCGGCGACGGCCTTGGCGAGATCTGACGCTTCTGCCATGCGCGATGCGGGGACAAGCATGCGCGTCGGCGCGTTGCAGGATTGGCCGGAGTTGCGGAAGCAGAGCTTGACGCCCTCGGTCACGGCCTTGGCGAAGCCGTCGTCGTCCAGAATGATGTTCGCCGACTTGCCGCCGAGTTCCTGGCCGACGCGCTTGACGGTGGGCGCCGCGCGCACGGCGACGTCGACGCCAGCGCGGGTCGAGCCGGTGAACGAGACGCAGTCGATCTCAGGGTGTGCGGCGATCGCCTGGCCGACCTCGGCGTCGCCGTTGACGAGATTGAACACGCCCTTCGGCACCCCGGCCTCCTCCAGGATCTCGGCAATCAGAAGGGCCGAGTAGGGGGCCACCTCGGAAGGCTTCAGAACCATCGTACATCCAGCGGCGAGCGCTGCCGCGACCTTGCAGCAGATCTGATTGGCTGGCCAGTTCCATGGCGTGATCATGCCGACGACGCCGATCGGCTCGCGGACGATCTCGGTGGAGCCGTCGCGCTCGACGAAGTGGAAGTCTTTCAGGAGGTCCCGCGCCACCCGGAAATGCCCCATGCCGGCACCCGCCTGGAAGCGTGTCGCGAAGGAGATGGGGGCGCCCATCTCGGCGCTGATGACCTGGCCCATCTCGGTAAAGCGGGCCTTGTAGACGTCGGCGATGCGGCCGAGCAGGGCCATGCGATCCTCGACGGTGGTGGCCGCGAAGCGGTCGAACGCCGCCCGCGCCGCAGCTACGGCCTTATCCACATCGGCGGCGGAGCCGAGGGCAACCTCGCCGAGCGGCTCCTCGGTCGCGGGATCGATCACGGGGATGGTGCGTGGTTTGGCGGGGGCGACCCAGGCGCCGTCGATGAAGAACTCGGATGCGTGCTTGCGGCTCATTGTGGGCTCCAAAGGCAGGGCGGGCTATTGCGAGTGGCAGCACACGCGCGGAAGAGTGTCAATTGCGGTCGTTGGCGGTTAATCTCGTGCGCCATCGCTTGACTTCGGGGAGGTGTCGAATGTCGTCAATGCCGGTCGGGCGCGAGGTGGTCATCTGGCATAATCCGCGCTGCGGCAAGTCGCGGGAGACGCTGGCTCTCATCCGTGAGGCCGGGATCGAGCCGCGGATCGTCGAGTATTTGACAACGCTGCCGTCGCGTGAGGAGTTGCTTGATGCGGCCCACCGCCTGCGGTTGCCACTCGTCGGCTTGCTCAGGTCCAAGGAAAAGCCGTTTAAGGATCTCGGCCTCGGCAGTGACGGCACCAGCGACGAGGCGCTGCTGGCGGCGGTCGAGGCGCACCCGATGCTGATCGAGCGTCCGATCGTGCTCGTGGGCCATGAGGCCCGGATCGGACGGCCGCCGGAGATGGTGCGGGAGATTCTTCCAAAGTAAGGTGCCGGCGAAGTAAGGTGCTTGCCGAACTAAGGTGCTGGGTCGGCCTGCCACGGCGGGTTCGACACAGCTACTCATGCGCTGCCTCATCCGCTTGACGCGAGCCCGAGCACGTCGGACAAGATATCATGCTCCTTCTGATCGATAACTACGACAGTTTCACCTACAATCTCGTCCACTACCTGGGCGAGCTTGGGGCTGTGCCCGAGGTGGTGCGCAACGACAAGATCACGGTCGATGCGGCCCTCGCCTTGAAGCCGCAGGCGATCGTGCTGTCGCCGGGGCCATGCACGCCCAACGAGGCAGGCATCTGCCTTGAGCTGATCCGCCGCGCCGGGCCGACCGTGCCGGTGCTCGGTGTCTGCCTTGGCCATCAGGCGATCGGCCAAGTGTACGGCGGAAAAGTGATACGGGCGCCCGCGCCGATGCACGGAAAGCTATCGACAATCCGCTGCGAGGGGGAAGGCATCTTCGCCGGGGTTCCGTCCCGGTTCGAGGTTACGCGCTACCACTCGCTGATCGTCGAGCGATCGAGCCTGCCCGAGTGCCTCGCCATCACGGCCGAGACGGATGACGGCATCATCATGGGTCTCCAGCACCGTACGCATCCCGTGCACGGCGTGCAGTTCCACCCCGAGAGCATCGCCTCGGAGCATGGTCATGATCTGCTCGCCAATTTTCTCGAGCTTGCAGGGCTGAGCCCGAAGCGGCGAAACCAGAAGGCGGCGCGGGTCGCCGCGTAAACCGAGGGCACGGTCATGGTCGGCGGCATCGCGACCTCTTGGGGTTGTGATCGCCGATCTGTCATAAGGGGGGCTCTTTCCCTTCGCCGTCGCCCTTTCCAGCCAGGTTCGCCGATGTCAGTTCAAACCCTTCGCGCCCTCATCCAGAAAGTCTCGACTGGTGCCACGCTGACGCCGGACGAGATACGTGCGGCGCTCGAGATCATGACCGACGGGCATGCGACCCAGGCGCAGATGGGCGCGTTCCTCATGGGGCTTCGTGTTCGCGGCGAGACGGTGGATGAGATTACTGGCGCGGCGCAGATGATGCGGGCCCGCATGGTCCGGGTCGATGCGCCGGCCGGCGCCGTCGACATCGTCGGCACCGGTGGCGATAGTCACGGCACCTACAACGTGTCGACCTGCGCCTCGCTGGTGGCGGCGGGGGCCGGCCTCAAGATCGCCAAGCACGGAAATCGCTCCGTGTCGTCGATCTCGGGGGCGTCCGATGTGCTGAGCGCGCTAGGCGTCAAGCTCGACGTCGGGCCCGATGTCGTGGCGAGGGCTATCGCGGAGGCGGGCGTCGGCTTCATGTGGGCGCCAATGCATCATCCGGCGATGAAGCACTGGGCGCCGGTGCGGGCTGAGCTCGGCATTCGAACACTCTTCAACCTGCTGGGGCCGATCTCAAACCCGGCCGGCGTGACGCGGCAGATCGTCGGCGTCTTCGCCCGGGAATGGGTTGAGCCGATAGCGCATGTGCTGAAAGGGCTCGGTGCCGAGCACGTCTGGGTGGTGCACGGTCACGACGGTCTCGACGAGCTGACGACGACCGGGGCGACGGACGTCGCCGAGGTCAAGGATGGCCGGGTCGAGGTGTTCGAGGTGACTCCGGCGGATGCGGGCCTCGCGCCCGCAAAGCTCTCGGATCTCAGAGGTGGCGATGCGCGGACCAATGCTGCCGCGATACGCGACGTGCTGGCCGGCAAGCCTGGCCCCTTCCGCGACATCGTGCTGCTCAATGCCGGAGCGGCACTGGTCGTCGGGGGCAAGGTGGCGGCGCTGGTGAAGGGCGTCTCTCTAGCGGCGCATTCGATCGACAGCGGCGCGGCTGGCCGTGCGCTCCAGCGGCTCATCGCCGTAAGCAACGCCTGAGCGTGGCGTCACGCCTCGATTGCCTCTCTCGTTGACACCGAATGGCTCCCAGCGGATATGATCGACCAGTGACGCGTCCGACAAAACCTGTGAACAGTGCGCCGCCGCGACGGCGGTCCAAGGCCGGAGCGATGGCTCGCGCCAAGTTTCGGCTCGGCGACGTGGTACGCCACCGGTACTACCCGTTCAGGGGTATCGTGTTCGACGTCGACCCCGTGTTCAACTCGACGGAGGAGTGGTGGGAGTCGATTCCCCCAGAGATCCGGCCGCGCAAGGACCAGCCCTTCTATCATCTGCTAGCGGAGAATGCGGAGACTGAATACATCGCGTATGTCTCTGAGCAGAACCTGCTGCCCGATGCTTCCGGCAAGCCGCTGCGGCATCCGCAAGTGGCGGAGCTGTTCGTAAAAGAGGATGGCCGGTACCTAGCCACCTATCTCCTGGCCCATTGAACGTGTTTTCAGCGCGACCTCGGGAACTGTGAGCATCGAGCCTTCGACATAAAATCGGCTCTCCGGGAGGTCCGAAGAGCCGATCGCTAACCTGCGTCTTGTCGGTCGGTGACTTTACTTCTTCTGCGTCGCGGCCTTGGGATCGGGAGCTTTCTCGGCCTGCTTCTTCTTGTATTCCTCGATCATCGCCTGCTGGCGGAGTGCGATCTGCTGCATCAAGGCCTTGCGGGCCTCGCTGTACTTGGTGTTATCGATCGGGGCGCCGGCCAGCGCGGTCGCGAAACCGTTCAAGGGGACCGGGAACGCAATGACCTGACCGTTGGCGTTGATGGCAAAGACCATAATGCCGGCACCGGCCTTGACCTTGGTCACGATCTCAGGCGTCAGGTCGATCTCGGCCGTGCAGCCGGCCGGATGGCAGAGAGAGAAATTCAGCTTGATGGTTTCGAGCTTGCTGTCGTCGACTTTTTCGTTCTTCTGCGTCGCGTCCCACATGGCCTTGTCGTAGACCTTGGCGCGAAGCCCGGGCTGGATGGCCATGCCGAGCGGCACCATCACCATCATGTGCTTCTTGTCCTGGCTCTCGACCTCACGGATCGCGGCCGACACGAGGACCATGCCGGTATTGCCGTCGAGCCGCTCGTGATGCGTCAGGCAGATGCTCTTCTCGGCGCGCTCGTCCTTGCCGTCCTTGTCCTTGATCAGGACCGGTGCCTTCTCGCAAAGTTTCACCCAGGCGCTCTGGCTCGCTGCCGCAGCAGGGGCCGCGGCAGCAGGGGCCGCAGCTTTTGGCTCATTTTTTTTCTGCTGGGCCATGGCGGTGCCCGCACCGACCGACAGAGCCGCGGCGAGACCAGCCGCACCGACGAGCCGCCAACCCTTCCCGACCATCGAAGCTGTGACCTTCATGATATCCCCTTGAGCGTTGTGTCGCAGCCGACCCCCGCCGGCCCACCATCGTCGAAATCGTGTCCCCGTATGGCACATGCCAGAAGCCTGCTGCCGTCGAGAGGTAGGATGTGTCGGTCCCGCATCACGTTGCCGACCCGCAGCGACGGCGAGTAAAGGCCGGATTGCGGCAATCCCGTGGCCTGGACGTGCCAGTGCGGCAACATCGACCGAGTTTTTGGGGATTGATCGCTTGGCGGGGCGTTGCGGCAGCGCGCGTCGAGCAAATATTTGACATCGGCGCGTGGCTACCGTTCCCGTTGTTGGCGATGATCATGGCACGCGAGACCACCCTGCGGGGACAAATCGTGAAGCAGGGAATGGGGCGAATGGGCCGCGTGGCGGCGTGTGCGTTGCTCGTTGCGACCGCGGTCGCGACGACGGTGGTGGGGCCGGCACGAGCAGAGGCACCGTCGGCGGTCGTGCACGGCGTCGCAATGCACGGTGAGCCGGCTTTGCCTCGAGGATTTGCGCACCTGCCCTATGTCAACCCGGAAGCGCCGAAGGGGGGCACGCTCAGGCTCGGCGAGCTTGGTACGTACGATAGCCTGAACCCTTTCATTCTGAAGGGCGTTGCGCCTGGAGGTGTTCGCGAGTGGGTCTATGAGAGCTTGCTCGTGCGCTCGGCGGACGAGCCATTCACGCTTTACGGCCATCTTGCACGCGGGATCGAGCTGGCCGACGACAGGAGGTCGGTGACGTTTCATCTCGACCCAGCCGCCCGCTTCTCGGATGGCCTTCCGGTGACGGCCGCGGATGTGGTTTTCTCCTGGCGGATGCTGAAGGAGAAAGGGCAGCCGTTTCACAGGCTGCACTACGGCGGCGTGGAGAGCGCCGAGATCCCGCAGCCGGGCAGCATCCGCTTCGTGATCGGCGAGGGTGGCAATCGCGAAACTCCGTTGTTGCTGGGGCTGATGCCGATCCTGCCGCGACATCGCTTCGAGGCCGCGACGTTCGATCAGACGAGCCTTGCCGCCCCGGTCGGCTCAGGGCCCTACGTGGTCGGTGAGATCGACCCGGGTCGCGCGCTGACGTTCGAGCGCCATCGCGATTGGTGGGCACGCGACAAGCCGCTCGCGCTCGGGCGCTATAATTTCGACCGTATCCGGCTCGAGTATTTCCGGGATCAGACGACACTGTTCGAGGCATTCAAGGCTGGCGAGATCGACGTTCGGTCGGAGGATGATGCCGGGCGTTGGGCGGACGGCTACGACTTTCCCGCGGTCAAGGATGGACGCATCGAGCGTGGCGAGTTGCCGACAGGCTGGCCGGCAGGCATGACGGCGCTCGTCTTCAACACCCGGCGACCGATGTTCGCCGATCCGCGGGTGCGCCGCGCGCTGCTGCTCATGCTCGATTTCGAGTGGCTCAATCGCAACCTCTTCCACGGCCACTTCGCGCGGACGCAGAGCTTCTTTGCGCGATCGGATCTGTCAGCTCACGGGCGGCCGGCCGATGCGGTGGAGCGCGCTCTGCTGGCGCCCTGGAGCGCGAGCCTGAAGCCCGGCGCGCTCGAAGGAACGATCACGATGCCCGTCAGTGATGGTACGGGCCGCAATCGCGACAATCTCAAGGTCGCAATCGAGCTGTTGCGCGAGGCGGGCTACGTGTCGGATGGCGGGCGGCTGGTGAATGCCACGACGCGCCAGCCCTTCAGCATCGAGATGATGGCCGCAAAACGCGCGGAGGAGCGGCTGTTCCAGGCCTATGCCCGCAGCTTGTCGCAAGTCGGCATCGCCGTTCAGATCCGACCTGTCGACAGCGCCCAGCGGTGGGCGCGGCTCAAGGCGTTCGACTTCGATATGATCCAATGGACGTGGGGCTCGTCGCTGTCACCGGGGAACGAGCAGCGCAATCGCTGGGGCTCGGCGAGTGCGGACGAGCAGAACGCTCTCAACTTCGCGGGCGTGAGGAGCCCGGCCGTCGATGCCGTGATCGGAGCGGTGGTCGCCGCGCAGCAGCGGGCCGAGTTCGTCTCGGCTGTCCGTGCACTCGATCGGCTGCTCTTGTCGGGCGACTATGTGATCCCGCTCTACCATCCGAAGGGGCTCTGGATGGCGTGGCGCGCGGAGTTCAGGCGGCCGGATCGGGCGCCGCTCGCGGGCACGGCGCTCGAGACGTGGTGGAAAGTCCCGTAGGGCTAGCTGTCAGACGTGCCCAGTGGGCAAGCCGGCGCTCGGTCGGCCGGAACTGGGCCGACCGGCCGTGGTTTTCCTTTGCAGCGTCAGGCGGCCTTGACCTTCAACGATGGGTCGAGGTGCTTGAGCTTGGGCAGAACCTCTTTCGAGAGCAACTCGAGAGAGCGGCGCCAAGCCCCGGGGCTTTCCGCATAGTCGAACCCGAAGACGAGCAACTGGCCGAAGCCGCCGACGTCGTCGTAGATCTTGGCGATCTTCTCGGCGACCGTATCCGGCGAGCCGATGATCCAGTTGTGCTTGGCGCAATATTCGGGCGTTACGTCCGAGTTCGCCACGTCCTGATCGTGCTTGAGATATTGCAGGAAATCGAACTCGCCCAAGAGCTTTAGGAAGTACTCGCGCATCATGCGGCCCATGTGCGAGCCGACGGAGAGGCGCATCGCTTCCTCGTCCGTGTCGGCGACGAACACCTCGCGCACAAGGCGCCATTGGCCGCGATCCGGCGTGCGGCCGGCTTTGGCAGCGCCCTGCTCGACGGCTTCCCAGTGGCTGCCGACGTAGGCCGGGTTGAGATTGAGGCTCATCGGCCAATAGCCGCGCTCGCCCGCGAGCTTGAGCGTATCGGAACCCTTCGAAAGACCGGCGACGCCGATGGGCGGGTGCGGTTGCTGGAGCGGGCGGATGTGGGGCTTCAGGAAGCCGTACATCAGGGGCGGCGACTTCACGGTCCAGAATTTGCCGTGGTGCTCGAAAGGCTCGGTCTCCGTCCATAGTCGCAGGATGATGTCGAGCGCCTCGCGGGTCATCTCGCGGTTGACGCCGGTCGAGCCGTCGACATTGAACATCTCCCAATCACTCGGGAGGCCGCTCGCGGCGACGCCGAAGTTGAGGCGACCTCCCGAGATGTGGTCGAGCATGGCGACGCGATTGGCGAGCTCGGCCGGGTGGTGATAAGGCAGCAGGAAGCCGCCGGGGCCGATGCGGATGTTCTTCGTCTGCATCAAGGCTTGAGCGATGAGCAGGTCGGGCGCGGGATGCGGCTCCCAGGGTGCCGTGTGGTGCTCGCCGATCCAGCATTCGGTGTAGCCGAGTTCGTCCAGCCAGCGGAGGACCTGAAGATCCCACTCGTGGCCGTCACGAAGACTGCGCTCAGGAGGATGGGACGGCATGGTGAAGTAGCCGAGCTGCATGGGCGAACCTCCGAATATTTTGTTGGCGCTTTTATCGCGGCATGAAGGGTATGCGCATGGCTAGCGAGGTCAAGCTCGTGTCCAAGCAGCTGGTGTCGAGACCGGCGCTCCACGCGCAGCGCGGGCGGGTCTGTAGAAACCTTACCGTCGGAGCAGCTCAGGGCGTTGGGTTCGTCGGCGCTGTCGGCGGTGTGCGCTCGAGGATGGAGCGCGCTTTGGTCCCTGTGGCAGGCGCCGCACGGGGCGGTGCCGGGCGTGGCCCGCCGAGCGCCGAGCGCGCCTCGGGTGCGAAGGGGCTGCGCGTCGCGACGCGAGGTTGCGGCGGCGAAGGAGCCTTTGCGATTGCCTTGGACTGAGCGGGCGGTGCCGGCTCGTCTGATGCCGGCGTTGGCTCGAACGGTGCGCGACGGACGAGCGGCGCGACGATCGCGCCTTTGCGAGCCGTGGCTAGCGCGTCGGTGCCCGCTCTATGCGCCGCCGGTGCTCCAACCACAGAGTCGGGAGCAATCGTGACCGGAATCGGGCGCAGGGTTGTGTGGCTCGCTGTCGCCACGAGTGAGAGTCTTGGCGCTGCAAATGCGCCGACGCGGCTTTCCGGTGCGCTCGGCCACGGCGCGGTCAGTGTTCCATCGAGGGCGGCAAGCACCGAGAAGAACGCGACAATCGCGCCCAGCAGCGACAGTAGTGTGGCTCCGAGGACAGGCAAAGGGCGGCTCCAATCCTAACGCGGCCGGCTTCGTGATCGCCTGTAGTGAAGCATGCAATTGTAATGAAAATTGGCCGGAGCAGCGGCAGCCCCGGCCAATTGAAGACGAATGAGCCTGCTTCAGCACCCTCGAGCGTTGCTCAGACGCAGGAGAGGGCACGCAAGTCGTAACGTCGAAGTGGTCGGTCCACAGCCTTCAGCCGCGGCTCCGTTGGTGTACCGCAATGTCGCGAGCGACCGTAGAGGGGACGTGTTCGCGTCGTCCTCGTTGGCGCTCAAAGCTGACACAACCGCACGGAAACACCGCTCGATGTCCGATCTCGGGGGCGAGCGCGAGATTCACCATGAGCCATTCACAGTTGGGTTTGCTCACGATGGGCGCTGGCCGGTGCCGGACTTGATGATCAGGCACGTTTACGGGCTCGGGACTACCTAGTCCGAGAGCCTTGTCCGTGCCGGTGGTTCAACGTGTTCTCTCCTCTGGGTTGTTGAATGGAGGAATCACGCAGTACAACGGCTCGGTGATAAGCGTTGCGTGGGGGGCTTGTCACCCGCGGGTGGAGGTTGACACCGCTCGCGACTCGCGATTCGTGCCTTTCCCGTGCCGGGTTGTTGCCGGTGGGTCACTCAGATGGCTGTCGGCCCGCAGCCGAGACGCGACGGAAGAGCGTTCAAATGTCTTTCAATACCTTCGGGCACTTGCTGCGAGTTACGACCTGGGGTGAAAGCCATGGGCCGGCGATCGGGTGTGTCGTGGACGGTTGTCCACCTGGCATCCCGCTCGAGGCGGCCGATATCCAGGCCGAACTCGACCGACGCCGCCCCGGGCAATCGCGGCATACAACCCAACGTCGTGAGCCGGATGAGGTGCGCATCGTCTCGGGCGTATTCGCTGACAGTGCAGGGCGGCAAGTGACGACGGGGACACCGATCAGCCTGATCATCGACAATGTCGACCAACGGTCCAAGGACTATGGCGACATCGCCACCAAATTCCGCCCCGGCCACGCCGATTTCTCCTACCTCGCAAAGTATGGAGTCCGCGACTATCGCGGCGGCGGACGCTCGTCGGCACGCGAGACGGCGATGCGGGTCGCGGCCGGCGCTATCGCGCGCAAGGTGATCGCGGGCGTCACGGTTCGCGGTGCGCTCGTGCAGATGGGACCGCACGCCGTCGACCGCAGCCGATGGGATTGGGCCGAGGTGGATCGCAACCCCTTCTTCTGCCCGGATCCGATCGCCGCCGCCGCCTGGGAGGGGTACTTGGACAGCGTGCGCAAGGCGGGCTCGTCGGCGGGCGCGATCATCGAGGTCGTCGCGGACGGCGTGCCGGCCGGTTGGGGCGCGCCACTCTACGGCAAGCTCGATCAGGAGCTGGCAAGCGCGATGATGAGCATCAACGCGGTGAAGGGGGTGGAGATCGGCGACGGTTTCGCTGCCGCGGCGCTGACCGGCGAGGCCAATGCCGACGAAATGCGCGCCGGAAACGACGGTCAGCCGATTTTCCTGTCCAACCATGCCGGCGGCATCGTCGGCGGCATCGCGACGGGGCAGCCGATCGTGGTCCGGTTCGCGGTCAAGCCGACCTCGTCGATCCTGCAGCCGCGCAGGACGATCGACACCGCCGGCCAGGAGACCGAGATCGTGACCAAAGGCCGCCATGACCCTTGCGTCGGCATACGGGCTGTACCTGTCGGTGAGGCAATGATGGCGCTGGTTCTCGCGGATCAGAAACTGATCCACCGCGGGCAAGTCGGGCGCGATGGCCCCGTGATGGCGACTTTCGGCGGCGATGGGCTCGGCGAGCATTAGGGCCGAGTTGCGCCGTCGCTTGGACCCATAGCGTTAACCGGATCGCGAGCTGGTACACGCGTCTCGCCATCTTCTCGTTGCACACCACGTCCCATTGACCAAGATGCGCGGCGGGCGGGCGTCACGAGAGGAGTGAATTGGGAATGGCGGCAAAGGATCAGGTGAAGGCGCTCCTGTTCGACGTGTTCGGAACGGTAGTCGACTGGCGACAGAGCGTCATTCGCGAGCTGTCGGCCTTCGGCAACGCGCGCGGGCTTTCGGTTGACTGGGCGCGATTTGCCGACGAGTGGCGCGGGCTCTATCAGCCGGCGATGGAAGAGGTGCGCGCAGGTCGCCGGGCGTGGACGATTCTCGACGACTTGCACCGCGAGAGCCTGATAACCCTGCTCGAGCGGCATGGCGTCAAGGGACTCGCGGCGCACGAGGTCGAGCATCTCAACCGCATCTGGCACCGGCTAGATCCCTGGCCGGACTCGGTCGAGGGCCTAATTCGGCTCAAGCGGCGCTACATCATCGGCACACTCTCGAATGGTAATACGGGGCTGCTCGTCCGTATGGCGAAGCGCGCGCTGTTGCCGTGGGACGTGATCCTCGGCGCCGAGGCGGCACGGGCCTACAAGCCGATGCCCGAGTGCTACCAGCGCAATGCCGCGCTCCTCAATCTCGAGCCGCAGGAGGTGATGCTGGTGGCGGCCCACAACGACGATCTGGCGGCCGCGCAGAGTGTCGGCTACCGGACGGCGTTCGTGCTGCGACCTGTCGAGTACGGACCGGGCCAGACGAAGGACGTCGCGGCGACGCGCGACTGGGACGTGATCACCGACAGTTTCACTGGTGTCGCGGACGCGATGGGGTGTCCTCGCCGCTGATCACGAGGGACGGCAGGCTTCGTGGGCGGGGTCCGACCCGCGCATGGAGCCAGCCCGACCGATACAGTCGGCGGGACGCCGGAACCCTAGGCCACGACTGACGCCGGTTCCGGCACGTCGGTGACCGAGGCCTGGAAGCGCTCTAGGCCGCGTGGGACGGGGCCACCGCAGGCCCAATCCAGGAGCTCGATGGTGTGCACGATCGGGATCGGCGTGCCGAGCTGCAATTGCGTGATGCAGCCGAGATTGCCGGCCGCGATGATGTCCGGGCGCACGCTCTCGATGTTGTCGACCTTGCGGCGGCGGAGGTCGCCGGCCAACTTGGGCTGGAGGATGTTGTAGACGCCGGCCGAGCCGCAGCAGATGTGGCCTTCGGGGACATCGAGCACGGTGAAGCCTGCCTTGCGAAGCAGAGCCTTCGGAGCGTCGGTGATGCGCTGGCCATGCTGCATCGAGCAGGCGGAGTGGTAGGCAACGCGCAGGCTCGACCAGCGCTTCGGCGCGCCAAGGTCGTATTCGGAAAGGAACTCGGTCACGTCCCGGGTGAGGGCTGCGATGTCGGCGGCGCGTCGGGCGTGGCCGGGATGGTGCTTGAGGAGGTGCCCATAATCCTTGAGCATGGTGCCGCAGCCAGAGGCATTGACGATGATGGCATCGACCGGGGACTTGGCCATCGCCTTCACCCAGGCATCGACGTTTGCCTTGGCCTGCTCGACGGCCATGGCCTCCTTGCCCATGTGATGGACGAGCGCGCCGCAGCAGCCGGCGCCGGCGACGACCTCGACGTCCACGCCACGGCGCGCCAGCAACCGGATGGTGGCATCGTTGATATCGGGGCGGAGCACCTGCTGCGCGCAGCCTGCGAGCATGATCACGCGTTTTCTGCGCTCGTCACTGGCCGTGGCGGTGCCGGGGCCGGAGTAGCGCGGAGCATGCACCGGGCCTTTCGGCGCGAGGTCGAGCATCGCGGCGACCTGGGGCAATCCCAGGCGCTCGAAGAGGGGCTTGAACGGCCGCCCCAGGGGAGCCAGCGCCATGGCGCGGCGGAAGCGGTCGGGATAGGGGATCAATTGCGCGAGCAACCATCGGACGGCCCGGTCGGGCAGGCTCCTCGTGCCCGTATCCTCGATGTGCGCGCGGGCATGGTCGACAAGGTGCATGTAGTCGACGCCGGACGGGCAGGTGGTCATGCAGGAGAGACAGGATAGGCAGCGGTCGACGTGGTGCTGGACCTCGGGGCTGGCCGCCGCGCCGCGCTCGAACATGTCCTTCATCAGGTAAATGCGCCCGCGCGGGCTGTCGCGCTCGTCGCCCAGCATAACGTAGGTCGAGCATGTGGCAGTGCAAAGGCCGCAGTGCACACAGCGCCTGAGGATGCTCTCGGCCTCCGCCGTGCGCGGGTCCAGCAGTGCCTCGGGTGTGAAGTTGGTCTTCATGGCGTCTCGAGCCTAACTCTAGAGGGCAGCGTACATCCGCCCGCGATTGAGGATATTGGCCGGATCGAAGACCGCTTTCAGCTTGGCTGCAATCCGCGCGAGGCCGGGCTCGAGTGGCTGGAACACGTCGATGGAGGCGCGGACGGCGGGCTCGGCACGGATCAGGGTGGCGTGGCCTCCGTGCGTCGCGATCACCCGCCGGAGGTCGGCGGCACCAGCGTCCGAAGTCGGCAGCACCTCGGCCCACACGAGCCCGCCGGCCCAGTCGTACCAGGCATGGCAGGTCATGAAGCGGGTGATCGCGGCGACGACCTTGGGCCCGGCCTTCGGCGCGGTCGAGATGCGCCAGAGCGGGGCCGTGGTGCCTTGCAGAACCGAGAGCTGGCGCAACTCGTCCCACAGTGCGAGCGAACTCTCGTTGCCGAGCACATAGACCTCGCCGTAGGGCTTCAGCTCCTCCTTGAGGCGTTGCGTGCGATAGGCGACAGACGCGGAGAAGTTCTCGATGCGGATTGCCGTGACAGCGCGCTGCTCGGCCCGGAGGCCTTGATGCCAGAGGCGGGCGGCGAGCGGGGCCTGGATGTGGATAGCGCCCGAGACCTCGTAAGGGCTGGTCGTCGCGGAAGCCAGGGCCTCGATGGCGATGCCGTCCTCGAGACCGAGTAGAACGAGCGTGGCTGTCTCCTCGGGGCGTGGCATCACTTTGAAAGTGACTTCGGTCAAGACGGCGAGGGTGCCCCAGCTTCCCGTAATCGTGCGGGCGAGATCGAGACCGGTGACGTTCTTCATCACGCGTCCGCCTGAGCGGAAGGGCGTGCCCGCACCCGAGACCGCGGTGATGCCCAGGAGATGGTCGCGCGCGGCGCCCGACATCACGCGACGAGAGCCGGAAATGTTCATGGCAAAGAGCGCGCCGATGCTGCCATTGCCGGGCTCCTGACCGATCACCGGCGCGAGATCCACGGGCTCGAAGGCGAGCATCTGGCCCTGGGACGCGAGGTCGGTTTCGATACGGGCGACGGGCGTGCCACCTCGCGCGGCCATCACGAGTTCGGTGGGCTCGTAGAGACGGACACCGGTGAGGGACGAGGTGGTCAGCAAGGTCGGGGCGGAGATCTGCCGCCCGATATCGCGCTTGGTGCCGGAGCCAACGATCTCCATGGCGGCGTTGGTCTTGGTCGCTTCCTCGAGCAGGCGCTGCAGCTCCCACTCGGTCGCGGGGCGCACCACGGACTGTTGTTGCACGGCTGTCTCCTCAGGCCGCGTCAGCGGGGCGGGTCTCGGCGAGCGGGAAGACCTTGGCAGGATTGAGCAGCCATTGCGGATCGAGCGCCGTCTTGATGCTCATCTGCAGGGCGAGCTCGGTCTCGGTGAACTGGACATGCATAAGGTCGCGCTTCTCGATGCCGACGCCGTGCTCGCCGGTGAGGCAGCCACCGACGTCAACGCAGAGCTTGAGGATATCAGCGCCGCATTGCTCGGCGCGCATCATCTCGTCGGGGTCGTTGGCGTTATACAGGATGAGGGGGTGCAGATTGCCATCGCCGGCATGGAAGATGTTGGCGACCTTGAGGCCATAGCCGGCGCAGATCTCGGCAATGCGCATGAGAACCTCGGGCATACGGCCGAGCGGAATAGTGCCATCCATGCAGAGGTAGTCGGAGATGCGTCCGATTGCGCCGAAAGCCGATTTCCGGCCTTTCCAGATGGCCGCCGACTGCTCGGCGCTTTCGCTGATGCGCACCACCGAGGGGGCGTGCGGCTCGACGATCTGGACGATGCGGCCGAGCAGCATCGAGATCTCCTCGGGCGAGCCCTCGACCTCGATGATGAGCAAGGCCTCGACGTCCAGAGGGTAGCCGGCCTTGGCGAAGGCCTCGCAGACCTCGATCGCGGGCTTGTCCATGAACTCGATAGCGACGGGAATGATGCCTGATCCGATGATCGCGGCGACGGCGCGGCCGGCGGCCTCGCTCGTGGCGAAGCCGAGCAGCATGGGACTGGCACCCTCGGCCTGGCGGAGGATACGAACCGTCGCCTCGGTGACGATGCCGAGCTGGCCTTCCGAGCCGATCAGAAGCCCGAGCATGTCGTAGCCAGGCTGATCGAGCCAGTCGCCGCCGATCTCGATAACCTCGCCGTCGACCATGACGAGCTTCAGGCCAAGCACATTGTTGGTAGTGACGCCGTACTTCAGGCAATGGGCGCCGCCGGAGTTGAAGGCGATGTTGCCGCCGAGGGAGCAGGCGAGCTGGCTCGACGGATCGGGGGCGTAGAAGAAGCTCTTCGGCGCCACCGCGGCCGTTATGCCGAGATTGGTGATGCCTGCCTCGACGCGGGCCGTGCGGTTGTCGTAGTCGATGGACAGGACGCGGTTCATGCGGCTGAGGCCGAGAATGATCGCGTCCTCGGTCGGGAGCGCTCCGCCCGACAAGGACGTGCCGGCGCCGCGGGCGATGACCTTGATGCCGCTGGCGTGCGCGTAGGCGAGCACCTTGGAGACATCCTCGGTCGAACGGGCGAGCACGACGGCCAGCGGCATGCAGCGATAGGCCGAGAGACCATCGGTCTCGAAGGCGCGGCGTCCGTCGCGATCGGCAATGACCTGATCCGTCCCGACCAGGCGTACCAGCTCGCGCACGATGGAATCTCGGCGGCGGAGCACCGAGCGATCGGGCTCGGGCATGGCGATCATGGACATGCGGCGGGCTTCCCTCACAGCAAGCAGTTGCAGCAGCGATAGCGTTCAGGCCTTCGGCGAGCCACTGGGCGTGCGGCCGGCCGAAAAAGTCCAAACGGCTTCAATGCCATCTTTGATTTGACACGCTTTGGAACATGACTATTCCATAGCGTAGAAAATGCCAGACACGGTATTGTCACGGGCGAGCACAATCTTCGTTTTGGAGAAAGTTTGATGTTCCCGCGCCGCAGAACCCGTGAGGAGTCGAGTGTGACCGCCATCACTGACCTCGAAATATTCGCACGTGTGGCACGGACCGGCAATATGTCGGCGGCCGGCAGGGAAATGGGCCTCTCACCTGCTGTCGTCTCGAAGCGCATCAGCCTGCTCGAGGAGCGATTGAACGTCAGGCTGTTCCAGCGCACGACGCGCCAGCTGACCTTGACCGAGACCGGCGAAGGCTACTTCAAGCGTGTCGTCGACATCCTGAACCTGATCGAGGAGGCGGAGAACTTCGTCAATCGCCGCAACACGACACCACGCGGCCTGTTGAAGGTCACGGCGCCGACGTCGTTCAGCCGCCTGCACGTGGCGCCGTTCCTGCCGGCTTTCCTGGCGAAGTATCCCGAGATCGAGCTCGAGTTCCAGCTGACCGACAACTTCGTCGACATCATCCGCGAGGGCTTCGATCTCGCGATCCGCATTGGCGAGCTCCAGGACAGCTCCCTGGTGCAGCGCAAGCTCGCAGCCGATACCCGCGTGATCTGCGCAAGTCCCAAGTACCTCGAGGACAGCGAGCAGGGCATCCCGACATCGCTCGCCGATCTCGACTTCCACAATTGCCTGTCGGCCGGCGCTCAGGATTATTGGCGCCTGGAGGGGCCGGACGGGCAGCACCAGTTGCGTGTCAAGGGCAACATCCGCTCGAACTCGCTCGAGTTCATGCGCGAGGCGCTGCTTTCGGGCCTGGGCCTCGGTCTGCGCTCGACGTGGGACATCGGTCCAGAGCTGATGAGCGGGGCGCTCAAGGTCGTCATGCCGGAGTATCGCGGCTCGTCGAACGTGGCAATCTATGCGGTCTATCCCTGCCGCGATTTCATGCCTGAGAAGGTCAACGTCTTCATCGAATATCTGGCGGCTCTCTATGGGTCGGAGCCGTATTGGAACGAAGGCCTCGAGATTGGCGTGCCGGAACTCAGATCGTGGGCCCGTCCAACGGCAGGATCGAAGAAGCCTGACGCTGCCGAGGCGATCGCCGCTGCGACGCGGCAGACCGTTGGACGCTGAGCGCAAGGCGTTGTGCTTCACCTTCGTCCTAGGACGGCAACGGCCTCAAGGTGGGGTGTAAACAGGAACTGGTCGACCGCCGTGGTTCTCTCCAGCACGTAACCGCCATCGACGAGCGTTCTCAGGTCACGCGCGAGCGTCGCCGGATTGCACGAAACCATCACGACGCGACGCACCTTCGAGCGTGCGAGCGCTTCGGACTGCGCGGCAGCGCCAGCGCGCGGCGGATCAAGCACGACAGCGTCGATGCGATCGAGTTCACGCGGGGACAGCGGATCGCGAAAGAGGTCGCGCCGAAGGCGCTCGACCGGCTTCAACCCCTGTGTTCCTGCTACGGCCTTGCCCAGGGCGTCGAGGAGGGACGGATCGTTGTCGACCGAGAGCACGCGGGCTCGGGCTGCGAGGGCGAGCGAGAGCGTGCCCAGACCCGCGAAGAGATCTGCGACGCGCTTCGCCTTGCCGACAGCCGCGAGCACGAGATCGGCCAGGATGGCGTCGGTCTCGGCGGCAGCCTGCAGAAAGGCGCCGGGCGGCGGTGTCACGTCGACACCGGCCATCTTCAAGACGGGAGGCGTCAGCATGAGAAACGGCTCGTCGGCCAGCGTCAGGCGGATGACCTTGGCCGACCGCATCGCCAGCGCGATCTCGGCGGCCTGACGTGCCACCCGCGCGGGCGCTTTTCCGTCGATGGCGACATCGAGGCCATTATCCGCAGCCAGCACCGAGACGCGGAAGGGGGCATCCTTCGGGATCAGGATCGCTACCAATCGGGCTAGCTCTGGTAGGGCTGCGACAATCGCAGGCCGCAACACGGCGCATTTTGCGATCGGCTCGACCGTATGGGTCCCTGCCCCATGAAAGCCGAGCCGTGCACTACCGTCTATCCAGACACCGGCGAATGTGGCGCGCCGGCGCGAAGCCAACGGCACGGCAAGCATCGGCGTCGTCGTGGCGGCGAGGCCGCGCTGGGCGAGTGCCGCGGAGAGCAAGCCTGCCTTCCATCTGGCGTATAGCGTGTCATC
The DNA here is from genome assembly GCA_001464755.1 of Rhizobiales bacterium Ga0077524. Lineage (GTDB taxonomy): Bacteria > Pseudomonadota > Alphaproteobacteria > Rhizobiales > Hyphomicrobiaceae. The sequence continues at coordinate 35,844 of LNDR01000413.1, forward strand.
CATGTGCTGCACGGCGCAGCCGCCGCAGCGAGCAACGTGTGGGCAGAGTGGCTCGATGCGGCGCTCCGGGCTGGGCGGTCCGATCGAGCGGGTTCGTCCGTCGCTGTCGCGCATGACGGACTCCCCGGGGAGAATGCCCGGAAGATAAAGGTCGCCGACGGCGCTCTCGGCGACGCCGTCTCCCTGGGCACCCAGGCGGACGACGGTCAAGGACTCATCCATTGCGTGCTGCTCCGACGAGAAACTCGACGTTGCCGTCGCCGCCGTGGATCGGCGAAGGGATCGTTCCAAGAATGCGCCAGCCGGCTTCGCCCGCGATCCATGTCGCGATGCGCTGGACAGAAGCGGCTTGGGCTTCGGGGTTTTTGACGATGCCGTCGCGCGGGATGCTACCGGGCTCGCCCTCGAACTGGGGCTTGACCAAGGCCACCAGCCAACAAGCGGTGTCGGAGAGGGCCAGGGCGGACGGCAGCACCTTCCTCAGCGAGACGAAGCTCACGTCTGCGACGATGGCGTCGACCGGTTCCGGGACAAGGACGGAGTCGAGTGTCCGCGCGTCGGTGCGCTCGAGGGAGATGACACGGGGGTCGCCGGAGAGGCGGGGGTGCAATTGGCCGTGTCCGTTCTCGATCGCATAGACGCGCTGTGCGCCTCTGGCCAGCAGCACTTCCGTGAAACCGCCGGTCGAGGCCCCGATATCGAGGGCGGTTCGGCCGGCGGGATCGAGGCGAAAGTGGTCGAGTGCTGCCTGCAACTTGAAGACGCCGCGAGAGACATAGTCGGCGGGACCGGAGACGAGCCGCACATCCTCGGTTGGGGTGACGAGCAGCGCCGGCTTGGTGGCGGTGCGGCCGGCGACGTCGACCTCGCCGCGCAGGATCAGGTCACGGGCGCGGGCCCGCGAGGCGACCAGGCCACGCTCGACGAGTGCCTGATCGAGGCGCTGACGGGGCTGCGGAGGGGGAGGAGGCGACATCCGTAAAGTCTCTTTCGGAACCTGAGACGACAGGAGCGGTTTGCTGTGAGAACATGGCATACAGCTGCGATTAGCCGAGAACCTGCCTTTGCTCGTCCTGCATAACACCTTGGAGCATCGATGATGAACCGCCGCGATTCCCTCAAGGTTGCCCTCGGCGCTTCCGCCGCGCTGATCGTGCCGTCACTCGTCAGTGCCGGCCCCGATGCTGCCATGGCCCAGACCATTGCCCCACCTGCGTTTACTTTGCCGCCACTCGGCTATGCTCTCGATGCGCTCGAGCCGCACATCGATGCCGAAACGATGCGCATTCATCACGAGTTGCATCATGCCGGCTACGTCAAAAATCTGAATGCCATCGTATCCGATAACCCGTCGTTGGCGGGCATGCCCATGGCGAAGACGCTCAGGGCGATCGACAAGCTGCCGTCAGGTATCCAGGACAGCGTTCGCAACAACATGGGCGGGCACTGGAACCACAGCTTGTTCTGGCAATTGATGGCGCCGGGCGGGGCCAAGGAGCCTTCCGGGAAGCTCAAGGCGGGCATCGACGAGGCGTTCGGGTCGGTGGCGGCGATGCAGGACGCCGTCAACAAGGCCGGACTATCGCGCTTCGGCTCGGGATGGGCTTGGCTCGGCGTCGGCACGCAGGGCAAGTTGGTGGTGTTCTCCACGCCCAATCAGGATACCCCGCATATGGTGGCGGGTGTGCGGGGCGGTGTGATCGGCGTCGATGTCTGGGAGCACGCCTACTACCTGAAGCACCGGTCTGCGCGCAGCGCGTATCTGTCGGCCTGGTGGAGCGTGGTCAACTGGGACAAGGCTGGCGAAGCCTATGAACGACTGCTCGCCTGAAGGTGCACTAACGGTCCGGTGATCACATAAAAGACGACCCCGGCAGGTGGACTGCCGGGGTCGGAATTCCTGACTCCGCAGGGGGGATGGGGGAGCGGAGGATCAGGTACGCAGATTACATGTAAACAACATCAGTGTAATGCAGGTGGCCCCCACCGGCGAAGAGTTCGATCGGAGACAAACGGTTTCCACATGAGCCTGTGGAAAACCCTGGCCGCGCACCGGAATCCGGTGCAGTTCAGATCTCGTTCGCCTGGACGCCGCGGCCCAGTGCTCCCATGACCGTCTGAACGATCCCAGACGCATTGAGCCCTGCCTTCTCGTACATGCGCTCGGGCTTTTCGTGGTCGATGAAGCTATCGGGCAGCACGACTGGCCGGACACGCAATCCTCGGTCAAGATGGCCGGCAAGGGCAAGATGCTGGAGCACGTGACTGCCGAACCCTCCAATCGAGCCTTCCTCGACTGTGACGAGAACCTCGTGCTCGCGGGCAAGGCGATCGATCAGGGCCGTGTCGAGCGGTTTCATGAATCGGGCATCGGCCACGGTCGTCGACAGGCCGAATGCTGCGAGCTGCTCGGCGGCCTTCAGGCTCTCGGCGAGGCGGGTACCGAGGGAAAGGATGGCGACGGTCGAGCCCTCCCTCATGATGCGTCCGCGACCAATCTCGAGGGGCACGCCTTCCAGTGGCATCTCGATGCCGACACCTTCGCCACGCGGATAGCGGAAGGCGGACGGGCGATCATCGATCGCGGCAGCGGTGGCGACCATGTGTTTGAGCTCGGCCTCATCGGCGGCGGCCATGATGACGAAGTCGGGGAGTGAGCCGAGGTAGGCGAGGTCGAACGAGCCGGCATGAGTCGGACCATCGGCACCGACGAGACCAGCGCGGTCGATCGCGAACCGCACCGGCAGACGCTGAATGGCGACGTCGTGCACGACCTGATCGTAGGCGCGCTGCAGGAATGTCGAGTAGATCGCGGCGAACGGCTTGAAGCCTTCGGTGGCGAGGCCGGCTGCGAAAGTGACGCCATGCTGCTCGGCGATGCCGACATCGAAGGTTCGATCCGGGAACTCCTTGCCGAACAGGTCAAGGCCAGTACCCGACGGCATCGCAGCCGTCACGGCTACGATCTTGGGGTCCTTGCGTGCGGCCTGGATCAGGCTCTCGGCAAAAACCTTCGTGTAGCTCGGCGCATTGGCCTTGGGCTTCGCCTGGGCGCCGGTGATGACGTTGAACTGATTGACGCCGTGATATTTGTCGTCGGAGGCCTCGGCTGGCGGATAGCCCTTGCCCTTGCGCGTCACGACGTGGAGCAGGATCGGTCCTTTGCGGGCGTCGCGGGCATTCTTCAGGACTTGCAGCAGAATGCCCAGGTCGTGGCCATCGATCGGACCGACGTAGTAGAAGCCCAACTCCTCGAACCAGGCGCCGCCCTGCCAGAGGTGGCGGGTATATTCCTCGACGCGGGCTGCCCGGCGCTCCCAATTTTTAGGCAGATGCTTGGCGAGCTGTTTCACCGACTCCCGGATCTGCAGGTACGTGCCCGAAGATGTGATCCGCGCCAGATAGTTCGAAAGTGCACCCACCGGAGGCGCGATCGACATGTCGTTGTCGTTGAGGATGACGATCAGGCGCTCGTTGCGGGCGCCAGCATTGTTCATGGCCTCGTAGGCCATGCCGGCGCTCATTGCGCCGTCGCCGATCACGCACACGACATTGTTGTCGCGACCATCGAGGTCGCGCGCAACGGCCATGCCGAGTCCGGCTGAAATCGAGGTGGACGAATGGGCTGCGCCGAAGGGATCGTACTCGCTCTCTGCCCGCTTGGTGAAGCCGGAAAGCCCGCCGCCCTGGCGCAGAGTCCGGATGCGATCGCGTCGGCCCGTCAGGATTTTGTGCGGATAGGCCTGATGGCCAACGTCCCAGATGATGCGATCGCGAGGCGTGTCGAACACATGATGCAGGGCGACCGTGAGTTCGATGACGCCGAGGCCTGCGCCAAGGTGACCGCCGGTGACCGAGACCGCGTCGATCGTCTCCTGCCGAAGCTCTGCAGCGACGGCGGCGAGATCCTTCTCGGGCAGGCGACGCAGGTCGGCCGGAGTCTCGATCTGGTCGAGGAGGGGTGTCTTTGAGGGCGTGCTCATCATGGACCGCGGTGAAGGCATTTGCGAGAGACTAGACCGATTGCGCGTCGCTGCGAACCCGCAATGTCCTGTCGTCTTCCGTACATATAGGCACTCCGAGGTCGAATTTGACCGTCTCTAACGTCGCGGCGGCGCTGTTTTCCAGCAATCGCAGATTTTCCCGACGGGCGCATCCTTTTGACCGGTCACGCGTTTCAGCGGCTCGGGTGGTGCAGCGAACGGTCGGCTGCAGAACCGGTCTGTCACTGGAGACTATTCATGAAACAGGGATTGCCATGGCAACTGGGGCCACTTGGCCTCGCGATAGGACTTGTGCTGGGCTCAGCTGGAGGGGGATTGGCGTCCGATAGGCAAGCGACACGCACTTACTCCTACACGGCCCCTGTCTACGACGACGTTCCCGCTCCCGCCTTCTCCGCGCCCATCGTGCGCGAGGGGGTTCCCACAGTGCGGGGGCGGCGCGTGTACCGGTATGCGCCCGTCAGCCGCCAGCCTCGGATTTACGGCGATGCGCCGGCAATCAGGGCCCGACGAGGCTACAACGACGTGACGCCGGCACTTGAGCCAGGGTTTCGAGCGCGTGGCACTGTTTATGACTACGGTCCAACCTACGGATATGTTGCCGAGCCGGTAGAGACGATCCTCGTCGAGCGGGAAAACAGGCCGCTCGGGGTCTACGCTCCAGAAACACGCGAGAATCTGAGCGAGCCGCGCCGCTATTTCCGTGCGGTTACGCGCCAATCCGGCGGCAATTGATCCGCGTCACTGGCGCTCCGGATCGAATGGCTCGGTGCCTTTCGGAGCGCCATCGGGACCGAAGGTCAGGCGCTCTACCTTGGCTTCGGCCTGCTTGAGGAGGCGGTCGCAGTGGACCTTCAGCGCATCGCCGCGCTCATAGATCGCGATCGACTCCTCGAGTTCGACGTCCCCGCGCTCGAGACGGCCGACGATGGCCTCGAGTTCCTTCAAGGCGCGCTCGAAGCTCAGCTCCGCTATATCGGCGAAGCGGGCGGCCGGTTTTGATCCCTGCATGCGGTAGCCCTCGATAGGACGTTTGACAAGATTGTCGCACAGCGTGCCGTGCGCGCAGCTTCAGCTTCCGGCCTCCATGAGGACCTTGACGTGGACGGCGACGGAGCGCGCGAGGGCCGTGAGATTATAGCCACCCTCCAGGAACGATACGAGGCGACCGCCCGCGTGGCGGTGGGCTTCCTCGGCAAGCTGCTGTGTAACCCACGCGAAATCAGCCTCGACAAGCTCGAGATTGGCGAGCGGATCATCGCGGTGGGCGTCGAAACCGGCCGAAACCAGAACGAGGTCAGGTGCGAAATTCCGCAGCGCCGGCAGGATGCGCGATTCGAAGGCTTCACGAAACGGCTCGCCGTCGTCTCCCGGGCGCAGCGGCGCGTTGCAGATGTTGCCGACGCCAGTCTCGGACAGGGCACCGGTACCGGGATAGAGCGGCATCTGGTGCGTCGAGCCAAAAAACAAGTCTTTGTCGCTCCAGAAGATATCCTGGGTGCCGTTGCCGTGATGGACATCGAAATCCACGACCGCGACGCGCTCGGCGCCATGTTTCGCCCGGGCATACTTGGCCGCAATGGCGACGCTGTTGAAAAGACAAAAGCCCATCGCACGGTCGGCCTCGGCGTGGTGACCGGGTGGGCGAACCTGGCAGAAGGCATTCCCCGCGCGCTTGCTCATGACCTCGTCGACTGCCAATAGCCCGGCGCCGACGGCACGGGTGGCAGCCTCCCAGGAGCCTGGAGATAGAACGGTATCGGGGTCGATCCGGACGGCCATGGCGCCCTGTGCGGGACGAGCCTCCTTCAACATATCGATGTAGGCCTGGGGATGAGCGAGTGCGATCGCCTGCTCGACGTCGGCGCGAAGAGGCGCCTCGCGCCGGTCCAAGGCGGCGAACATCTCGTGGCCCATCACCTTGTCGACGGCGCGCATACGGTCGGCGCGCTCGGGGTGGCCCGGTCCGGTATCGTGCTCCAGGAAGCAGGGGTGCGTGATCAGTAGCGTCGTCATGGGCCGTCGGACTCCGGTGGCGGCTCGCTCGGTCGTTGCACCATAGTCGCAACCGGGGTGCTATCGCTATTGTGTGCTCAAGTTGATTTGGGTGTCGATTGACATTGGCCGATAGCGGCCCATCTGAAAGTGCTTGTGTCGCCAAGAGGTGCATCGCGATGATGAACTTGCAGTTTTCCCGTAAGATCGGACGGACCGCTGCTGTATTGGGCATTGTTTTCGCGGGGGGGCTCGCCGTGCCGGTGGCGCGTGCCGACGGCCTCGCCGGCTCGTGGGGGGGCGGCGGTCAGCTCGTCTTCCCTTCCGGTGAGAAAGAGCGCGCTCGGTGCCGGGCGAGCTTCCGGCAGAAGGGTGGCAACAGCTACACCATGAGCGCCGTGTGCGCGACGGCATCGGCGCGCGTCCAGCAGACCGCCGAGGTCACGCGGGTTACGAGCACCGTCTATCGCGGCGAATTCTTCAATCAGGAACATGGCATCAGCGGGTCGATCCGGATCACGGTGCGCGGCGATCGGTTGAATGCATCGCTGTCGGGTGGTGGCGGCTCAGCGGTGTTCTCGCTCAGCCGCTGAGGACAACCGACCGGCCGTCTGCGGCTTGAAGCAGCGCGTCGATCAGACGGTGCACGTTCAGCGCCTCGCGTCCCGTAACGCGTGGGGCGCGGCCGGACGTGGCACAATCGAGAAAATCCGACCAGACGGCGCGGTGGTAATCGTGCGGAAAGGCCATCGGGTCGGCGCCGGTGCCGCCTGCGGAGCCGTCCGGCTGCAACTCCTCGCGCGTGCCGTCCATCAGCGTCACGGTCAGCGATGTTCCGGCGAGGCTGGCCGCCCCCCTCGTTCCCGCGATATCGATCCGCTCCGGGGCGCCCGGGTAAGCCGCGGTCGTCGCCTCGATCACGCCCAGAGCACCCGACCGAAAGCGCACGGCGGCCGTGACCATGTCCTCGGTCTCCATGCGGTGGACGGGCGAGGTCGCTCCAAAGCCACGCACCTCGGCGATCGGCCCGGCGAGAGAGAGCATCAGGTCCAGGGTGTGGATGCCTTGGGTGATGAGGACGCCGCCGCCGTCGCGCGAACGTGTGCCGCGGCCGGGCTCGTCATAGTAGGCCTGTGGGCGCCAGAGGCGGATCGACGTCGAGCAGTTGACGATGTCGCCGAGTGCGCCGCTCGCCAGGATCTCGCGCAGGCGCTCGCCGGCAGGCCGGAAGCGGTGCTGGAGTGTGACAGCCAACGTTACGCTGGCGTTCTCGGCCACGGCGACCAACTCCTCGGCGCGAGCCGTCGTGATCTCGAGAGGTTTCTCGAGCAGGATGTGCTTGCCGGCTGCGGCGGCACGGCGCACGAGGTCGAGGTGTGTATTCGGCGGGGTGAGGATACCGACAGCCGTGATGCTGCTATCGGCCATGACAGCTTCGAGGTCGGCGGTCGTCGGGAAAGGGTAGGTTGCGGCGAACCTGGAGCGCCGCTCGGCGCTGGGCGCTACGGCTGCCGCGACTTCACAGCGGCGATCCGAGACAAGATCCATGAGGGCCTTGGCGTGCGGCGTCACCGCCATGCCGAGGCCGATGATAGCGATGCGCCGGGGCATGTGCGGGGCTCCCCTCAGGTCGTCGTGATCCGGTCGACCTCGGCGAGGTCCTCGACGGTCAGCTTCCACGAGGCGGCCTTGACGTTGGCGGTCACTTGACCGGGGCTCGTGGCGCCAGCGATCACGCTCGAGATCTGAGGCCGGGTCAGGAGCCACGAGAACGCGAGATCGAGCAGGGTGTGGCCGCGCGCCTTGGCGAAGGCGTCCAGCTGCTCGGTGACACGCCAGTTGCGCTCATTCAGGTACTTGTCGGCCCAACGCTTGGTCTCGGTCAGTCGCCCGCCCTGCGGCATCGCGTTGCGGCTGTACTTGCCGGTGAGCAGGCCGCAGGCGAGCGGGAAATAGGGCAGCAGGCCGAGGCCATAGCGGCTCAGCATCGGCATCAGCTCGCGGTCGGCGTCGCGGATCAGCAGGCTGTACTCGTCTTGGCACGAGACGAAGGCGCTGAGATTGCAGCGTCGGGCCGTCTCCTGGGCCTCGACCACCATCCAGGCCGGGTGGTTCGAGAGGCCGATGTAGCGGACCTTGCCCGAGCGGACGAGATCGTCGAGCGTGCGCAGCGTCTCCTCGATGGGGGTAAGGGGATCGACCTGATGCACCTGGTAGAGATCGATGTAGTCGGTCTGCAGGCGCTTCAGGCTCGCCTCCACCGCACTCATGATGTAACGGCGCGACGCCCCCTTCATCTTGCCGGCGTCGTCCATCAGCATGCCGCACTTGCTGGCGAGCACGATTTTGCAGCGCTTGCCGCCCTTCAGTACCTCGCCCATGGCGGTCTCGGAGCCGCCGCGGTTCGAGTACATGTCGGCCGTATCGAAGAACGTGATCCCGAGGTCGATTGCCGTGTCGATGACGCGGCCGGTCTCGGCGGTGTCGATGCGGCCGCCGAAGTTGTTGCAGCCGATGCCGACCTCCGAGACGCGAAGGCCTGACGTGCCGAGATTGCGTTCCTGCATGGGGGAGAGATCCTCGTCGCTGGTTTGCGGCAAGCTAACCGAGGCCGGTTCGGTGTGCCAGCATCTCGCCATTCCCCGATTTTGCGGCTAATGAGGGGCCAAAGCTGCATGCCCTGTCACAGGGACCTGGAGGCAAGTTCGAGCCATGACAAAATCCGTTCTCGGTATCATCGGCGGCTCCGGTCTCTATGACTTCGCTGGGAAAAGGTGGTCTCGCCGTGGGGGATGCCGTCGGACGAAGTGCTGTTCGCAGAGGTGGCCGGGCTGCCGGTGCGCTTCCTGCCGCGGCACGGGCGCGGGCATCGGGTGCCGCCATCCGACATCAACTATCGGGCCAACATCGACGTCATGAAGCGGGCCGGCGTCACGGACCTGGTCTCGATCTCGGCCTGCGGCTCGCTCAAGGCCGAATATGCGCCCGGGCATTTCGTGCTGGTCGATCAGTTCATCGATCGCACGTTTGCCCGTGAGAAGAGCTTTTTCGGACCCGGGCTCGTGGCGCACGTCTCAGTGGCCGACCCGGTCAGCCCCGCGCTCTGCGACCAGATCGCGAAGGCGGCGCACGGCGAGCAGATTTCCATGACGCGGGGCGGGACCTATCTCGTGATGGAGGGACCGCAGTTCTCGACGCGGGCGGAATCGAACCTCTACCGCTCGTGGGGGTGCGACGTGATCGGCATGACCAACATGCCCGAGGCCAAGCTCGCGCGCGAGGCCGAGATCTGCTACGCGACCGTCGCCATGGTCACCGACTACGATTGCTGGCACGAGGACCATGCCGAGGTGGACGTCGCCTCGGTGATCCGGGTGCTGAAGGAGAACGTGGTCAAAGCACAACGGCTCGTGACGCGGCTCGCGACGGAGTTTCCAAGGCAGCATCCGAAATGCCCTGTCGGCTCGGATCGGGCGCTCGATGTCGCGATCATCACTCCGCCCGAGGCCCGAGACCCCGGGATGGTGGCCAAGCTCGATGCGGTGGCCGGGCGGGTGCTTAAAGCCTGATTCAGCGACACGACAACGCGGCCGTTGACTGATAGCCGTCTCGAACTAGATTCAGAGCCAATGAGCAAGCTCGACATCATCACCCTTCCCGACCCGGTCCTTCGCCAGATGTGCGTCCCTGTGGAGCGCGTCGACGATGCGCTGCGCCGGCTTGTGGACGGCATGCTCGAGGCAATGTACGAGGCACCCGGCATCGGGCTGGCTGCCCCGCAGGTGGGCGTGTCCCGGCGGGTTATCGTTCTCGACGTCTCGGAGAGGGACGGCGAGAAAAATCCGATCGTCATGGTCAATCCTGAGATCGTGCGCTTCGCCGATGAGCGCCGGACCTACGAGGAGGGTTGCCTTTCCATTCCCGACGTGAAGGTCGAGATCGAGCGGCCGGCGGGGCTGACGGTCAGGTTTCTCAACCGGAACGGACAGCGGCAGGAGCTGGATGCGAGCGGCCTTTTCGCAACGGCGATACAACACGAGGTCGACCACCTCGACGGGCGCTTGATCATTGATTTCCTGTCGCGACTGAAGCGGGACATCATCGTGCGCCGTTTCAAAAAACAGGCACGCATAGAGGCGGAATAGCGCTTCTGCCGGCAGCGTGGGCCCTGTCGCGGCACGAGACATAAGCAACGCGGCCGCGGTCGCGGGTATCAGCCACGCGAAGGGACCACCTATGCTGCGCGTCGTGTTCATGGGCACGCCCGAAATCGCGGTGCCGATGCTATCCGAGATCATGGCCGCCGGGCATGAGGTGGTTGCCGTCTATTGCCAGCCACCACGACCGGCGGGTCGGGGCATGGATCTCCGCAAATCCCCAGTTCACGAGCATGCCGAGGCGATGGGGCTGCCGGTCCTCACGCCGCGCACACTGAAGGGCGAGGCGGAGCAGGTGGCATTTTGTGCCCACGACGCGGACGTGGCGGTGGTCGTCGCCTACGGGCTGTTGCTGCCCAAGTCCGTGCTGGAGGCGCCGCGGTACGGCTGCCTGAACATGCACGGCTCGGCACTGCCGCGCTGGCGAGGCGCGGCGCCGATCCAGCGTGCGATCATGGCGGGAGATTCCGAGACTGCGGCCATGGTGATGCGGATGGATGAAGGGCTCGACACGGGACCAGTTTGCCTCGCCGAGCGGATTGCCATCGGGCCGGACATGACGGCTGGCGAGTTGCACGATCAGATGATGCTGATCGGTGCCGGGTTGATGGTCAGGGCTCTGGCTGCGCTCGAGCGGGGCAGCTTGACCGAGACACAGCAACCGGCCGAGGGGGTCACCTACGCGACCAAGATCGACAAGGCGGAGACACGCATCGATGTCTCCCGATCGGCACGGGAGGTGCACAATCACATTCGCGGGTTGTCGCCGTTTCCCGGCGCGTGGTTGGAAGCGGGGCCGGAGGGGAAGCGCGAGCGGATCAAGGTGCTGCGTACGGCTTTGGCCGAGGGGAAAGGCCCTTCGGGCACAGTGATCGATGCTTCGGGACCGGTGATCGCATGCGGGGAGGGCGCGATCCGGCTGATCGAGGCCCAACGCGCGGGGCGCAAGCCGGTTTCGGGCCCGGAGCTGATGCGCGGCTTCGATCTCGGTCGATTGTGAGGCGCAGTGGCGAGTAGGTGCGATCCCGGACCGCCCGCGCTTTGCGCTACTTCTTCATCTCGACCATGATGACGTGGGTCGGTGTCGTGCCCACGTTCTCGCCGATGTGGGTTTGCGCATCCGACCAGAGCACGTCCCCAGCCTTGAATTCGCGCGTGAGAACCTTTCCATCAGGAAGATGGATTTTCCTTTTGAACGCGCCCATGGCGTAGAGGACGAATGCGGGATGGTGGTGCTGGTGGGTTTTCTCGCCAGGATTGTCCTTGTAGTCGAGCACGCGAACCTGCTCATTCTCGAAGATGACCTTGTACTTGTCGCCGTCGGTTGCCGTCGGATCTTGGGCCGCAACGGGCGTCGCGAGGACGAGACCTATTAAAGGGCCTGCGAAACGGTGCATGGGAGATAGCTCCGAGTGGGGTGTTGTGCGGTCTCTGGGATCGGTGCAGAGCCGAGCCGGAGCGCAGCGCTACCTAAGCCATTTTGCGGAGCTCACGATAGCGGTATTCTGTTACTTCATTCTCAGGCATCGCGCGCCTCAAAGGGATACGCGACGGAGACAAATCGAGTGCGCATTGCGACCTTCAATGTCGAGAGCCTGGATATGCCCGTCGAGGCGCGTCTGCCGGTGTTGCGGCCGGCGCTCGAGAGGCTCGAGGCCGACATCCTGTGCCTGCAGGAGGTGAATGGGCAGCGCGTGCCCGGCCAGAAGGAGCGGGCGCTGACCGCGCTCGATGTCGTGCTGTCGGGGACGCGCTACGAGAGCTACGATCGGGTTTCGACGCAGGGTCACGGCCGCAACGGGGCGGCAGACGTGCACAATCTCGTGACGCTCTCACGCCATCCGATCGTGGGGCACGCGCAGGTACTGCACGATTGGGTGCCGCCGGTGGTGCTTCATGCCGTGACGGCCGATCCGGTCGCGGCGCAACCGATGCCGATCCGGTTCGAGCGGCCCCTCTTGCACACCGAGATCGCGACCGAGGCCGGTTCGCTCCACGTCGTCAACGTGCATCTGCGCGCGCCGATCGCCTCGCCGATTCCCGGGCAGAAGGCGGGCCCGTTCGCCTGGAAGAGCGTCAAGGGCTGGGCGGAGGGCTATTACCACTCGGGCCTGAAGCGCATCGCACAAGCGTTCGAGCTACGGCTGCTCGTCGACAAGCTGTTAGATGCGGATGCGGGGGCGCGCATACTGCTGACCGGGGACTTCAACGCCGAGGCCAACGAGACACCGATGCGGCTGATCGCGGGTGTCGCAGAGGACACCGGCAACGCCGCCCTGGCGGGGCGGTCGATGGTTGTTCTGGATCGCGGCATCGACGCGTCGCGCCGTTTCAGCGTGGTGCATCATGGCCGGCCGCAGATGCTTGACCATATGCTGGCAAGCCATGCGCTTCTGGGGTGCTATCGCGGCGTCGAGGTGCACAACGAGGCGCTCGGCGACGAGGCTGCCGGTTGGGCGAGCCAGGTTTCGGCGGCAGGTTCCTATCACGCCGCCGTCGTGGCGACGTTCGACCTCAAAGCCCGACCTATCGGCTCGACGCGCGCTCAAGAGCCTTGATACGACCCCGCGGGCGGCCCGACCGCTCGCTGATCTCGCGATCCTGAGCCTCAATCACGGCGCGGGCCGGTTCGTCCCCTTCGAGACCGCCGACCTCGGTGGCGGGAACCTTGCGGTTCGACGTCATGCTGCCGTCGTCGTAGGTCACATTGAACAGAACGAATTCGAGCTTTCCGGTTGGCTTCTTGCGGGCCATTGGCATTCCTCGCAGGCGAATTGGTGCTAATGGACCGGCATGCTCGCCGGTCCATATGATCTGTGTGCGACAAGCCGGGCCGCGTCGGTCAGACGAGGCCGGTCCGGCGTGTCAAACCGCTGGAGCTGAAACGCGCGGAGCTGCCGACCGGCTCCCGCCTCGCCGGTTGCGGCGCCGACCTTGGCCGCCGCCCCCGCGGCTTTCGCCGTCACCACGGCGCGGTTCGCGCTCAGGACGCTCGCCATTGCCGGCCGCTGGGGTGTTACGCTGGGCGCCGGGGGACAGGAAACGCATGTGCCCGAGCGAGGCGCCGTTCTGGTCGCTGGACGCGCCGGCATCGCGGCGCTGATCGCGACGCGGCTCGGAGCGGCTTCCGGCGGCTGCTGGCCTCCGGTCGTCGCGCCGGGGCGCGGCCCGGTCGTCGCGACGGTCCGGACGGTCGCTACTGCCGGCACGAGCCGGACGGGCGTTGCTGCGGGAGCGATCTGGGCGTCTGCCGCGCTCGCCACGGTCACCTTCGGAGCGGTCGCGCGGGGACGCCGCCTCCTGCTCGAGCGACTTGTCGCCGCGACGATCCTCGCTCGCAATGGTCTGGCGGGTCGTGCGCTCGATGGCGCGGAGGAGATCACGATCGTCGCCCGCACACAACGAGATGGCGATGCCTGATGCGCCGGCCCGGGCGGTGCGCCCGATCCTGTGCACGTAAGCCTCGGGCACCTCGGGAAGGTCGAAGTTGACGACGTGCGTCACCTCGTCGACATCGATGCCACGGGCGGCGATGTCGGTTGCGACCAGCACGCGGATCTTTCCGTCGCGGAAGGCCTCGAGGGCGCTCTCGCGCTGGTTCTGACTCTTGTTGCCGTGGATTGCGGCAACTTTCACGCCGCAGCCTTCGAGATGCTTGGCGACACGGTCGGCGCCGCGCTTGGTGCGCGTGAAGACGAGGCCGCGCTTCAGGTCGGCGTTGGCCATCAGCTCGGCGAGCAGCGAGCGCTTGCGCGCCTGATCGACGTGGATGACGAGCTGGGAGACGCGCTCCACTGTCGTGGCGACCGGCGTGACGGCGACCTTGACAGGATTGCGCAGGAGCTGATCGGCAAGACCAGCGATCTCACGCGGCATGGTGGCCGAGAAGAGCAGGTTCTGGCGCGTCGGTGCGAGGGTGGCGACGATCTGGCGGATCGGCTTGATGAAGCCGAGGTCGAGCATCTGGTCGGCCTCGTCGAGCACGAGGACCTCTGTGTGACGCAAGTCGGCGGTGCCATCGGACATGTGGTCGATGAGGCGGCCGGGCGTCGCGACGAGGACATCGAGCCCACGGTTCAGCGCATCGCGCTGGGGCCGATAGCCGACGCCGCCGAACACAACGGCGACCTTGAAGCCCATGTGGCGGCCGTAGGTCTCGAAGCTTTCGGCGATCTGTGAGGCGAGCTCACGGGTTGGCGAGAGGACGAGCACGCGGGTGCCGCGACGCGGGGCGGGCTTGGGGTCGGCTGCGAGGCGTTGCAGGATCGGCAATGCGAACGCGGCCGTCTTGCCTGTGCCCGTCTGAGCGATGCCAAGGAGATCCTTGCCGGCGAGCAGTGAGGGAATGGCCTGCGCCTGGATCGGCGTCGGCGTGTGATACCCTTCCTCCTCCAGCGCCTTAAGAAGGGGCGCGGCGAGGCCGAGGTCGGTGAATGTCGTCACGAGAAGTCTTTCTGGAATGCACGGGTCCGCGCACGCCGGGGCATAGCCCGATGCGGCGCGCCGGAGGCGCTTTGCTGGGTGACACCCCGCGTGCCCTGGGTTGTCGGTTTGTGTGATTACGTGGGGCGCTCAACAGGTTGGGACAGGGTGGGCCTACGATACTGTGGCCGACACATCCCCTTCACGCGGCTGGAGCGCCTTGTCTGCTCCACTTTGGGAGCACGCGGCTTATCTCATGGTGCAGCGCAACAGTCAAATGAATTGAATTTCGGGGGCGTGGGCGCCCTGGGCATCGGCCTCAGGGGCGCTATGCTACGGCCAAACACCGATCGATGGAGCCAATGATGCCGAAGTTCGCCGCCAACCTTTCCTTCATGTTCAACGAGGTGCCGTTCTCCGATCGATTCGAGGCGGCGGCCAAAGCCGGGTTTCGAGCGGTCGAGTTCCTCAATCCGTTCGAGCTTCCGAAAGACGATCTGGTCGCGCGCCTCAAGGCCAACGGCCTCACGCCAGCGCTGTTCAATATGGCCCATGGAGATTTCTCGAAGGGCGAGCGCGGCATGTCGGCAATCCCGGGCCGGGAGGCCGAGTTCGAGAAGGCCGTGGCGGCGGCGCTCGCCTACGCCGAGGCGACAGGGTGCAAGCGCCTGTTCGCAATGGCGGGCTTGAGGCACCACGGCGCCAACCGCGCGACCTACGTGAGGAACCTGCGCACCGCCGCGAAGATGCTCGCAGGGTCGGGCATCGACGTGATCATCGAGCCGATCAACACGCGCGACATTCCGGGCTATTTTCTCAATACGACCGGTGAAGCGCGATCGATCATCCACGAGGTGGCCGAGCCCAATATCGGGCTGCAGTTCGATCTTTATCACCGCCAGATCATGGAGGGTGACGTCGCCATGGCGATCGCCGAGTTCGCGCCGTTGGCGCGGCATTACCAGATCGCCTCGCCGCCCGACCGGGGCGAACCGGACGACGGCGAGATGAACTACGCCTATCTGTTCAAACTGATCGACCAGACCGGCTTCGATGGCTGGGTGGGTTGCGAGTACAAACCGCGCGGCGAGACGGTGGCCGGTCTCAAGTGGGTGAAGGCGCTGGGGGTGAGCCTTTGATCCACATCAGAGCCATACGGTCTGCGCTGTAACGAAGGCTGCGCTCGCGCCGGTGATCGCGATGTAGTGCGTGCCACCTGCGGTCTGTGTGGCAACCCAGGTGTAGCCACCCTGGTCGAAGATGCTGGTGGCCGATTGATAGGCCGCCGGCAGCACGAGGTAGTCGGCGGTGCCCGAGGTCCAGATCTCGAAGCCGTCGATCATGTCGAACTCGCCGGCATTCGGCCCGTCGTGGAGCGCGTAGAAGTAGTCGTTGCCGGAGCCGCCAACGAAGTAATCGTTGCCGGTGCCGCCGAATAGAGCGTCGGCGCCGTCCTGGCCAAGCAGTACATCGGCTCCCGCGCCGCCCACCAGTACATCGTTCGCCACCCCCCCGGAGAGCGTGTCGGCGCCGTCCTCGCCCATCAGGTAGTCGGCGCCGGTCTCGCCCGCGACGTAGTCATTGTCCGCGCCGCCCGCCGCGAAGTCGTCGCCGTCGCCGGCCAGGAGCGTATCGTCGCCGGCTTCGCCGAAGAGAAAATCGTTGCCGGTGTCGCCGTAGACGAGGTCGAAAAAATCTCCGGCCAAGACGGTGTCCTGCCCAGCCCCGGCATCAATGTGATCATAACCACCTGCCCCGAAGATGATGTCGTTGCCAGCGTCACCGTCTAGACGATCTTCCGAGTCCGCGCCGACAATGTAGTCGTCACCGACCCAGCCGCGCAGGCCGTTTTCGCCGGCACCTCCGATGAGAGTGTCATTGCCCGTGCCGATGCCGCCATCCCAACCTTCCTCCGATGGTGGCAAAACATCGTCGGTCCCTCGAAATCCGATAAACAACACCCCCTCGGGGTAGAGGAGGCGGCGCATCGCCCAGGCGTCCTGGGCAGCATAGGTTGCCATGAATGACGAGGCGGGCAAGTTCAGTCCGCTAATCGTCTCCGCACCGCCGTGATAATAGTAGCCGAAGAGAGTGAACGCCTGTCCAACGTACTCGTACTCGATCGAGTTTATCGTGCCTCCCAAGAGCTGTCCGTTGTCGTACGTGAACCCGCTTCCATGCAGGATCATTGACGCATCTGCGATATGCAAGTCGCCGACTATGTGGCCGGATACCGAATAAAGCTTGTCCGTAGCCATGACGGAATCGTGCGGAATCTGGACGAAGTCCGTGTACCGCCCGCGCGTGACCTGGATCGTTACCATGTGGCCCTTCGATTTCCGCTCGATGAAGGGACTATCTCAGCGTTGCCCGGCGCCGGATTGCGATGGATCAAGCAAATGTCTACCGACGAACCAGCCTTGCGTCAGGCTGCCGATGTAGGCAAGCTTGCAACCCTGGTCCAGACGGAGCCCCACCCATGCTGATCGTTACATCCCGCGCCGAGGCGGCGGCGCGAAGCCGCAAGATCCAGGTCAATGGTCGCGAGTACACCATCGACGAGTACGTCGGCTCGGCGCCGAAGAAGGGCATGTACGTCGCCGGCAACGAGGCCAACGACGACGGGCGACCGCAGGGCTTCCTCGTCCACCAGCCGCCGAATGCGATCACACCGGCGCATTTCCACGAGCCGAACCAGTTCCAGGTGTTCGTCGCCGGCAAGGGGCGCCTCGGCGCGGCACCGGCGGCGGCGCTCACGGTGCAATATGCCAACGGGCATACGCCTTATGGACCGATCGTGGCCGGGGAGGAGGGTGTCCAGTATTTCACGCTGCGCCAGCGTTGGGACCCGGGTGCGAAGTACCTACCGGCCTCGATGGACCTGCTGCGGAAGGGCAACCAGCGGACGCGCCTGAAGGGTAACATCGCGGTTGCCGAGGAGGCCGAGCGCAAGGCGCGCGTGACGCCGGTCGTGGACACGATCATGACCGAGGAAGCCGACGGGCTTGCCGCGTGGATGTGGCGGCTCGGAGCGTCGGGCGAGGCGTTGCTGCCGGAGCCATCGAAGTGCGGCGGCCAGTATCTGATCGTCGTCGGCGGAACTCTCATTGCTGACGGCGCAGCCCTCGACCGGCTGTCGACCGTCTACGTGACACCCGAGGAGGCCCCCTTCATTGCGAAGGCGGGGGCAGACGGCCTCGACCTGCTCGTCCTCCAGTTCCCGCGCATAGGCGAGACGCTGGAGGGGGGTGCTAGCCGGGTGTGAGCGTGCCTGGTTGGGGGTAGGTTGGGTGAGCGCGGCCGAGGTCGGCGATCAAGCGTCGCTGGCGGCGTTCCGCGCGTAACCCAACGTGGTCGGCGCTGCGGTTCGGTTTGTTGGGTTACGCCGGTATCGGCGCCGCGAGCTGAGCCGCACTGCCGAGGCCGGCTAACCCAACCTACGAACGACACTACCAAACGCGCACCCGCGGCGGTTGCGTCCTACTTCCGTCTCCGCCAGGCGCTCATCTGGTCGGCGGAGGTTTTGAAGTGGAGGACGACGGGGCGGTCCTTGATGGCAAAGCCGCGCGCCACCGCCGCCGCCACGTCCTTTTCGTCCGTCACCGTGATGCCCTCGGCGCCGAACGACTTGGCCCACATGGCGAAGTCGGGGTTGGTCAGTTGCGTGGCGCTCTTGTAGGGCCGGCCGGGGTAGCGCATCTCGTGGTGCATGCCGATGGTGCCGTACATGCTGTTGTCCGAGATGACGAGGATCGGGTTGACGCCGTACTGGCGGGCCGTCGCGATCTCGTTGCCGGTCATCAGTGCGCCGCCGTCGCCGACGAAGGCGACGACCTGACGAGCGGGAAAGCGCATGCCGCCGGCCACGGCCATCGGCATGCCGGCGCCCATGGCTCCCACGACCGAGGCGAGAAAGGCCTGGCCGGGCTTGAAGCCGATGTAGCGGTGAATGAAGCTCGAGAAGTTGCCGGCGTCGGAGGTGACGATGGCGTCGGGGGCGAGGTGCTTGCCGATCTCGACCACGACCTGGGCGAAGTTGATGCCGTCGGTGGTCGGCTCCCATTCCGGTGCCATCAGCTTGCGGTGGATGGCGTTGAGGCCGGCGACCCAGCTTTTGCGCTTGCTCGCATCCTTCGGCGCGCCCTTGGCGAGCAGGCCACGGATGACAGCCTGCGGATCGGCCGCGATGCCGAGATCCGGGCGCCAGACCCGGCCGATTTCGTTGGGGTCGGGCCAGATGTGGATGAGGGGAAGCTGGGGCTGGGGCGCCGCCGGGAACGAGTAGGACTGACTGACCGAGTCCGTGATCCGCTCGCCGAGAGCCACGATCAGGTCGGCCTTCTTCATCTCGTCGAGCAGCACCTTGGGCACACGGATGCCCATGTACCCGCCGTAGTTCGGATGGTTGGCGTCGAAATGGCAGGGGCGCCGGTGGGTCGGGCTGACCGGCAGCATCCAGGTTTCGGCGAGCGTGCGCAGGTCGTCAGTCACGCCGGCGCCGAGCAGTGCGCCACCCACCCACACGAGCGGGCGCTCGGCCTTGGCGAGCATGTCGGCGAGCCGGTCGAGATCCTCGGTGCGCGCGCCGCCATAAACGCGCGGACGCGGCTGATCGACGGGAGCGTCGGTGGTGTCGTTGAAAATGTCCTCGGGCAGCACCACGGCAACCGGGCCTTGCGTACCGCTCTCGGCGAGATGGAAAGCCCGCGCGATCGCCTCCGAGGCCATCACCGGCTCGTTGACCTCGATGACGGCCTTGGTGACGTCGCCGAGCAGCTTGGAATAATTCTGCTCCTGCAAAGCCAAGCGGCCGAAGTCCTTGCGCTCGACCTGGCCGACAAGGATCACCATCGGTGTCGCATCGTGAAACGCCGTGTGAAGGGCCACCATGGCGTTGGAGAGACCAGGGCCGCGGCTGACGACTGCCACGCCAGCGCGCTCCCGCAGCCGTCCGTCGGCGACCGCCATGAAGGCTGCGCCGCCCTCGTGCCGGCAGACGGCGAGGCGGATGGAGTTCATGTCGGAAAGCGCATCGGTCAGACCCAGGTAGCTTTCGCCTGGCACGCAGTAGACGATATCGACGTCGTGCGCTTTGAGGCTTTCCGCCAGGAGGCGGGCGACGGTCTGGGCCATGGAGGCGATCCTCGAAGTTGGGGGGCGTCTTCAGCTTGGCGTTGTGGGGCCACACTAGGCGCATCCCCGCCCGCGTGCCAAGCCTGCCGCAATTGGGGGATATCGGGCTCTGCCTGCATCGCTATCTGCCGTTTTGTGCGACCCATCGAGTGGCGTAGACTGAGCTGCGGGATCGGGGCGTTGTCCGTGTTCGGGGGAGTACGAAATGCTGGCCGTTACAATGCCGAGGCTTGGTCGGGGTCGGCTTGCGCGTTTCTTGGCAGCTCGCGGGCTGCTCGTGGCAATCGCCTTGGTCATGGCGCTCGCCATTGCCGCAACACCGGCCGCTAGAGCGCAGATTGCCGGGCGAGCAGAAGCTGCGGCGCCGCCTCTGCGAATTGGGGTCTTTGTGAGCTCGCGCACGGATCGCTGCTACGATCCGGGTGACGTCGCTGCCGTCACGGCCATGGCGAAGGCCGAGGAGGCCCGCATCAACGAGGCTGGCGGTATCGCCGGACGTCCGCTGCAGGTGCGTATCCTGGACGACGGTCGCGACCCGGAGCGCGCCGTGGCCAACGTGCGCTGGGCGCTCGATGATCCCGAGATGCTTGCGATGGTGGGGCTGTCCGGGTCCGACAGGGCCAAAGCCGTGTTCGACGCGCTCGGGAAAGAAATAGGTGACCGTCGAATTCCGTTCCTCTCGAGCATTTCGGTCGACAGCATCATTTCCGGGTACCCACACGTATTCACGACGCAATCGACCCAGGACGACGAGCGCATTCCCGTCATGGTGGAGTTCGTACGCCACATGGGCTTCGAGCGGGCAGCGTTCGTCGGGTCGTCGGAGACGGTCTTAAGTCGCGCGCTGGGCGATGGATTGAAGCGTGCTCTCGGCGATCGTCCGTTGGTCGCCGATCACCGTTTGGCTGAGCAGAACGGCGCCTTCGATGCCGCAGGCATGGGGGCAGCTGTGGCGGACCTCGCGGAGAAACGGCCCGACGTCCTCGTTCTCGGCTTTGGCGGCGAACGGGCCACGGCCTTCCTCGGCGAGATGATCAAGGCGAGCGTGACGCCCTCGGTGTTCGTGAGCGGGCGCATCGAGATGTTGCCGAAGGAGCTGACGGATAACTATCCCAATGCCTTCTACCAGCTCGCCTGGGACCGTCTTCCCGAGGCCGATAACGACCGGCTGCGAAAGATCATGGCCAAGGACCCTGCGGAGCGCTGGATCTTCGAAGGCGCCAAGGTGCCCGAGGCGCCGGGTTGGTCGAAGGGGACGTGCGAGGCACGCCCCGCGGGAGAGTCGGACCCCATGGCGAGCGCCAATATGCGTGCCGTCGGGGTCGGCTCGATCGCGTCCGACATGATTGCGATGATCGCGGCCGTTGCTGCTCCTGCGAAGGCCAATAGCGATCTCGTCAGCCTCAGGCGTCTGGTCACGGACGAGATCAAGTCGTCGTATGCAACCGGACAGGGGGCGTTCAAAGGACGGTTCGACAACTGGTCGTTTCATCCGGTTACGCGCGCGGCATCGCGGACGCCATTCGTAGTGATTCTGCCCCGTGGTCTGGGCCGGACTCAGCTCGCGCCGGTTCAGTTCATTCGCGTGCGTGATGGTTCGCTGCGCAAGATCGAGACGCTGTATCTCGATATCGATCTGGTTCGCGCGCATCACGTCGAGGACAACGAGAAGACCTTTTTCGCCGAGTTCTATCTTTCGATGCGCAATGGTGCGGCAAGCTCGATCGAGCAGATCGAATTCACGAACGGCTACGTCGATCCGCGAACCAACGGCCGCCAAGTCTCCATCGAGCGCCTCCACGACGGGGGACCGAGCAACACCTATCCGAACGCGATGAAGGTCTACAAGGTCACGGGCCGCTTCGTCTTCGAGCCGGAGCTGGAGAGCTATCCGTTCGACACGCAGCGCTTCTCGATCGACATCCAGCCGAAGCGCGGGGATGCGCCCTTCATCGTGCAACCTCCTCCTGCCAAGCTTCGTGACAAGCAAGTGGCGACGGATGGCTGGGACCAGAAAGTCCAGTACGCGGGCTACGATGAGGACTTCATTCCGCTGATCGATGCCTATACGTACGAGCCGAGCGTCGTGCCGTTCTACAAGGCGAGCTTCGTGTGGCTCATGAAGCGGCAGACGACCGACTATTATCTGAGGGTGGTGGTGCCGCTCGCCTTCATCCTCGTCGTCGCCTACCTGTCGATCTTCATTCCGATCTCACATTTCGAGGCGATCGTTACGATCCAGGTGACGGCGCTGCTCTCGGCGGTGGCGCTCTATCTCTCGCTGCCGAAGATCGATTCCGACACGGCGACCGTCTCCGACCGGATCTTCGTCTTCAACTACATGATGGTCAGCCTCATGATCATCATCTCGATCATGCGGATGAACCCGGTGGTGACCGCGCGCAGATGGCTCAAGGGAACGCTTTGGGCGACGCACGTTTTCATCATGCCGCTGATGGTCGCGGCGGCAGCGTGGCTCGTCTATCAGGTGAGCATCCGCGGTGTGAACGGCACCTGGGCCTTGTGGACAGGCTGAGCGGGCGGATGGCCCGCCTGCACCGACGCTGCGATCGCCGGTGTCGGTGCGGCGGTGTCGGTGCTGTCGGTGCGGCGGAAGGAGCCTCTAAAACGGGTTCCAGGTCGGGCGGGCGGTGAAGCGGATGTAGCCGATGTTGGCTCCCAGCCGGACGCCGAGGCCCGAGCGGATCGGCGCCATGACGATCTTGCCGTCGGTCAGCACCGTCATGCCGACGCCGCCGACGAGGTAGGCGGAGCCCTCGACCCCCGAGAAGCCAGTAAAAATGTCGATGTCGTTCTTCATGTTGTAGACGAGAAACATCGTCTTCGCACCTGACGCGCCGAAGTCGTAGCCAATCGACGGGCCGTGCCAATAGACCTCGCGTCTGGCGCCATCGCGCTGGAAGAGCGTGCCCCTGCCGTAGCGCAGCCCTGCGATGAAGGCGCCGCCGCCCTCGTTGCCGAGGACGTAGCCGCTCGGTGTGCCGAGTGTCGAGAAGGCATGCTCCATGACGCTCGCGAGGCCGCCGGAGATCGTTCCGAAGAAGCCGCGACTTGCTTCGCGGATCTCGTCCCGCGAGAAGCCATTCACGGGCTCCTGGGGCAACGGTGGCAGACCTTGGGGCACCGGCTCCGGGACAGGCGAAGGAAGGGCAGGTGATGGAGCCGCGCTACCGGTGGTCTCCGTGCTCCAGCCGGTCGCGGGCGCAGGCCTCGCCCTCGGCACGGGGGGAACTGCCGGCGCGGCGGGCGCCAGTTGTTTGGCAGCCGAATTTGCCGGCGCCGCATCCGCCCGACGCAGGGGGGGCTCTATTTTTGGCGGTGGGCTTCTCGTGACCGCGGAGGACGGTGGACTAGCCGTGGACGTCGGCGGCGCAGGCTCGGCAGGGGCCTCAGGTGCTGTTGCGACCGGCGATCGTGGAGGAGATGAGGCCTGAGCCGTCGCTGGTGGAGAGGGCAGATCTGCTGCCTGCTCGAGACGCGCGAGGAGGTACTGGGCCTTGGCCTTCACGGTCGCCTGAAGCTCGAGCGATGCCGCCTCGAGCTCGGCCAAGCGTGAGCAATCGGGCTCGGCCCTGGCGGCGGCTTCGCCAAGCTCGTCGATCTGGGCGAGCAGCGTGGTGGATTTTCTATCGAGTTCGACTGTCCGCTCGTCGGACAGATAGCCTGCTGCCTTGTCGTCCCCGTCGGGGCCCGTCCATCCGCGCTGCTCCTTGAGTTTGCGGAGGCTTGCGATGATCCGCGGCTGCGTCTCACTGGTGATGACGCGGAGGCGGGCGCCGGCCTCGTCGATCACGCGCCGTATGGCGTCACGAGAGCACGTCTCGGCGCGGACGTGATCCGCGGCCGAAACAGTCATCACGAGCAGCGTCGCGGCGATCGCGCGCGTGGACCTTCTCGACGTAGTGAGCATCGGCAATGCCCCCGGCTGGCCCCGATTGGGTGCGCAAGCCTCAGGTACCGGCTATGGCGGCGGACGTCAAACGGTGGCGAGCGGCGGCCTGTGCCTTACCGAGACGAGCGGCGACCTCCAGTGCCACCCGCGTGCCGTGTCACCCGTCTGGTGGCGAGAGCGACCCAGCGGCGGCAACTGACGAGGCCTCGGTTGCAGCGCACTGCGATCGACGGGCGCGAGGCGGCTTTGCGCGATCCGGCGATGCGGCTCGTATCGGCGGCGAGGCGCGCCGTCCCGAGAGTGGCGGCGGAGAGATTTCTGTTGGACCAACGAGCCAAGTCGGCTGTCGTCATGCCGATCATGAAAGGATTGGCTTTGATGACCTGGGCACCGAGCACGGTCGCCGCCCGCGAGGCAGGATCGGCCTTGAGAACCCTGACCGCGCCTCCCGGTCCGACAAGAAACGCCAACCTGAGATTGGCGAAAGTCGGCTCGAGACCGGCGACTGCGAGGTGGGCGGCATTGTCGCGGGTGAAGGCCTCGGCGGCGCGTCGGGCGAACTGCCGGTTTGTGCGCAATTGGAGCACCTGCGCCGGTGAGAGATTGCTCGTCTCGGTGTGAAAATGTCGGCGAGCGACCTCGATGAATGTGCTTTCGATGAATTGAAAGGGACCGAGAGCCGTTGACCGAGGGTTGCGCGCGTCGTCCCGGCCGCCTGATTCGGCCAGCATGAGGCGGTCGAGGAAAAGCCTCATGGCCGTCTCGTCTGTGACCTTCTCATCGATCGCGGGGGCCACGCGGTCGGTTGGGCTAGCTGTATGCGGGCTCGGCTGGCCAGTACGCGATGGACTTTCCTGGGCGGTTGCCGGTGACGCCATGCCGAAAGCTCCGAGCGAGACGAGAATCGATACGCAAGGAAGGGTCGAGCGGCCCCGGCGCGCTTTATGCGGCGCGCAAGCCGCCGGTCGCTGGATCGTAGTCAATCGCGGTCTCCCCTCGGTCTCGTCGCTGCAGCCGTGGCTCGATCCGTTGCATCGTCCCGCGTGTGACGCGTGGATCAATCGTCATTACTCGCGGTCCTGCGGTCGCGATCGTCGAAGGCGCGCCGGATCAGCAATGGCAGATCGTCGCGCAAGCTCCAGACCTGGGTGGTGACGTTGTCGAGCCGATGCACGATGCGCGCCATCTGGCCGTCTGCCACATCGAAGCGTCGCGTCGCTTCGCTCTTCAGGGCGACGAGCTCGGGATGCACCGCACGAACCTGTCCGGCGAGGTCGTTCACGACGACTTCCAGGTCGTCCACGCGACGCCTCAACTGCTTCAGCTCGGCCTCGATATCCATTCAGGTTCTCCCGACTGCGGGTTGCAAGCGGAACAATAGTGGAACACGCTGCCGCCAGCAACCGCCGCCGTTCTGCGCCGGAGTGTCGACGAATTGCAATTTATTTCAGTGCTGTATGCACTTGCTCGTGAAAGAATGTTGACGGATTGTCAAGGTCGAGCCCGTCGCGAGGCCTCTCGTCGTTATCCATATCCACGCGAAACGGTCAGCGGCAATGGCTTGGACGCAGTCTGAAGGGGCCGCCCCTTCCGAGAGGCTTATGCGGCCGTCTCCCGTGGGGGTGGGTCGTTTCCGATCCGCAATGGCGCAAGCGTCATTCAGCGCAACGACATGCGCTCGTTCTCGGCTTCGGCCTGAAGTGCCTCGTCCAATGCCACCAGATCGGCCGGTAGCGGCAAGCCAAACGCCTTGAGTTCCAGAAGCTTGGCGTGGATCTGCAATGCGAGTTCGTTCGTGTCCTGAGGTTCGTTCTGCATTTCGGTCAGCAGGATCCCGATCTCGGTCTTGAGTCGCTCGAAGGCCATGGCTGGTTCTCCCTGCGCTTTATGTCCACCGCTGGGAGAGAGTCTACACCGGTTTTTGTCTACTTGCCGCACCGACATAGCAGACCGGCGAAGGCGAACCATCGTCCGGCCGAAGACTATCGACCACGCCTGCTGTGAGGCTAATTGCGCTGGGCGTGGGAATGCCCGTGCCCGCGAACCAACTCGTCGGCCAGGATTGTTCCAATGGCCATCCCGAAGGACCGAGGCAGCATGGCAGCGATGCGGGAACTCTCGCGCTGAGCGATAAGGGCTGCTGTGGACAAGGATTGGGAAGCGCGAATGCGCTGGACGGCGACCTCGATCTGGCTCGCGAGGATGACGCGGGCGTCGCCCCGTAGGGGCCCTCCCAAGCGAGCCTCGAGACGATCGAGAACCGATGCACCATCGACAGGCGACGGTGCGTGACGGCGCGAGGGGAACAACCAGCTCAGTGTGCTCATCACGTTACTCCAAACCACCCCGAACGCCCATGAGCGAATCACCATGGATGCTGATTGTTGGCTGTAGTTTTTGAGCAACGCAGACTACGGAGTGTCGTGAAAGCGTTATCAACAAGGGCTGGAGGTTGAGCAAGCGTTGTGGAAAACGCGAGAAACGCTTGTTCAGACGGTCAGGTACCGGGTCCGGACCTGTTCTTCCTCCGCGCGGAAGCGATGGGGGTCCGCAGAGTAGACGATGCGGCCCTTCACCATGATGTGCAACTCGTCGGCCACGGCCTCGGCGAGCTTCATGTTCTGCTCGATCAGGAGAATTGTGACGCCTGCGTCGCGTAGCAGCCGGATGATGCGGGCAAGTTCACGCACGACGAGCGGGGCGAGGCCCTGGCTCGGCTCGTCGAGAAGCAGCAGCTTCGGATCGCTGACGAGCGCACGAGCGATCGCCAGCATTTGCTGCTCGCCACCCGAGAGCTGGGAGCCCTTGTTGGTGCGGCGAGCCTGGAGGGACGGAAACAGCTCGAGAAGGCGTGAGATCGGCCAGTCGCGGGCGGGAGTGCGCTCAGCCACCAGGATGTTCTCGATGACGGTGAGATCCGGGAATATCAGCCGGCCTTCGGGAACGTAGGCGACGCCCGCCCGGGCGACGCGATGCGGTTGCCAGCCGGCGATCTCGATGCCGTCGAGGGCGATGGCACCGCCACTCGGCGATACGAGACCCATGATCGACTTGACGGTGGTGGACTTGCCCACGCCGTTACGGCCTAGAACGGCGGCCGTGGTGCCTCGCGGGAGCGCGAGATCGACACCCTGCAGGATGTGGCTCGAACCGTAGTGGGTATTGAGGCCGCGGATGCTCAGCATGGCCGTGTGTCCCCAGCTCGTAGCTGCCCGGGAAGACTGAGTGTGCTCACTCCATGCCTCCGAGATAGGCTTCCTGCACGCGGGCATCTGCCTTCACCGCCTCAGGGGAGCCGTCGGCGATGACGCCACCCCGGTGCAGAACCGTGATCTTGTGAGCCAGCCGAAAGACGACCTCCATGTCGTGCTCGACGAGCAGCACGGTGATGCGGGCGCTCTCGAGAAAGCGGGCGAGCGTATCAACGGCCTCGGCCGTTTCCTCGACGGAGAGGCCTTGCGTCGGCTCGTCCAGGAGCAGCACCTTCGGCTCCTGGGCCATCGCCATCGCCACTTCCAGGAGGCGCTGGTCGCCGTGGCTGAGGAGCCCGGCGGGCCTGTTGGCGACGTGGGTCAGGCCGAGCTGCTCGAGCGCCTTGTCGCCGGTAGCGCGGGCATGCTCGAAGACCGGCTTTCCGCCGAAGGGCAACCAGTGGCGGGGATGGCGCGCTTGCGCGGCGAGCATGGCATTCTCGCGCGCGGTCATCTCGGGGAACAGGGACGTGAGCTGGAACGTGCGGGAGAGGCCGCGCTGACAGATGGTATGCGCCGGCAGGCCGGTGATCGTCTCGCCGTCAAAACGGACAGTACCCGAGGTGGTGGGGACGACGCCGGTCACGAGATGGAAGAGGGTCGTCTTGCCTGCACCGTTGGGGCCGATGACGGCGCGCACCTCGCCTTCGGCAACCTGCATGGAGACGTTGTCGACCGCGACGAGGGCGCCGTAGCGCTTCGTGAGGCCCTCGACGTCGATGAGCGGCGGTCTCGGCTGGACGACGCTCGCTGTTTGGATCGTGTCCGGCTCAGCCATGCGGCTTTGCCTCCGTTTTCGTGATGGCTGCCGGCGCCAGCTCGATCTCCTCGGACGTGCGCCGGCCGAGGTAGCGTTTGGCGAGCCCCCAGATGCCTTCGGGGGCAAACAGCACGAAGCCGATGAAGGTGAGCCCGAAGAACAGCGCCCACGCCTCGGTGTAGGAGGAAAGCTGGTGCTCGAGCGTGAGGAAGAAGGTGGCGCCTAGGATAGGGCCGATCAACGTGCCGGAGCCGCCGACGATGACCATGATGAGCACCTGCCCGGAGACAAGCCAGAAGAGCAGCTCCGTGTTGGC
>LNDR01000414.1 GCA_001464755.1 Rhizobiales bacterium Ga0077524
GCCAGGCGCACGATCCGCTGGCTGTTGAGGTCGCCGTGCCATTGCTCGGTCGCTGTCCAGAGCCATCGAACCTCGGCTGAGGTCAGAACCCGTTCTCTCGGTTCGGAGCCCTTCGGCAACGTCACGCCCTTCCAGGGCTCGCTTTTCACGTAGTCGCGTGGGATGCCCCACCGCAGCATGGCACGGATAAGCTCGAACACGCGGTGCGCCTCGACGTTGGCGCCGCGCGACTTCACCGCGTCTACAACTCGCTGAATATCGCTGCGGCGGATCTCGGAAGCGATCACCTTGCCGAGGGAGGGAGCAAGGTTCAGCCGGTACTTCATCCGGTAGACATCGCGTTGATCGGTTCCGGCGAAGTACTCGTCGGCGAGCTGATCGAGCGTAACACGGCTCCGCTCGGCTTCCTCACGAGCTTTCCGCTCGGCTTCCGCCTGCCGCTGTGCGGCGAGCGCTCCATCTCTTTCGAGGACCGGATCGACGCCATCTCGGAGGCGGATGCGGAGCCGCTCGGCTTCTTGCCGTGCCTCACTGAGCCCAAAGCCGGGCCGGTAGCGTCCGAGGTTGAAGCGCTTCCGCTTGCCGTCCTTGGTGTACGTGAAGGCGAAGCTGGCCGTCCCAGCATATGAGGCGCGGAATTCGAGCCCGCGCGTCTTCCCGGTGTCCTTGATGGCGATGTCTCGTACTTCGGCCTTCGCCTTGAGAATGGCAGCCTTCAGCTGCTGATCCGTGAGCATAGCGACTTCCCCCGAGTGGCCGGCAACAGCGCGCAACACCAAGCGCAGGCGAGATACAACAAGAAAGTTTTGTTGTACTTTTGTTGTACTTTTTTTGGCGCCTGCGGGAAACACTCCGCGACACCTATTTACAACACCGCGACACTAAGTGATTGAATTTGCGAACTTGAAGTGCGCGCCCTCCGTTGCTTGTACGCCACTGATGTCGCTATGTCCATTGGCTCATAACCGCTTGGTTGGGGGTTCGAGTCCCTCCGGGCCCACCACTGGCGTCCACGCCCACGCTGCGAGCTTATCTCCGTGGTGAGCAATGAACCCGTTGCCCGCGCCTACGCCACATGAGATCACTCGGCGATGAGGGGTGGGGGACGCTGCGATGCTGCGTGTTTTTTTGACGGGTCTCGTTCTGGTACTGGCCGCTATTGGCGGGCCGCGGGCGCTGGCGCAGGACAAGCGCGTGGCGCTCGTCATCGGAAACGGCGCCTATCGCGAGACGGCGCAACTCCCCAACCCGCGCAATGACGCGCTCGATATGAGCGGGACGCTCCGTCGTCTCGGGTTCCAGGTGCTCGAGGGGCTCGATCTCGAGAAGCGCCAGATGGAGCGTCTCATCCGCGAGTTCGACCAGCAGCTCGAAGGCGCCACGCTCGCCCTCTTCTTCTACGCCGGGCACGGGGTGCAAGTCGCCGGACAGAACCATCTCGTGCCGATCGACGCGCGGCTCGCCTCGGAAGGCGACATCGATTTTGAGAGCCTGTCACTCAATCTTATCCTGACGCGCATGGAGCGCCGGGCGAAAACGAGCCTCGTGCTCCTCGACGCGTGCCGGGACAACCCGTTGGCGCGGAACCTCGCCCGAACCATGGGAACGCGAAGCCAGTCGGTCGGGCAGGGGCTGGCGGAGGTGAAAACCGGGCTTGGCAGCCTGATCAGCTTCTCGACGCAACCGGGCAACGTGGCACTCGACGGGTCAGGCCGGAACTCGCCCTATACGGCCGCGCTCCTGCGCCACTTGGAGGCACCAGGTCGGGACGTCCTCACGTCGCTCGCGGCGGTGCGGGGCGAGGTGGTCGCGTCAACGGGCGGCAAGCAGGTGCCGTGGGAGCATACGTCGTTGCTCGGCCCAGTCGTGCTCCGAGCGGGGGGCGCGACGCCGGCAGCACCGCCGAAAGGGGCCTCCACCGAGCCGGCCCCTTTGGCGTCCGTCGAGGTCGCGGCAGCCGACGCGTGGCCGCACGTTCGCGACAGCTCGGACATCGCCGTGCTGGAAGCGTTCATACGCCGCTTCGGGAACAGCTTCTATGGCGACATGGCCCGCATCCGGCTCGATGGTGTGCGCAAGGCCGCAGTCGGCAGCCCGGCGCCCACGCCGCCGCTCGCGCCATCGACACAGCCACTACCCACGTGCACGAAAGGTACGATCTGGACGCACAACGGCAGCGAGATGCAGCTCCTGGCGGATGGACGCAAGCGGTCGTTCCGTTATGTCGCTCCGCGGCCGTCGCTCGCCGAGATGGGCATCCGCGAGGGAACGCTCCTCTTCAACGGGGAGCGCGTCGGCGATCGCTACGAGGGCGTCGCTCGGCGGTTCTCGGAGCGGTGCGGGGTGCGCGAGTACCGCGTCTCGGGCGAACTCGAAGGCGAGCGGCGCGTGATCCTGAGGGGCACAGTGCGCGGGCTCGACCCGTCCTCGTGCCGGCCGGGGAGCCCCTACGACGATCTCCTGGAGTTCGATTTCGTGCGTTGCGCGCAATAGCGGACGGCGCGGATACCGGCGCCGCCCGATGTCGCCTCACTCCATCGTCGCCAGCGTGAACGCGAGACGGCAGGCCTTGTCGAACTCGTCGAGGTCGACCCATTCGTCGACGGTGTGCGGATCGACCTGACCGGCACCGAAGGTGACCGTCGGGATGCCGTGGCGGACGAGCCAGTTGGCATCGAGACCGCCGTTGGCCGCGCGGACATCGGGCTCGAGGCCGGTGGCGGTGGCGCCCTCGATGGCGCGCTTCACGACCGGCAACGTCTCCTTCATGCGGAAGGGATGGTAATCGGTGTGGGCTGTGAACTTGACCTTGCCGGCCTTGCCCTCGCTGTTGGTGACGCGCTCGGCGGCGTCGGCGAAGGCCTGCTTGTAGGCGGCCGTGATCTCCTTGAAGAACTTAGCATCGTGGCTGCGGCTCTCGCCGCGCGCCTTGACGTAGTCGGTGACGACGTTTGTCGCTTGGCCCGCGGGGCCACCATCGGCGCCCATCACGGGGCCGATGTTGGAGGTGCCGATGCGCTCGCCCTTGACGACTTTGCCGAACCAGCCGCCCTTGCGCACGTCGGCCAACGCCTCGGCGAGGATCATCGTCGCGGAGATGCCGCGCTCGGGCGCACCACCGGCGTGGCTCGCACGGCCCGTGATCTCGACCTCCCAGCGATCGGCACCGACGGCGCCGATGGTCACGGCATTGGCGTAGCGGCCGTCAAAGTTGAACGCCAACTTCGGTGCGCCAAGCATGTCCATCTCGACGAAGCGCGCGCCCCAGAGACCGCTCTCCTCGCGCACCGTGAAGAGCAGCGTCAGTGGCGGGTGCGCAGCCTTCGACGCAGACAACTCGGCAGCGAGCGTCGTGAGCACCGCACATCCCGTGCGATTGTCGCCGCCCAGCGCTGCGTGCGCGCCATTGACGATTTTGCGGCCCTTCCGCACGGGCTTCGCGCCGGCGCACAGCGGCACGGTGTCCATGTGCGTCATGAACATCACGCGTGGCGCATTGCGCAACGCACCGCGTCCGGGAATGTCGACGATCAAGTTGCCCGTCTCGGTCGGCAACGGAATTTGCTTGTTGGCTTTGTCGAAGCGAATGGCACGCTGGGAAACGCCGGCTTCCTTGAGCGCCGCGGCGATCTCTTGCCCGATGGCGCGCTCCTCGCCCGTGACGCCCTCGACAGCGAGAAAACGCATGAGGCGCTGGGTGGCGGCCTCCCGATCGATAGCGTGCATGGTGGTCTCCCGTTCGACGCAACTCGCGAAGCGCTGCGCAGATAGCGCGGCCCCAAGCGATGCAGCGTAGTGCTGCAGCGACGAACGGTCGACCCCAATCAAGGGTGCGCGGTCAGCGGCGTGTCAGCGCGCCGCCGTGTCGAGCGGTTTCGGCGGGCCGAGAAAGCGCACGCCCAGACTGCCGGGACGCCGCCATGCGATCTCGCAGTCGACTTGCATGCGATCGACGCGCATCACCAGGGTGAGGTTTGTTGGCAGGTGCTCGAGATCGCCATACGTTCGGGCAGTGCCAGCGGGAAGGACCAGGCGTGCGCCACTCCCCGACATGTCGGCGATGGTGCATTGAACCTGCAGCCGCATCGTCTTGAACGTCATCAGGCCGGGCAAGGTCGTGGCCTTCCGGCGCGAGCGGCGCTTGCAATCTGTGCTCTCGGCGACAGCTTTACCCTCGGCGCGCTGCGCGGCGGTTCGGCGAAGCCTCTCCTGGAACACCTGATCGCGCGGACGGGATGCCTTCAGCTGAGGCACCACCGCCGGGCGATCTGTTGGATCTGCCTCGGAAGCTGCTCGCTTGAGCGTCGATGACAGCGCCTGGATACGCGGAGAACGTAGCGCCACCGGGGTCTTTCCTTGGTTGCATCTTGTCGGCTCTCAGGCAGTCACCACCCATTGGGTCGGGCCCGATTTGCGGTAACCTAGGATGCCCGGCTTAAGTCGCAGTTAAGCCGGGCAACGCAATTTCGACTACCTCTCACGGCGATAGCGGGTGGGACGTCCGGTCAGTGCTTCTGCCGCTCGCAAGACGGCTGCCGCGTCGAGGCCATAGTGCGCATAAAGCTCGGAGATGGAGCCAGACTGGCCGAAATGCTCGACGCCCAGCGCCCGGACGCGATGGCCGGCGACGCCGCCGATCCAGGAGAGTGTCTCCGGGTGACCGTCGCAAAGCGTGATGATGCCGGCATCGCGGGGGAGAGCCGCGAGCAGCGTCTCGATGTGGGCCCGTGCCGTGGTGTCGCCCCGCTCGCGCGCGCGCTCGGCGCCGTGCCAGCCGGCGGTGAGACGGTCGGCCGAGGTGACGGCGAGAACGCCGACGCCGCCCCGGTTCTCCGAGAGGAGGGCTGCGGCCTCGATCGCCTCCGGTGCAAGAGCGCCCATATAGACGATCGCGAGCTGGGTTGCTGGCTCAGGCCGCCTCAGCCAGTAGCCGCCCGCGATGATGTTCTCGTGAAGTTCAGGCGTCATCTGGCGAGGGATCTGCTCGATGGGGCGCGTCGACAGGCGCAGGTAAACCGAGCCGCCCTTCTCCTCACGGTGCCAGCCCGTCTTGCCCTCCTCGGGGCCTTCGCGCTGCATGTATTCGAACGACCAGCCCATGATCGCGGAAAGCTCGTCGACGTAGGCCGGCTCGAACGAGGCCAGCCCGTCCTGCGCGATGCCGATGAGCGGCGTCGAGATCGACTGATGGGCGCCCCCCTCCGGCGCCAGGGTCAAGCCCGAAGGGGTCGCGACCACCATGAAGCGGGCATCCTGGTAGCAGGCGTAGTTGAGCGCATCGAGGCCGCGACAGATAAACGGATCGTAAAGTGTGCCGATTGGAATGATCCGCTCGCCGTAATGGGCATGCGAGAGGCCCGCGGCGGCGAGCAGCAGAAACAGGTTCATCTCGGCGATGCCGAGCTCGATATGCTGGCCAGTGGGCGCCATTTCCCAGCGCTGCGGGCTCATGAGGCCGCGCTGCTTGAACACGTCCTCCTTGCTCTCTATCGAGAAGAGCCCGCGCCGGTTCACCCACGGTCCCAGGTTCGTCGAGACTGTGACGTCAGCCGAGGTCGTGAGGATTCGGTCGGCGAGAGGGCCGCCCTTCCGCGCGATCTCGTCGAGGATGCGGCCGAAACCGGCTTGCGTCGTTGCCTTGCCCTTGGTCTCCAGCACCGGCATCGGTGGCACGGGAATGCGGTCGGCGTTGAGCGTGCGCTTGCCTTTACGGTTGAAGGGCACCTCGGAGAGGAACCGCTCGACCTCTTCGCGCGGCAGCTTGAGCCCTGCGAGTTTGTCCCACTCCTCGCCCTGGTTGACGCCTTGCTGGCCACGGAACGCCTGCATCTGCGTCTTGTTCATCAGGCCGGCGTGGTTGTCCTTGTGGCCGGCGAAGGGGAGACCGAAACCCTTGATCGTATAGCTGATGAAGCAGACCGGTTGGTCATCGGGCGCCGATGCGAAGGCCTCGAGAATGGTCTCCATATCGTGGCCGCCGAGATTGGTCATCAGGCGGGCGAGCTCGTCGTCGTTGCGCTTGGCGATCAGAGCCAGCGTGTCCGTTTCGCCCGCCAGATCAGCCTCGAGCTGCCGGCGCCAGCCCTTCTCGAAGACGAGCGCTGAGTAGAGCTGGTTGGGACAATCATCGATCCACTTGCGCAGGCGCTCGCCGCCGGGCTCCTCGAAGACCGCCTGGAGCAACTTGCCGTACTTGATCAGAATGACTTTCCAGCCGAGGTTCTCGAACAGCCCGGCGACCTTCATGAAGAGCTGGTCGGAAACGACACTGTCGAGGCTCTGGCGGTTGTAGTCGACCACCCACCAGCAGTTCTTGAGGCCGTGCTTCCAGTATTCGAGCAGCGCCTCATGGATGTTGCCCTCATCGATCTCGGCATCGCCCATCAGCGCGACGAGACGGCCCTTCGGCCACTCCGAGGAGCGCCAGCTTTTGGCGTGAATGTAATCCTGGACGAGGCTCGCGAAACCCGTCGCCGCGACGCCAAGGCCGACCGAGCCGGTCGAGAAGTCGACGTCGGCCTTGTCCTTGGTGCGAGACGGGTAGGACTGCACGCCGCCGAAGCCGCGGAAGTTCTGCATCTTGTCGGCGGTCTGATTGCCGAGGAGGTACTGGATGGCATGGAATACCGGGCTCGCGTGTGGCTTCACCGCGATGCGGTCCTCCGGGCGCAGGACGTGGAAATAGAGCGCCGTCATCAGAGTCGCGAGTGATGCGGACGACGCCTGGTGACCGCCGACCTTCAAGCCATCGCCGCGATCGATCTCGTGGTTGGCGTGGTGGATCATGTAGGTGGAGAGCCACAGCACCTTGCGCTCGAGTTCGGTCAGCATGGCGAGGGTGGCGGGGTCGACGGCAGCGCCGGCCGGAATCATGCGAGAGCCTTCCATCAGCGTGCTCCTCCTGGATTACTGACGACCTCGACCTCGAGGCCGGCGGCCCTGAGACGGGCCACGGTGTCGTTGAGATGACTGCGGTCGCGCGTTTCGATGACCACCTCGAGCAGCGCTCCCTTGGCGGGCAGGTCCGAGAAGACCCGCTGGTGATAGACCTCGACAATGTTGGCGCCGGCCTCGCCGAGCAGGTTCGCGACCTTTGCGAGCTGGCCGGGCTGATCGACGAGATCGATGGCGAGTTGCGAGAGGCGGCCCTCGCGGGCGAGCTCGCGTGTCAGGACGGAGGCGAGGAGCCGGGTGTCAATATTGCCGCCGCAGAGAA
Organism: Rhizobiales bacterium Ga0077524; assembly: GCA_001464755.1. Taxonomy (GTDB): domain Bacteria; phylum Pseudomonadota; class Alphaproteobacteria; order Rhizobiales; family Hyphomicrobiaceae. The sequence goes on from LNDR01000414.1 coordinate 7,217, forward strand.
CGAGGCCGACCGTCTGGTCGCGGAACAGCTCAGGCCTGGCGATCAGCGCGGCCAGTCCCGCGGCGCCGGCACCTTCTACGACGGTCTTTTCGATGTTGATGAGCAGGCTGACCGCGTGCTCGAGATGCACCTCGCTGACCAGCACGATGTCATCGACGAGAGCGCGGACGATTTCGCCCGTCAGGCGGCCCGGAGACTTGACCGCGATACCCTCGGCGAGCGTGTCACCACGCATCGGCAGGCTGGTGGTTTTGACGGCGTTGTACATCGAGGGATAGAGCTCGGCCTGTACGCCAACGATTCGGATCGACGGCTTGAGGTGCTTGGCTGCAATCGCCATGCCGCTGATGAGACCGCCGCCGCCGATGGGAATGACGAGGGTGTCCAGATCCGGCACGGCGGCCAGCATCTCGAGGGCGATGGTGCCCTGGCCGGCAATGACGAGGGGGTCGTCGTAGGGGTGGACGAAAAGCAGCCCGTGCTCGGCGCCATAGGCCCGCGCGAAGGCGGCGGCATCCTCGAGCGTTGCGCCTTCAACATTGACGGTGGCACCGTGGCGCCGCGTGTTCTCGACCTTCACCATCGGTGTGCCGATCGGCATCACAATGGTCGCGGGGATGCCGAGGCGGCGCGCGTGGTAGGCCACGCCCTGCGCATGGTTGCCGGCCGACATGGCAATCACGCCGCGCTTGCGCTCCGCCTCGGTCAGCGCCGACAGCCGGTTGAGGGCACCGCGCTCCTTGAACGAGGCCGTGAACTGCAGGTTCTCGAACTTCAGCCAAACCTGGCAGCCCAGCATCTCCGAGAGAGTGCGGCTCGGGTCGAAGTCGGTATTGAGGACGTGGCCCTCGAGCAAGGCCGCTGCGGCCCGCACGTCGTCGACAGAGACGGGAAGAAGGGACGATGGGGCTGGTTGGGTCATGCGGCGGCTCCTGGCACCCCGGAAGAAGGTGGTCGCCCTCGGTGCAGCCAGAAAATAGCGCGAATGCGGCGGCAATTCCTGCTGAACTTCGCCAACATCCCCGTTAGAATTGGCATTCTTTAGCGCCTGGAGAACCTTCACGTCATGACAATGCCAATCATGCCCGTGGACGACATCGACCGTCGTATGCTGGCGGCCCTCCAGGAAAATGGACGACTGACGGCGACTGAACTCGCCGAGCGGGTGGGCCTGACGGTGAGCCCGTGCCTCAGACGCCTCCGCCTGCTCGAGGCGGCGGGGGTCATTCGTGGATATGCGGCGTTGTTGGACCAAAAGAAGGTCGGATTACCCGTCAGCGTCTTCGTCTCGATCAAACTGGAGCGCCAATCCGAGGAGGCTATGCGGGCCTTCGAGGAGGCGATTCGGAGCTGGCCCGAAGTGCTTGAATGTTACCTGATGACGGGGCCGCGCGATTATCTGCTGCGCGTGGTCGCAAGCGACCTCGCCGACTACGAGCGCTTCGTGAAGGGCCGCCTGACCCGTGTCGCCGGAATCGCCAACATCGAATCCAGCTTCGCGCTGGGGCAGGTGAAGCACACGGGCGCGCTACCGCTGGGAAGGTGAGGGGGGCAGCAAGCTGGATTCCCCGGACGCGTCGCGTCGTCTAGTATACCTTCAATGACGACGAGCTTGTCGTGCTCGCGATTTGGCATGTTTCGCAAGATCGCCACTCGACATAGGCCGTGCCCGCCGTGATCGGCAGAGGTGGCGAGCCTCAACGCAACCTTACTGTCACCCGGTCGGCGCGGCCTTCGGCGTCGATGACGGAGATTTTGGCAAAGCCGGCGCCGGCAGGAGTCCACAGCGCTTTGCGACCGTCGTCCGTGGTCTCGATCGGCAGGCCGTCGACGACCCAGGTGAGCGGGAGTGCGCCGCCCTCGGCTTTGAGCACGATCTCGGCCTCGTCGGCGTCCGTCTCGAGTTCCGCCTTGTCCGGTGGGAAGGCGATAGCAACCGTTGGCGTGCCCGAGGTGCTCGCCCCGGCCTCCATGAAGCGGCGCAAGGTTGGCGGAAGCTCGGCATTGCGGACGCGGCTGGCGCCTCGCGGCGGGGATGAGGAGAGCGGCGTGGTGCGGTCGGCGATACGGGCGAACGCATCGAACAGGAGTGGTGCCGCAGACCCATGGCCGGTCATGCCGGGCGTCGAGGTGGCGTCTGGGCGCCCGACCCACACGGCGATGGTGTGACGGCCGTCGAAGCCGACCGCCCAGGCATCGCGGAAGCCGTAGGAGGTCCCCGTTTTGAAGGCGATCCGCGCACCGCGCGCGTTGGCCGGTGGCGGCGCGCCCTTCAGGATGTCACCGACGTACCAGGCGGCAGCGGGTGAGAGGAGACGCATCGACGGTCGGCGAACGCCGGCCTGTTTCTGGCGTTGTCTCGCTTCTTCGATCGTGTGGACCAACGGCACCGCATCGCCGCCGCGTGCCATGGCCGCATAGAGCTGTGCCAGATCCTTCAGCGTCAGCCCGACGCCGCCCAGCGCCACGGCGAGTGACGGCTCGGCGCCGACGGGCAGTTGCGGTTCGATGCCGGTGCGCTTCATACGTCCGACGAGACGCTTCGGGCCGACCTCGGCGAGCACCTTCACGGCGGGAATGTTGAGAGAATGAGCCAGCGCCTCGCGTATCGAGACGGTGCCCCGGAAATCCTCGTCGAAATTCGAGGGCGTATAGCGGCCGAACCGGGCCGGGCGGTCCTCGATCAGTGTTTCGGGGTGCGCGATGCCACGCTCGAAGGCGAGGCCGTAGACGAGCGGCTTCAAGGTCGAGCCGGGCGAACGGATCGCCGTGGTCATGTCGACGGCGCCTTGCCTATCGGTGTCCAGGTAGCCGGACGAGCCGACTTGCGCGATCACCTCGCTCGTCTCGTGGTCGACCGCGATCAAAGCTGCGGACAGACGTGGTCCAAGGCGCTGGGCGTGCTCGGTGACAAGCCGTTCGAGGACAGCCTGCCGATCCCGGTCGATGGTCAGGCGATGGACTGGGAGGCGCGGCGCCCGCACGACTTCGGCATCGGCGAGATGGGGGGCGAGCCTCGCAAAGAGCTGACGCCGCGCCGGTACATTCTCGCGTTGCGCCTCGGCGGCGTCGGCTTCCGAAATCAACTTGGCGGCGACGGCACGGGCCAGCACCCGATCACGCGCCCGACGCGCGGCTTTGGCATCTCGGTCCGGCCGACGTGCCTCCGGCGATTGCGGAATGGCGACGAGCAGCGCCCGCTCGGCGAGCGAGAGGCGTGCCGGCTCCTTGCCGAAATAGGCGAGGGAGGCCGCACGCACGCCCTCGACGTTGCCGCCAAACGGCGCCAGACGGAGATACAAGTCGAGGATCTCGTGCTTCGAAAGGCGCTGCTCCAATGCCAACGCTATCGTCATCTGATGCAGCTTGGTGGTGATCCCGCGCGGCTCGGGCCCGTCGAGCAGGCGCGCGACCTGCATGGTCAGCGTCGAGGCGCCGGAGACGATGCGACCGTTCCGGGCGAGCTGCCATGCCGCCCGGCCCAGCGCCCACGCATCGACACCGATGTGGCTATGGAAGCGACGATCCTCGTAGGCGAGCAGCATCTCGACGTAGCGAGGATCGACGTCCGAGAGCGTCACAGGCAGTCGCCAGCGGCCATCCGGCGTCGTGTAGGCGCGCAAGAGGCGCCCGGTCCGATCGAGCACCGTGGCCGAGACCGCATCGGCCCGCTCGAGCGGAGGGCTGGGCAAGCGCGCCGCTATAATCGCAGCGACGGCACCGACGACAAGCAGCACCACCCCGGCTGCTGCCAGCCGGAAGACGCCGCGGCGTGGGGCTCCCCATCTTCCGCGGCGTCCGTACCCTCCCGTGGAGGGCGCTCCCTCCGACGTGGGACCACCGGTTGCGATTGCGCTCGTCCGGTAGCCTTCAGATTGAGTGGACGGCGAGGCCGCACCAGGGCGGGCGAGCGGCCAGTGCCGGCGAAAGACCTTCATCGCGAACGACCTCATCCGGGACTTGCTCTCGCCGCTCTCGTTCACCGTGCGGCTCCGATCTCGAGCGTGCCGGCGGCTGTTCGCGCAAAGCGCTCGGGCCGGTACATGTCCTCGACCTTCGCCGCAGGGTGGACGAACGTGCCCGGCGTCACGGCCCGCACGATGTAGGCGACGCTCGCCGTGACAGCCTCGGCTGTCGCGCTGTTGCCGCCCTCACCGTCGCCGAAGAAGTCGAACGCGGCCACCACGCGATCGTCGCGGAACTCGGTGTGCTTCGGCGACTTGCCGCTCTTCAGCCAGGCGAGCGACTTGACGTCTCCGCTGTCGACGAGGCGCGGGTTCTCGACCTCGAGGCCCGCAGGCAGGCGGTCCACCAGCAGCACGCGGCCGCCGGCATCCGTGCCCTTGATCGTAACCACCGCGACGAGGCGCTCGTTCTGGCCGATCTGGGAACGACCGCCCGATGCGCTGGCAAGATCGATCTTCTCGCCATCGAGCTTGAAGTAGCTGCGCTCGATGGTGAAGCCGCGGGCGATGGCGGGCTCGGTCGTGAGCGAGGAGCCTTCGATCGAGATCACGGCATCAACCGGATTGGCACCGCGATTGACGATATCGACCGGGCCCCGCTCCAGGTCCGCCGGCTTGAAGGCGCGCGTCAACTCTCCCGTGTGTGCTGACGTGCCGACGGTCAGCGTCGTCGCCTTTGCCTCTTCGGCGAGGGCCCGTGCCGCCAGCAGCATCCACGCCTGTTCCTGGGTGGACGTGTGCCGGCGCGTGCGGAACGCCGCGGCGAGGACCTTGGTCAGATCCGCGGTGCGCTCCTTGGCCATGCCGGTTTCGGCAACCAGCGTCAGGATGCCGGCACCGTCGCGAAGCAGCGAGCCGTAGTCGGCGCGTGCACCATCAAGCAGATCCTTGGCGGGCTCGCCCTCGAGACCAGCGAGCGCCGATGCGAAGGCGCGTCCCGCCCGCTCCTTGTCACCCAGCAACGCGAGCGCGGCACCGAGTTGAGCTTTCGCGAGTGGTGTCGCGAACCGTTCGAGACGCGTGTCGACGTAGTAGCGTAGGTCGCCGACCGGCGCGCGACCGTTACGGGCGAGCACGTAGAGCGCATAGGCGCGCGCCTCGCCACCCTTCTCGAAGTCCTGGGCGTAGGCGAGAACGTTGGCGAGACGATCAAGGGCCTGCGTGAACGGCTCCCGGCGCACCTCGTGCCCCCCTTCCTTGGCGCGGGTTAGGAAATCGGTGACGTAGGCGGTCAGCCAGATGTCGCCGTCGGACGGACCCCAGACGCCGAATGCGCCGGTCGAATCCTGCATCTCGAGCAGGCGATCGATCGCCTTCGCGATGCGCGACCTGATTTCGCCCTCCTGAGCGAGACCGAGCCGCTGGGCCATCTCGTTGACGTAGAGAAGCGGCAGTGCCCGGCTCGTCGTCTGCTCGGCGCAGCCGTAGGGGTAGCGGTCGAGCTCACCCAGCAGCCCGGCCACGTCGAAGGCCGCGGTCGGCCCCACCGTCAGCGCCAGCTTGGCCGACGAGGGGATCAGGTCGTGGAAGAGATCCTTCGACAGCCCGAGCTTGCCACCGTTGGCCGCGAGCGCCGCAACGGTCGTCCGGCGAATGCCCGACGCCGGTGCCTTGACATCAAGGGCGACGCGGCGGCGTACCTCGATGCCGTCCGGACCCGTGACGACCACCTCGTAGACGCTGCGGCCAAGAGTCGTCGGCGCCAGCGCGATCGTCTCGCGGCGACGCTCGGTGGGCTTCAGAGGCAGATCGAGACCGGCGAGGCTCTGGCGCGCCCCGCCGTCCGCCTCGCTCGCCACCGCCACGCGATAGTTGGCGCTCGGGCCGTCGACGTTGTGCACGTCGACTTCGAGGCGCGCCTTGTCGCCGAGGGTCAGGAAACGGGGACCCGAGGCCATCAGCGCCAGCTTGTGGCGGACGATGACGTCACGGTTTGCCGAACCGACCTTCGACCCACTCCACGCGACGGCCATCAAGCGAACGGTGCCATTGAAGTCGGGAAGGTCGAAGCTCACTTGCGCGGTATTGTCGGGTCCCACGCGGACGATGCCCGAGAACAGTGAGAGTGGAGCCTCGACCGGCGGGCTGCCTTCTGCCGACAAGCCGCCCGAGCCGTCACCACCCGAGCGCAGTCGACCTCGCTCGGCCCGCATGCCGTCGATCAGGCGGCCGTAGAGATCGCGCACCTCAACGCCGAGCCGGCGCTGGGCGTGGAACCACGTTTCGGGGGCGGGTGACACATACCTGGTGAGATTGAGGATGCCGACGTCGACCGCCGCCACCGTGATGCGGGCCTCCTCGCCAGCGGCCAGTCCGGAGAGCTTGATCGGAACCGTCATCGTCCGGCCGGGCAGGACCTTCTCGGGAGCATCAATGGCGACGTTCAGGGTCCGTGGCGCCGTGTCGAGCCCGAGCCAGGCAATGCCCAGCGCCCGTCCGGGCATGCGCTTCTGGCGCTCATCGAGCGTGCGGTAGAGCGTGACGCTGACGTAGGCGCCGGGCAGCCATTTGCCGTCGACCGTGAGCGGCACCTCGACGCCTCCCTTCGGGACGTCGACTTCGCGCGTCGTAAGCAGGCCGTTGGAAAGCACCGCGACGAGTGCGCGTCCGGCCTCCCGGCTGTTGATCTTGAGGCGGGCGGTCTCGCCAGCGGCGTAGCTCTTCTTGTCGAGAGCGACGTCGAGCACCTCGGGGCTGTCTGCGTTATCGGCAGACTGCCAGCCGCTCGTGAAATACACGCTTGTGCGTGCGATATCGCCGTTGGTGCCCGTCACGTCGAGGCGGTAGCGCCCCCACTCAGGCTTGAACGCGATGCGCGCGGGCGCCTCGACCGATGCGCCGGCTGTGCCGTTGGCGACGCGGCGCGTGGTGGTGACGGCTTCGTGGCGCCATTCGCCCTCATGCGCGTACCATTGCCAGCGCCGATCGAGCCGCACGATCTCCCACTTGAGGGCAGGCGCTGCGGCGCGCTTGCCATCGGCGTCGAGCGCGATCACCTCGAAGCGTGCCTCGTCGCCCTCGCCAACCTGATCGTTGGCGAAAAGGGGCTTCACGCCGATCCTCGCCTCGGCCGGATCAATCGGCAGCGTAACCCGGCGCTCGATGGTGCGGCCGGCGGCTTCCCTGAGGCGAACGATCACGTCGGCCTCGAGTGGGCGGGCGGTTCTCGGCAAGCGAGGCAACGCCGCACGGATCGAGGCTTCGCCGTCAGCGCCGGTAAGTCCGAGGGCATCGAGTGTTTCGCGAACCGCGAGGACAGTCTCGGCTGCGTTGCCGAACTTGTAGCCAGGATGGCCAGCAACATCGCCCTTGGCCGCCCTGACAACGACTTCGCCTTCGAGCGCCAGACCGGCGGCGGGTGGGCCATAGAGATAGCGGCCGGAAACCGCGATCGTGGCAGGGTCACCGGCACGCACACTGGTGGCGGCGGGCTTCAGCTCGAGAGCCAGGCGCTCCGGGACGAAGTCCTCGACGAGGAACGCGACTTCGGCAAGTGGTGCCGCCTTCGGGTCGGCATGAAGCTTGGCCCGCCACGTCCCTGTCATCGACTGACGGCCCAGCTGCAGCTCGGTCGTCCGCCCGCCGACGCCCTGGTCGGACAGCACACTGCGGCGATGCTCGACGCCATCCGGCCTCGTGACGATGAGCGTCGCGGGCGCGGTGGCGGCATCGCCGATCGCCGTGCGCATCAGCCCGGTCAGATGCACGGTCTCGCCGGGGCGATACACCCCGCGCTCGGCATAGAGGTAGGCATCGAGCGGGCCGGGAGCAGCGCGGCCCTTGACGCCGCGGTCGGAGAGATCGAACGCGGCCGTGGCCAGATCCAGGAGCGCATAGTCGTCACGCCCCTCGGCCACCAGCAGGCGTGGCGCTTGCCCGCCCTCGCCGCGCAGCAGACCCGGCTCGAAACGCGCGTAGCCCTTGGTATCCGTCGTCGCGGTGCCGAGAACCTCGTTGTTGCGCGCAAGCAGCCTGACGGTCACGCCGCTTGCGGCATCGGTGGAGGCGAGCGAGCGCACGAAGGCATGCAAGCCGTCATCACCGGACAGCGCAGTGAGCCCCAGATCGGAGACGACGAACCACTGGGCGGCGCGCTTCGACTGCGCACCTTCGCCCTCACTCGGGCCTGCGATCGCGGCCGCGACCACGTAGACGCCCGGCTCGAGCTTGCCCAGTGCCTCCGTCACGGGAATGGCCGTGGTGACGTCCTCGTTGAGCCGCGACGCGACCTCCAATGCGCCGGACCACACCTTGCGGCCGCTCTTCTCGCGGACCTGCTCGATGTCCCAGCTCTCGATGGTCTTGAGGAAGTTGTCGCTGCCGGCCGCCAGCCCGAGACCACGGTCGCCGATGCGGAAGATCTCGACGGCGAGGCTCTTGGCGTTGACGCTGGTGACGGGGATGCCTTGCTGGCCGCGGCTCGGCAGCACGTAGGCGCGGCCCGTCAACCGAACAGATGGCTTGCGGTCACGCACGTAGATTGCGATTTCCGAAGCCTTGGCCAGCATCTCCGCCGTCGTCGCCGGGATGCCCGAGCGTACCTGGATCTGGTAGCGCGCACCGTGCTTCAGGCCATCGACACAAAGCTGGTTGCCCTCTGCCGTGAGGCTTTCGGGCTCGCGACCGTCGACGGTGACGAACTTGGCGGCATCCGGCGCCCCGACGGCCAGCGGCTCGGAGAAGTTGACGCAAAGACGCGGCGCCTCGGCATCGGAGTCGACCTTGTAGTCCACGACCCGGAAGCCGTGCTCCGCCCGCAGCGCCTCGAGCGTCTCCCGGACCTCGTCACTCGGCGCCAGCGCCAGGCTGGCCACAAGTGCATCTATCGCCGGCCGCCACATCGAGCGGCGCTTCATGGCATCGGCCAGCACGGCAAGGCTCTCGGCCTTGCTCTCGACGCTGGGCGCCAGACGATAGGCCAGCCACGCGGCACCCGATGCCGTCGCGGGGATCTCGTAGCGCTCCGCTCCGCGCAAGGCATCGACAGGAAGTGCCAGGGCGGCACGCGACAGCCCGAGCCAGGCGGCCTGGTCCTTGGGATCGACGGCCGCCGCGAGAGTGAGCAGCCGGACGGCACCCCGGAGATCCTTGCCGTCCGCGAGGGCTGCAAGCCCAGCCGACCGCAACGCTCCAGCGGGTTGCAGTGCGGCTGTCTTGCCCGCCTCGCTCTCACGAATGGCCTTCAGGCTTGCGCCGACCCGGTCGCCATCGCGGGTGATGATCTGATGCGAGAACCCCGGCACGGCGGCGCGCTGGGCCAGCACAGGCGGCGAGACCGCAGCCGTACCGAGCAAGGCGGCGAGGGGAAGGGCGTAGGCGGCGCGGGGCATCCGGCTCATGGCGAAAGTCCTGTTCTCGGGCGCAGGCGAGGTATCGTGCGATGGCCCCACAGAGGCCATTATCGATGACGGATTGAAGGCGGGGATTACTTTCGTCTCGATCGGAGCCCTCTTTAAGGCCCGCGTCGTGCGCAACGCGGCAACGGCGCTGCCATCCGGCAAATTCCGGCAAAACGCGACGAGGCTTGCGGAGCAGCGAGCAGCCGCAAGAGGCCCCTTATGTGCCGCCGTAGCGCCGTGCTGCATCGAGCGCGAGGCCGGTCGCCACGCTGCCGAAGGCATCGCCCGCGATTACGCGCGCCTCGGGCACGCCGCGCGTAATCGCGGTCCTGACAGCAGGGATGCCGCTCGATCCACCCGTGATGAACACGGTACCGACGTCGCTCGCCGCCAATCCGGCGTCGACGAGCAGGGCCGCCACCCGGGCCTCGATGCGCTGGAGCCCAGCCGAGATCGCAGTCTCGAGTTCAGTTCGGGCGACTGGGAGCTGCAACCCAGCAACCACGTCGGCCAGATCGATCCGGGTTTCGGTCTCGCCCGAGAGGGCGATCTTCGCCTGCTCGACGCGCCCCAATAGCTCGTGGCCCTTGCGCAGATCGAGCACGCTGAGCAACCGCTCGATCTTTTCGGGCTCGGCCGAATCGCGCAGCAGGCCTCGGATCTCGGTCACGACCTTGCGCTCGTAGAGCGAGTTGATGCGATGCCAGGTGCCGAGGTCCGAATAGTACCAGGCGGGCGTCTCGAGTCCTTTTGTCTTGAGACGGCTGTTACGGCCAAGAAATGGCATCAGCGTCGCGGTGCTGAGCTGGCGGTCGAAATCGGTGCCACCGACGCGCACGCCGTTGGCGCCGAGGATGTCGCCGCGCCGATCCGCTTTGCCTTTGAGAAGCGGGCCCACGCGGACGAGGGAGAAATCTGAGGTGCCGCCGCCGATGTCGGCAACGAGCGCGATCTCCTCCTTGGCGACTGTCTGCTCGTAGTCCAAAGCCGCAGCGATCGGCTCGAGCTGGAACGAGATCGAGCGAAAGCCTGCCGCGTGTGCCGCTGCTTCGAGCTGCTGCTGCGCCGTGCGATCTGCGGTCTCGTCATCGTCGACGAAGAACACCGGGCGTCCGAGCACCACGTCCTCGAGCGGCGCGCTCTCGCAGGCTTCACCGGTCGTTCGCAGGAACGCAAGAAAGCTCGAGACGATCTCGGAGAAATGATAGCGGCGCGAGCGCACCTGCGTCATTTCCTCGAAGAGCGAAGTGCCGAGCAGGGTCTTGATCGAGCGCAGCAGGCGGCCCCCCTCACCCATTCGATAGCGGTCCATCGCTTCGCGACCGAACGTCGTCGTATCGTCCTCGAAGCTGAAGAAGAGCGCGGTCGGCACAGAGGAGGCGCCGTCCTGCAAGGGGAGCAGTGTGGCCCTGCCGCCTCGGGCCACGCCGACCGACGAATTTGACGTGCCGAAGTCGATCCCGCAGGGACGTGGCATGGGCTGAGGCTCCGGTGTGGCGTGAGGCTTCACGAAAGGCGCCTCGACGGGACCGCCTCCGGTCGCGCCCGGGACGCAGACCGGCGCGCGAAGGCGCCACTAGCCGCGTCAAACGCCGGCCGTCAACCGTCACATGGCCGAAGCATCAGATCGAAGATCCGACTGGTCAGCGCATCCGCTGGGAACAGAAAGGAATGAGGCCCCGCACACCCCTATCGGAATGCCGGACCTCATGTCGCATCCAGAGTCTGGAACGGGTGGGCTTCCCTACAACGCACCCGGGAAAATGCCGCCGTCGAGCAGCAGGTTCTGGCCGGTGATGAAGCCAGCATGTTCCGAGCACATGAAGGCCGCCGCCGCACCGAACTCCTCGGGCTGGCCGAACCGCCCGGCGGGGACCCCCGCCTTGCGCAGTTCCATCGCCTTTTCGACAGGGATGCCCTGCTGCTGGGCTGCCTTGATTGTCGAGCCACGCAGCCGGTCGGTCTCGAACGGACCGGGCAGGATGTTGTTGATCGTGACGTTGTACTTCACCGCGCGGCGGGCCATGACGGCGACGGCTCCGGTCAATCCGGCGCGCGCACCGTTCGACAGCTCCAGCGATGCGATCGGCGCCTTCACCGATTGGCTGGTGATGTTGAGGATGCGCCCCCATTTGCGGTCCATCATGCCGTAGACCGTGGACTTGATCAGCGCGATCGGCGTGATCATGTTCCACTCGACGGCCTTGCGCCAATCGTCGAGCGAGAAGTCCTTGAAGTCTCCGGGAGGCGGGCCGCCTGCGTTGTTGATCACGATGTCGGGATTGGGGCACGCCTTGAGGATCATGGCGCGACCCTCGTCCGTGGTCACGTCGCACGCCACGGCCTCGACCCTGACATTGGCCGCCTTCCGGATCTCGTCGGCCGTGGCCTCGAGATCGGCCTTGGTGCGCGCCGAGATGATGACGTTCACACCTTCCTTGGCGAGCTGCATGGCCGTGGCGCGTCCGAGGCCTTTCGAGGCTGCGCAGACGATGGCCGTACGGCCGGCGATGCCGAGATCCATGGGAGTTCCTCCACCGGTGTCGATTGTTCCAAGACGACAAGACCTCGCAGCCGTGGGCCGCGAGGTCAAGTGCAACCGGGGAGCATTTGGCGCGATCAGACGGCCATGGCGTCGTCGGTGGGCGACAGGTTCTTAAGGGCCAGCGTGCCGAACGACAGGGCGGCATGCGTGCAGTAGAGCGTCGTGATCACAACCAGGAGCGAGAGCGTGCCGACGATCGCGGTCGAACCGGGAAGCGCGATGTTCACAATCTCGAGCAGGCCTGAAAGGATGACGACGGGCAGGTAGACGAGGCCCGCGCCGAAGGTCAGCCGCCAGGTGTTGCCACGCGTCTTGCGGAAGCTCTCGCCGAGGCTCATCGACTGGCCGACCGCGATGGCCGGGAGCACCAGGCTGAAGCGGCTTAGCAGCAGGTAGTAGGGAACGACGGCGAGCGGCAGGAACGGCGCCAGGGCGGCGAAGCGCTCGAGCGACATCGGACCGTCGCCGAGCCCGGTCGAGATACCGACGACTGCCGTCACGATGGTAGCGAAGAGCCCGACCGTCAGCACCAGTGCGAGGCCGATCAGCACCGAGTAGCCGACATAGGCCCACACCGCGCCGTCGAGGCGGATCGGCTGCGTTGGGCGCTCGCCGCTCTGAATGCCCCGATGCCATCCCACGAAGACGGCGGGGACGGCGATGACAGCGGCAATGAACAACGCGATCAGGGGCACCCAGCCAGCGCCGCCGACCAGCACCGGCGACGGGTTTGAGAAGCCGCTGTTCACGACGATGCCGACGCCCCAGGCCAGCAGCGTAACGGCGATGATCGCCATCCACGGACAATAGAGGCGGGCCAGCAGGCCGACATTCCGGGCTACGGATGCCCACGCTGCGAGCGCGTTGCGCAGGACGGGAAGTTTCGTGCTGTCGTTCTGGACGTTCATAGCTCTCTCCTAGGCGGCAGACGTGTTGGAGAGACCATACTAAACGTCGTTCATTGATACAAGACGCATCGGTTCACAAATAGGTGAGCGGAGCCAATTCTCGTCAGATCCAGCCCCGCCATCGGAAGAAGAGGTAGGGAAGCAGCCCGGACAACAGCATTACGACGAGCGCCAGCGGATAGCCGGAAATCCATTCCAATTCCGGCATGTGCTTGAAGTTCATGCCATATATCGCGCCCACCAGTGTCGGTGGCATCAGCGTCACAGCGAGGAGCGAGAACACCTTCATGGCCTTGTTCTGCTCGATCGAGATGGCCCCGAGGGTGGCATCGAGCAGAAAATTGGTGCGCGTCGTGAGAAACCGCATCTGCTCGGCCAGCGAGCGAACGTCGCCGCGCGCGACGTCGATCCGCGCCAGCGCGGCCGAAGCCGAGCCGCGCTCCTTCAGAACGGTCGTGAGATAGGCGAGCATCCGGTCCAGCGAGAAGGCCCCTTCCTCGAGCCGAGCGGTGATGTCTCCCTGCCGACCGATACCGCGGAGCACGACGTCGAGGCGTCGAGCATAATTGCGGCTATCCTTGCGGGCCCCAAAGATGCCGCGCGCAATCCGCTCGATTTCGTCTTGCGAGCGCTCGATGGCATCGGCCGCACGCTCGACGATCGTCTCCAGGATGCCGGCGAGTAGGAGCGGCGCCGACGTGCAGTCGACCTCGCCCTTGGTCGCGCGCTGGGTGAAAATGGGGAACGCTTTCGGCTCGTGGTAGCGGATCGTGACGAGACGATCCGGTGTCAGCACAAAGGTGATCGTCGCGCCGTCGGGTACCTCCGCCTCGATGTTATAGACGACGAAAACGGTCATATAATGCACGCCGTTCTCGCGGTAGAGTCGGCTCGACGCCTCGATCTCGCGGGCTTCGGCGCGCGTCGGGATCGAGATGCCGAGCGTTCGCTCGACCAGTGCGTCCTCCTCGTCCGTCGGCTCGACGAGGTCGATCCAGACAGCCTCAGGGCCGACGCCGGTGTCGTCCTGGACGAGGCATGACCCCTGGATGGAGTAGGATTTCAGCACGCTGGCCTCGCTGTGACATCAGGTGAGCGGGAGTGTCCCGTCGTCGCGCATCTCAGCCTCGGCCTCGAGGGCCTCTTCCTGTCCGGCAAGAGATTTGCGCAGCCAGCGTAACAAGATCACAAGCATGCTGACGCCCAGCAGTCCGAGCACGACGAAATTCAACTCCGACGCGCCGAGACCGACGAGCTTCGACGACCAGTCGCTGATGTCCTGATAGCGGAGTACGGCAACGGCCGAGACGACACCGCCGACGAGTTGCACGATGCGGGCGAGCTCGATGCGCACCTTGTCGGCAAAATAAGCCGTCAGCAGCAGCGCCCACGGCACGACGACCAGGCTCAAGCGAAACGGGAACTTCGATGCCGGGCCATAGAGGACGTCGGAAGTCTGCTGGTAGGCGTAGTCCATCACCGGCCAGAACAGCATCGCGGCGGCGCCGATCTGGAGGCCGCGCTCCATGGCGATGAGATTCTTGCCGTAGTGCTCCCGCAGCGTGCGCTTCCAGGCGATCAGGAGGAAGCCGATGAGCACGATGACGATGATGAAGAACGCCTTGAACGGCAGCAGGTAGCGATCGATTTCGGCTGCGCGGGATCGGGTTGCAGGATTGGCCCACAACGTCAAGACCTCCTCGGCGAAGGCGCGTTTGACCCGGCAGCATCGATTGGCATCGAGCTTAGTGCCCGATGGGAAACAATAGCGCTCGGCCGCTCGCTCCGCGGTGCCCTCCATCAAGGGATCGGGTGTGCAGTCGCGAATGAACGGCGAGATCCGGATGCGCTCGAGGGATTTCTCCCTGAGATCGGCGATCACGGGCAGGATCGGCTTGACGCACAAATCGCCGCCATCGAGACAGCGCCGTGGCCGCTGGGCGTTCGCTTCCAAGGCCGCCGGAGAGGCTTCCCACATCGCCCGCAGCTTTGTGTTGTTCAGGTCGTCGGCGAACCAGATCGCAAGCCCGATGGCAACAATCGAGCCGAGCGCAACATGATTCACGTAGATATCGGTGAAGATCACGGCGGGGATGTAGAACGCGGCGAGTGCGACGAGCCCCAGGGTCGGGAAGAAGACGAAGAGATAGCTGTTGGACGAGAGGATCGCGATCAGCTCGGTATCGCGGAACTCCCACACAATGGAAGCTGTCGACGCGATGAAGGTCAGCGCCAGCGCGATGAACACGACCGCGACAAAACGATAGGAGAACAGAGACACGCGCGACCCTCCCGCCTCACTTGGGCGCGGACTTTATCAAACCATGCGTTCAAGGCCAGTGTGGGGCCGTCACAGGTGTGGCGGATGGGTCACGCTTGCGCGGGCGGCGTGGCCATGCGGTCGACCCATAGCACCGCGAGTCCGGCGAGCAGCCCCCAGAACGCCGACCCAATTCCGAAGACGGCGATCCCCGAAGCCGTGACCGCGAACGTCACCACCGCCGCGAAGCGGTGCCGTTCCTCGGCAAGGGCCGAGCCCAGCGCACCCGTCAGTGCGCCGATCAGACCGAGCCCGGCGATGGTCTTGATCAGCGCTCCCGGGAACGCGGCGAACAACGCCACCAGCGACGCGCCCGCCGCCGCCAGAGCCGTATAGACGACGAGATACGCGATCCCCGTCCACCAGCGCTTCGCCGGATCGGGATGCGCATCCGGCCCCGTGCAGATCGCCGCCGTGATCGCCGCCATATTGATCGTGTGTGCGCCGACAGGGGCGATCGCCAGCGAGGCGAGGCCAGTCACCAGCAACGCCGACGACAGAGGTGGCTCGTAACCGGAGGCCTTCAAGACCGCGGCACCGGGGAGGTTCTGCGAGGCCATGGTCACGAGATAGAGTGGCACGCCGAGCCCGATCAGCGCGGCGACGTCGAGACGCGGCGTCACAACCGCGAAGGACGAGAGCGTCAACGGCGGCCACGTCTTGACCAGGCCCATCGCCGAGACGAGAAGCGTGCCGGCCGCGATCACCAGCAGCATCGCCGTGCCGGGGCTTCGGAGGCGGACAATCAGGAACAGCGCGACGAGCGGCAGCACGATCAACGGCGCCTCGGGCGCGATCTCGATCATCTGCAACACGAAGCGCACCAGGACGCCCGCCAGCATCCCCGCCGCGACGCCTAAGGGAATGCGCCGCACCGCCCTGTCGAGAGGCCGGATCAAGGCCGTGGCCACGAGAAGTCCGCCCGCCAGCAGGAAGGCGCCCACAGCCGCGTCGAGCTTGATGGTGCCGGCCGTTGCCGCGATTACGGCCGCCCCTGGCGTCGACCATGCCGTGATGATGGGCATCCGATGCCACCACGAGAGCAGCCCCGAGGTCAGCGCCATCGAAAGGAAGAGCGCGGTGACCCACGACGTCGTCTCGGCCGGTGTCGCGCCCAGCGCACGGGCCGCCTCGAGCACGACCGCCAGCGCGCCCGAAATGCCGACGAGCGCGGCGACAACGGCCGCCGTGACGGTTGAAAGGCGCATGGACGTGGGGCTCCTGAAGGCAGACGGGAGCACGACAATAACCGGTCCCGGTCGGCGCTGCGATTGAGAGATCAGCGGCAGCGAATGGCTGCGAAAGCCGGCTCAGCCTCTCTTCACCTCCGCCATCGTCGCCAGCTCGGTGAGGAACCCCTGCACGCCCTTCATGCGCTGGGCGGGCTTCTCCCACTCGGCCCTGAAGACCAGCTTCATTTCCGGCTCTTTACTCGCTTTGGCCGTCCCTTGCTGGATCTTCACCAGCCCCTTCGATGCCTGGATGAATTTCACCAGAGCCTCCGGGTTGGCGAACTGGCCTTTGCGGAAGGCGATCGACGCGCCTTTCGTGCCGGCATCGAGCTGACCCACGCCTGCGCGGCGGCAGAGTGCCTTCAGTTCCATCACGTCGAGCAGAGCCTCGGCCTCGACGGGAAGCGGCCCGAACCGGTCGATCAATTCGGCGGCGAACTGGTCGATCTGGTCGCGCGAGACGAGACCCGACAGTCGACGATAAAGGCCGAGCCGCACCTGCAGATCCGTGATGTAGGCCTCGGGCAGCAGCACCGGCATGCCGACCTGGATCTGCGGGCTCCATTGCTCGGACGTCTCGTAGCCGTCGATATCACCGCCCTTCAGGGCCTCGATCGTCTCCTCGAGCATCGACTGGTACAGCTCGAAGCCAACCTCGCGAATATGGCCCGATTGCTCGTCGCCCAGGAGGTTGCCGGCGCCGCGGATATCGAGGTCGTGGCTCGCGAGCGAGAACCCCGCGCCGAGCTGGTCGAGAGATTGCAGCACTTTCAGGCGCTTCTCTGCGCCCTCTGTCAGGCGCTGGCCGACCGGTGTCGTGAAATAGGCGTAGGCGCGTATTTTCGAGCGCCCAACGCGGCCACGCAACTGGTAGAGCGCTGAGAGGCCGAACATGTCGGCGCGATGCACGATGAGCGTGTTGGCGCGCGGAATGTCGAGACCGGATTCCACGATCGCGGTCGAGAGCAGCACATCGTACTGACCCTCGTAGAAGGCCGTCATGATGTCCTCGAGCTCGGTGGGCGACAGCTGCCCGTGGGCCCGTGCCATCTTGAGTTCGGGGACATGCTCGGCCAGGAAGTCGGCGACCTCGTCGAGATCGGCAATGCGCGGCACGACGTAGAACGATTGGCCGCCACGATGGCGCTCGCGCCGTAGGGCCTCGCGCAGAATGACGGGGTCGACCGGCGAGATATAGGTGCGGACCGCAAGGCGATCGACTGGCGGCGTGGTGATCAAGGACAACTCGCGCACACCGGACAAGGCGAGCTGCAACGTGCGCGGGATCGGCGTAGCCGAAAGCGTGAGGACGTGCACATCCTCCTTCAGCTGCTTCAGCCGCTCCTTGTGATTGACGCCGAAATGCTGCTCCTCGTCGATGATCAGCAGGCCGAGGCGCGCGAACTGAATAGTCTTCGACAGCAGCGCGTGCGTGCCGACGACGATGTCGAGCGTCCCGTCCGCGATCCCTTTTCGGACCTCGGCAAGCTCTTTCGCCGGGACCATCCGCGAAGCGCGGCCGATCTTCAGCGGCAGTCCCTGGAAGCGGGCCTCGAACGTCTTGAAATGCTGGCGGGCGAGCAGCGTGGTCGGCACGACGACGGCGACCTGCAACCCGCCCATGGCTGCGACGAACGCGGCCCGAAGGGCAACCTCGGTCTTGCCGAAACCGACGTCGCCGCAGATCAGCCGGTCCATGGGCCTGCCCGCCGCCAGATCCTCGATGACCGCGTCGATGGAGGCGCCCTGGTCCTCGGTCTCCTCGTAAGGGAAGCGCGCCACGAATTCCTCGTAGGGGCCCTCCGGCTTCAGCAGGACAGGAGCCTCGCGCAGCTGGCGTAGCGCCGCCACCTTGATCAGTTCCGAGGCGATCTCGCGCAGGCGCTTCTTGAGCTTGGCTTTTCGGTTCTGCCACGCCGCGCCGCCCAGCCGGTCCAGCTCGGCTCCGGTCTCGTCCGAGCCGTAGCGCGACAACAGCTCGATGTTCTCGACGGGCAGGTACAACTTGTCGCCGTTGTGATAGGCGAGTTCGAGGCAGTCGTGCGGGGCGCCCAGCGCCGTGATGGTTCGCAGGCCGACGAACCGCCCGATACCGTGATCCGTATGCACGACGAGATCGCCGACCGACAGGCTCGTCGCCTCGGTGATGACGTCGGCGGCCTTGCGCGCGCGACGGCGCGGGCGCACCAGGCGATCGCCGAGAATATCCTGCTCGCCGATGACTGCGAGGTCGGGCGTCTCGAACCCTTCCTCGAGACCCAGCACCGCCAGCATTGGCGTTGCGGCCGGCGTGATCAGCGCCTCGTCGTAGCTCTCGATCCTCTTGGTGCCCGCAAGTCCGTGCTCCGCGAGCAGGGCCGCGAGGCGCTCGCGCGCACCGGGCGTCCAGGCTGCAACGAGCGTGCGCTTGCCTTGCGTGGTCAGCGAGCGGATGTGGGCTGCGACGGCGTCGAAGAGCTTGCCATCGGGATCGTTCCGCTCCGGCGCGAACGAACGGCCGCGGCGGCCGTTGAACGAGCGGATGGTACCGCTCGCGTCCTCGCTCTCGAAAGCCGAAAGGCGCGAGACGCGGCGCGTCTCCAGCGTCTTCTTCCACTCCGGCCCAAGAACGAACATCTGGCCCGGCGGCACGGGCTTGTATGGCGGGGCGCCGAACGTCGCGACTTCCAGCGCTTCGACGCGCGCCTTGTAGTGCTCCTCGATCTGGGCTTGCCTGTCGACGAGCGACTGCTCGGCCATGTGGTCGAGCGAGATCGGCGCATCGGCAATGTAGTCGAAGATGGTCTCGAGATGGTCGTGGAAAAGCGGCAGCCAATGCTCCTGGCCGGGAAAGCGTTGCCCCGCGCTCACCGCCTCATAGAGTTGATCGTCGGACTGCGCCGGTCCGAAAAGCGCGATGTAGGCTTGCCGGAACCGGCTGGTCGATGCTTCGCCGAATGCGATCTCGCTCATGGGCGTGAGCAGCAGCCGCTGCACGATTTTCTGCGTGCGCTGGGTCTCGGGGTCGAAGCTCTTGATGGTCTCGAGGGTGTCGTCGAAGAAGTCGAGCCTGACGGGGCTCTGGCGCCCGGGCGGGAAGAGATCGATCAAGCTGCCGCGCACCGCGAACTCGCCGGCCTCCATCACGGTCGAGGCGCGCACGAAGCCGGCGAGCGACAACCGCTCGATCAACTGGCTCCGGTCGATCCGTTGGCCGGGGGCGATCTGGCGTAGCGACTGCTTGATGAAGCTGCGGGGCGGCAGCCGCTGCAACACGGAGTTGATCGTGGTCAGCACCACCGTCGGCTCCTTCCGGGAGCCCGCCGCCAGGATTGCCAGCGAGGCGATCCGCTTGGCCACGAGATCCGAGTTGGGCCCGATCCGGTCATAAGGAACCGTATCCCAGGCCGGCAGCGTGACGACCTTGGTCTTGGGCGAGAAGAACGCCAGCGCCGCCTCGAGTTCGCCGAGCCGGCGGTCGTCGCGCGCCACGTGAACAAGTGCCATCGGCCGGCCGGCGATGGCTGACGCTTCCGCCGCCAGCTGGCCGAGCACCAGTCCGTCGTAGCCCTCCGGCACGCCGACGATCGTCTCTGTTCCCGTCGGGAGCGCCGCGCGCTTCTCCTTGGTGCTTGATGCGGCGGCGTTCACGGCGTGCCGGCTCCGGGGGCGTCGGCTGTCCCGATGCCGATCCCGTGGAACGTGCGGATGAGGGTGACAAGGTCGGAGAGGTCGTTCTCGGATCTTGCCTCGCCGCCCAGTATCCAATCCTGCAGATCCGGATCGGGCAATGCCAGCAGTTGCTCGAACGTGGTCAACTCGACCTCGCCCATGACCGGCAAATGGGCCTCGCCGTACCGGCCGAGGAGCCAATCCATCTCCTTGGTGCCACGGTGGGCAGCGCGGTAGGCCGCCCGGCGGCGGCGCAGATCGAGGTCGGTCATGTCGGGTCCCGCGCAAGCAAGATTGAGTGACGATCCACAACGGACGGTTGACGGCAGGCAGCCATGCTGTCCACGTTCGCGGCCAGCGTGATATAGCGCCGAAGGCCCCGAGCGCAAACACCGCGCGGCGAGGGGAGGAAGCCCAAGACCACGCCAACCTTCGAGTCCCCGCATGCGGCCTGACCCGCTGAACCCGCTGTTTGCCTCCGCCGAGAGCCTCACCGGCATCGGTCCGCGGCTGATAGTGCTTTTGCGCAAGGCGCTGGCGTTGCCGCCCGGAGTGACCGAGCCGCGCGTCGTGGACCTGCTCTGGCATCTGCCGGCTGGCGTCATCGATCGGCGCGCCGAGCCCTCCGTCGCCGAGGCGCTGCCCGGCACCATCGCCACCCTCAAGGTGCGGGTGCTTAAGCATCGGGGACCGCCCCGGGGCAACACGAAAGCCCCCTACAAGGTCTCGACCGAGGACGACACGGGACGGCTTGACCTCGTCTTTTTTCATGCAGAGCGCCGCTTCATCGAGGCGCAACTGCCGGAGGGCGAGATCCGCTATGTCTCAGGTCGCGTCGAGCGCTACGGCGACACCCTCCAGATGGCGCATCCGGACTACATCGTGGCACCCGAGCGCCGTGGCGATCTACCGATGCTGGAGCCCGTTTATGGGCTCACGGCCGGTCTCTCGAGCAAGGTGCTCGGCAAAGCCATGCGGCAGGCGGCGACGGGCGTCGCGGTTCTCAACGAGTGGCAAGAGGTTGATTGGCTCGCGCAGCGCGCCTGGCCCTCCTTCAACGAAGCCCTGCGGCGCCTGCACACACCGACGGATGCCGCTGACATCTCGGCGGCCGCACCTCCTCGCCAGCGGCTCGCCTACGACGAGCTTCTTGCAGGCCAACTGGCGCTCGGCCTCGTTCGTCAAGGCGCGCGCCAGCGGCCCGGCCGCTCGACCGTTGGGGATGGGCGCATTCGCACGCGAATCAAGGCTGCGTTGCCGTTCTCGCTGACCAATTCGCAGATCTCGGCCCTCGTCGAGATCGAAGCCGATATGGCTGCTACAACCCGCATGCAACGGCTCCTGCAAGGCGACGTCGGCTCGGGCAAGACTTTGGTCGCGCTGATGGCGATGGCAATCGCGGTCGAGGCCGGAGGGCAAGCGGCCCTGATGGCACCCACCGAGGTGCTCGCCCGCCAGCATGCGGAGACCATTCTCCCGATCTGCGCGGCTGCGGGCCTCCGCGTGGGGCTCCTCACCGGTCGCGAGAAGGGCCGTTCCCGAGCCGCCGTCCTCACCCGCCTCGTGGAGGGTGAGATCGATATTCTCGTCGGGACGCACGCGCTGTTCCAGCCGGACGTCGTCTATCGCGATCTCGCCTTCGTCGTCATCGACGAGCAGCACCGCTTCGGTGTCCACCAGCGCATGGCTTTGCAGGCGAAGGGCGGCACGGAGGGCGTCAACGTGCTCGCCATGACCGCAACGCCGATTCCGCGCACCCTCCTGATGACCCACTACGGCGACCTCGACGTCTCCCGGCTCACCGAGAAACCGGCCGGTCGCAAGCCCATCACAACCACTCTCGTTTCGACCGAGCGTATCGCCGAGGTGATCGAGGGTTTGAAACGGGCGCTGGGCCAGGGCGCCCAGATCTACTGGGTCTGCCCACTGATCGAGACGAGCGACGTTTCTGATCTCGCCGCCGCCGAGGAGCGCGCCGCCCATCTCGCGCAGACGTTCGGCGACAAGGTCGGCCTCATTCACGGGGCGATGGCGGGCCCGGCCAAGGACAAGGTGATGGAGGCCTTCTCGACGGACGAGCTGAAGATCCTCGTCGCCACCACCGTGATCGAGGTCGGCGTCAACGTCCCGAATGCCTCGATCATGGTGATCGAGCATGCCGAGCAGTTCGGCTTGGCGCAGCTGCATCAGCTTCGTGGGCGTGTTGGACGTGGCAGCCGGCAATCCTTCTGCATCCTTCTCTGGAGGGGCCCGCTCGGAGAGGCCGCGCGTGCCCGCCTCGAGATGATGCGCGATACCGAGGACGGGTTCCTGATCGCGGAGAAGGATCTCGAGCTTCGCGGCGGCGGCGAGGTCATGGGGGCCAGGCAATCGGGCGCACCCGAGTTTCGCGTGGCCGAAGTGCCGGGCTTCGAGGAACTGCTGGCAGCCGCGCGCGACGACGCCCGCCTCGTTCTCAACGCCGATCCCAATTTGACGAGCCCGCGCGGCGAGGCGCTGCGCGCGCTTCTCTATCTGTTCGAGCAGGACGAGGCTGTGCGGTTGTTCCGAGCGGCCTGATGTGAGATTTCTGCCGGCCTCTGCATGCGTTGCCATTGGCTGAGACGCCAGACCTGCGTAGTGTTTCCGCTTTCGAGCAACCTGCGACGCAAGGAGCAACCGCTATGGCCCTCACCCTCGATGGCGACCTCGTTCTGGCCGGTGCCGGCAACATGGGTGGCGCCATGCTGACCGGTTGGCTCGCGGGCGGCCTCGACCCCAAGCGCATCGTCGTCCAGGACCCGTCCCCGTCACCAGCCGTGGCGGCACTTCTCGCCAAGCACGGGATTACGGCTCATTCGACGATGCCGGATCGGGGGCGTCCTCCATCCGTGCTTTTGATGGCGGTGAAGCCGCAGGTCATGGACGAGGTGTTCCCGCCCCTGGCGAAACGCGCCGGGCCCGGCACACTGGTCCTCTCGATCGCGGCTGGCAAAACGATCGCCAGCTTCGAGCGACATCTGGCGCCGGGGATTGCCGTCGTCCGCTCGATACCGAATACGCCGGCCGCGGTCGGGCGCGGGATCACGGTGGCGGCGCCCAACCAGCATGTGACTCCAGCCCACCGTGCCCTCTGCGACGCCCTCCTCGGAGCTATCGGCGAGGTCGGCTGGGTCGACGACGAGGCCCTGATCGACCCCGTTACTGCGGTCTCGGGCTCAGGTCCGGCCTACGTGTTCTATCTGACAGAGTGCCTCGCGGCCGCCGGTGTCAAAGCCGGCATTTCCCCCGAGCTTGCCATGCGCCTCGCCCGCGCGACGGTGGCCGGCTCCGGAGAGCTGATGCGCCAATCCGAGCTTGGCCCGGATCAGCTCCGCAAGAATGTAACGTCGCCGAACGGCACCACATATGCGGCGCTCCAGGTCCTCATGAGCGACAAGGGACTTGAGCCCCTGATGACCGAGGCGATTGCGGCTGCAACTCGTCGCTCGCGCGAACTGGCGAGCTGACGGAGGCCCCGGCACGCTGTCCTCGGGAACATTAACTCGTTGAGCGGTAACAGGTGGGCGGATTACGCCAGGAAGAGTAGGTTCACGGACAAAACGAGCCCTACAATGCACGCGTTGCCGAGGACATGATGCTCAATCCGTTCAAGCGTCCGACAAAAGTCGAGATGCATGACAACCGATTCCGGAACGCCCGCTTCGCGCGCTTTCTCCAGATCGTCGACGAGGTGACCCAGCCCGGCCGCCCGGTGCGCATTCTCGACGTCGGCGGAACGGTCGATACCTGGACCTCGAAGTCGGATCTGTGGGCTGGGCGGGATGTGCGCATCACTCTGCTCAACATGTTCCCGCAGACCCCACCCGACGATCGCTTCGTCTGCCTCGAGGGCAGTGCCTGTGCGAATGGGCTCGACGACAACGCTTTCGACGTCATCTACTCGAACTCGGTGATCGCAGATGGCGTCGGAGATCCGCAGACTGGCGCCGCGCTATTTCATCCAGACGCCGAACTATTGGTTTCCGGTGGAGGCCCACTCACGCTTCCCCCTATTCAACATCCTGCCCGAGCCATGGCGCCTCGTCCTGCTGCTGAAGCGTGGGGCGGGCTTTTATGCCAAGTCCAAGAACATCGATGAAGCGATGGCCTTCATCGAGGACGCGACGCTGCTCGACCACCGGCGCTTCCACTACCTATTTCCGGACGCGACCATCGAGCGCGAGCGGGTGATGGGGCTGACCAAGTCGCTGATCGCTATCCGTTAGGTATCTGCGCGCTGGGCTGACCGTCGGACCACCCAGTCTTCACAAATGCGCCCAGTCCTCACAATGGGCCTGGCATCACGACGGTAGCAGCGGCCATTGCGGCGATACCTTCGCGGCGCCCCGTGAAGCCGAGGCCCTCAGTCGTCGTCGCCTTGACGCCGACGCGGCCCACCTCGATCGCCAGCATGTCGGCGATCGACGCGCGCATCGCCTCGCGGTGTGGGCCGATCTTCGGCACCTCGCAGAGGATGGTCAGATCGATATTCCCGATGCGCCCGCCGAGAGCCCGCACGCGGCGAGCCGCATCCTCGAGGAAAATCCGCGACGCCGCGCCTCTCCACTTGGCGTCGCTGGGCGGGAAATGCTGGCCGATGTCGCCATCGCCGATGGCGCCGAGAAGGGCGTCGGTAATGGCGTGAAGCGCAACATCCGCGTCCGAATGACCCTCCAGCCTTTGACTGTGCGCGATCCGCACACCTCCGAGCCAAACATGGTCGCCCTCGGTGAAGCGATGGACATCGAAGCCGGTCCCCGTGCGGACATCCGGCAGGCAAGGGGCGCTCAGCTCGCGTTCGGCCACAATGAAGTCCTCCACGGTCGTCAGCTTGCGATTGTGCTCGCGCCCGGCGACCAGGGCCACGCTTAGGCCCACCCGCTCGGCGACGGCCGCATCATCCGTCAGGTCGTGCTGACCAGCGGCCGCAGCAGCTCGATGGGCCGCGAGGATCTGGTCGAAGCGGAAGCCCTGCGGCGTCTGTGCGCGCCAGAGGCCAGTGCGTGACACGGTCTCGCTGATGCAGCCGGAAGCATCGCATCGCTTCAGAGTGTCGGCGACGGCAAGCGCCGGGATCGCCCCGTCGTGCCGGCTCAACGCCTCGATCACGTCAGTGATCAAGAGGCTGTCGACAAATGGCCGAGCCGCATCGTGGATCAGCACCCCGTCCGGCCGGTGCGCGGCGAGTGCTTCGAGGCCGGCAAGAACTGAAGCCTGCCGCGTGGCACCTCCGCTGACGGGAGCAAGGAGGGGACCGGTAAAACCCGCGACGGCACGTTCGTAGTCGGGACTGTCGTTGGCATGAATTGCGACCTGCAGAAGGGAGATCGTCCCCGCACTGTTGAGGGCGTCCAGCGTCCTGCGCAGGAGTGGCACGCCGGCAAGCGCAACGTACTGCTTTGGGCCCGACCCCACGCCGCGAGCCCGAACTCCCCGCCCTGCCGCAACCACCACCGCCGCGATCCGCACTGCGTTCTCCTGACGAGATGTTCCAACCCATACCGTCCGGTGCCATAGCCGCGCGCGCGGCCCCACGCAAACGGCAAGGGGCGACCGCCCAGCGCCGCGCATGGTGATCACAATCAACTTCGCACTTGCGAAGCGACTGGTGTGCACCTAGATTGCCACAAGATCGGGCAGTCACGCGCAGCGCCCAATAATCAGGCATGAGAGATGCGGGACCATCCAACCTCCGACAGTCGCCCGAGCACGGGATCGCTCGTTATCGGGTCGCATACGCTTGAAAACCCCGTGCTGTTGGCCCCCATGTCAGGGGTGTCGGACCTTCCGTTCCGGCATGCCGTGGCCCGTCTGGGAGCGGGCCTTGTCGTATCCGAAATGGTGGCGAGCCGGGAGCTCGTCTCCGCACGCCCCGACGTCGTCCGCCGCGCGGCGGGACGTGGACTGGCACCGAATGTCATACAACTCGTCGGCTGCGAGGCACGGTGGATGGCCGAGGGGGCCAGGATCGCCGAGGACCAGGGCGCCCACATCATCGACATCAACATGGGCTGTCCCTCCCGAGAGGTTACCGGGCGGCTTTCCGGCAGCGCTCTGATGCGCGACCCCGAGTTGGCGCTGTCGCTGATCGAGGCTGTGGTTGGCGCCGTCAAAGTGCCCGTCACGCTCAAGATGCGGCTTGGCTGGGATGATAAATCCTTGAATGCCGCCGATATCGCCCGAAGCGCCGAGGCCGCGGGAATCCGCCTCGTAACCGTCCACGGCCGCACACGGTGCCAATTCTTCAAAGGCTCCGCCGACTGGGCGAAGGTTGCAGCTGTGAAGTCGGCCGTGTCCATTCCCATCATCGTCAACGGCGATATCGCAACGCCCGACGAAGCCCGCACCGCACTGGCCCGCTCCGGCGCCGATGGCGTCATGATCGGTCGCGGCGCATACGGTGCTCCGTGGCAGCCGGGGCGCATCGCGACCGCACTGGTGACCGGCACCGATCCCGGCCCGCCGTCACTCGCCGAGCAGGGTCGCATCGCCGTCGCACACATCGAATCGATGCTGTTCCACTACGGGCGCACGCTCGGCTTGAAGAATGCCCGCAAGCATGTCGGTTGGTACCTCGCATCGAGCGGGCGCCCCGCAGCGACGGTCAAGTCATGGCGCCGTCGTTTGTGCACAGAGGAAAGTCCCAGCCGCCTCGTCGGCGGTATCTCCCGCTACTACGCCGAAGCCATGGAGATGGCGGCATGAACCCATCAGACCCGCCGCCGGCCCTACCGCCGGGCGTCACCACCTCGCGCCGCCATGTCGCGCACGACCTGCTGCTGGCGGCCCTTCCGCACCCGATCCTGGTCCTCGCCGAAGATCAGCGGGTGATTTACGCCAACACGGCTGCCGAGGTCTTCTTCGAATCGAGCCAGGCCTTGCTCAAGCGCCAGCGCCTCGAAGAGATCGTTGCATTCGGCTGTCCCCTGGTTGCACTGGTGCGCGAGGTGCACCGGACGGGCTTCACCATCAACGAGTACGGTGTCGGCATCGCCACGCCGAAGAGCCAAACCCAGCGCATCGTCGACATTCATTCGGGTCCCCTTCCCGAGAGCCCCGAGCTGACGCTCGTCATGCTGCAGCAGCGCTCGATGGCCCAGATGATCGAGCGCCAATTGACCCACAGGGCGGCCGCCCGCTCCGTCTCGGGCCTCGCCGCCATCCTCGCCCACGAGATCAAGAACCCGCTCTCCGGCATTCGCGGCGCGGCCCAACTGCTCGAGCCTGGCCTCTCCGAGGAGGATCGCCCGCTCGCCGAGCTGATTTGCACCGAGACCGATCGCATCAAGAACCTGGTCGACCGCATGGAGGTGTTCGGCGACGAGCGCCCTCTCGTGACCGAGGCGGTCAACATTCACGCCATTCTGGACCACGTTGCGCGCCTCGCCGCCACCGGCTTTGCGCGAAACATCCGGATCGTCACCGAGTACGACCCTTCACTACCGCCCGTAACGGTCAATCGTGACAAGCTGATCCAGGCCTTCCTCAATCTGGTGAAGAACGCTGCCGAGTCGATCGGAGAGAAGGCAGAGGCAGGACGCATCGTGCTGCGCACGGCTTTCCGGCCCGGTGTCCGAATGGCGGTCAAGGGCAGTCGCGATCGCGTCTCCCTGCCACTGTGCATCGAGGTCGAAGACGACGGCCCCGGCGTGCCGGAGGCCATGCGGCCGCACCTGTTCGATCCGTTCGTCACCTCGAAGCGTACCGGAACGGGGCTGGGCCTCGCGCTGGTCGCAAAGATCATCGGCGACCACGGCGGCATCATCGAGTGTGAGTCAGAGCCGCCCCGGACCATCTTCCGCGTTCTGCTGCCGCTCGAGGAGCGAGCCGGCCGCAGGAGCCCCCGACACGAGCGAGGATAAACTCAAATGGCGCGTGGCACGGTTCTCATCGCGGACGATGACGCAGCGATCCGCACGGTTCTCAATCAGGCCCTCGCGCGCGCCGGCTACTCGCCGCGCGCAACGGGCAACGCGGCGACCCTCTGGCGCTGGGCCTCGGAAGGGCAGGGCGACGTCATAATCACCGACGTGGTCATGCCCGACGAGAATGCCTTCGACCTCATTCCACGCATCAAGAAAGCCCGCCCCGACCTGCCGATCATCGTGATGAGTGCCCAGAACACGCTCATGACGGCTATTACGGCGGCCGAGCGCGGCGCGTTCGAGTATCTACCCAAGCCGTTCGATATCGCCGAGGTGGTCTCGATCGTCGGCCGGGCCCTTGCCGAGCCTGGCCGACGCCGCGAGCGCTCGCCAGAGGCCGAAGGGGACGAACTGCCTATCATCGGTCGCTCGCCGGCGATGCAGGAGATCTATCGCGTCCTCGCGCGCCTGACCCAGACCGACCTGACGGTGATGATCGCAGGCGAGTCCGGCACCGGCAAAGAGCTTGTCGCCCGCGTTCTCCACGACCATGGCCGGCGCAAGCATGGCCCGTTTGTCGCGCTCAACATGGCGGCCATTCCCCGCGAGCTGATCGAGAGCGAGCTGTTCGGCCACGAGAAAGGCTCGTTCACCGGCGCCCAGATGCGCAAAGAAGGCCGCTTCGAGCAGGCCGAAGGTGGCACGTTGTTCCTCGATGAGATCGGCGACATGCCGCTCGAGGCCCAGACCCGGCTCCTCCGTGTTCTCCAAGAAGGCGAATATACAACCGTCGGCGGGCGCACCCCGATCCGAACCAATGTGCGCATCATCGCGGCCACGCATCGCGATCTGCGCAACCAGATTCAACAGGGTCTCTTCCGCGAGGATCTCTACTACCGGTTGAATGTGGTGCCGCTTCGCCTGCCCCCCCTCAGGGAGCGACTGGAGGACATCGGCGACCTTACCCGCCACTTCCTTCGGCAGGCAGCCCGAGATGGCCTTGGAGAGCGCACGATCACGCCGGCCGCCATCGATTGCCTCAAGCGCCACGCCTGGCCCGGCAACGTCCGCGAGCTGGAGAATGTGATCCGCCGCCTCGTCGCGCTCTACACCCAGGACACGCTGACGCCCGAGCTTGTCGAAAGCGAACTGGCTGAAGCCACCGCTGCCCCCCGCTCCGACGATGGGGCGGGCGAGCCCACGGCACTTTCCGAGATGGTGGAGCGCTATCTGGGCCAACACTTCGCCACGTTCGGCCGGGATTTGCCGCCACCTGGCCTCTATCGGCGCCTGATCCGGCAAGTCGAGCTACCCTTGATCACGGCAGCGTTGGCCGCGACTCGCGGCAATCAGATCAAGGCAGCGGAGCTGTTGGGTCTCAACCGCAATACACTCCGTGAGAAGATCCAGACACTGAACATTCAGGTCTTCAAGGGCCCGAACTCGGCTTGAGTCGAACCCCGCCTGCCAAGCCTCGGCGCCGATAATGAAATTCCGGCGGGAGTGCCGAAGTTCAAGCCACTCTTTGGTTTTGCGCGGCTTGACGCCAAAGGGCCGCACGGTTAACGGTGGTCTCTGTCGCGAAAAAGTCACAGTGTGGCGTTTGCTTGCCGCACAGCCGTTTCAACAGCGACCCAGGGGAGAGCGGCACCCTGGTCCAGCGCGAGCCGAGACCTTTGCAGCACGAGACCTGGAGCGCACGGATCGGCGACCTGTGGCGGGCCCTCGGCTCAGCCGCCGGTCGTTTGCGCGCGGCCGTCTCGACCCGAGCGGCCCGGTTGCGTCAGGCCGACGACGACGGCCCGGAGGATGGCCTCGATCCCGAGATGCCGGGCGCGAGCCCCCGAGGCTTCTGGATCGGTCTCGTCGTCGTCGTCCTTTCCCTCGTTTCCGGGCTTGCGACCTACCTGATCCTGACCGGGCTGACCCCGATCGCGCCGCGGAACGAGGTCGTTCTGGTCGTCCTTGCGTTCAATATCCTGCTCATCATTGCCATGTGCGCCGTCTTGGGCGTGCAAGCCGTCGGCATGTGGCGGGCGTGGCAGCGCAAGGTGGCAGGCGCCCGCATCCACGTGCGCATTGTCGGTTTGTTCACCATCATCGCCGCCCTGCCGGCCCTGCTGCTCGCCGTAGCCGCAACGACCACCTTCTCACGCTCGCTCGATACCTGGTTCTCCAGCCGGACGAGGACCATCGTTGCCAGCTCCCTCGACGTCGCGAACGCCTATCTCGCCGAACACGGCCAGGTGATCCGCAGCGACGTCGTCAACATGGCCAAGGATCTCGACGATCTCGCATCGGAGGAGCGGATCGGACCGGCGGAGGTGCAGCGTTTGCGTAACATCGTCATGGCACAGATGGGGTTGCGCGACCTCTCGATCGCCGCCGTTATCGACGCACAAGGCAAGCCCGTGGTGGCCCAGGCAGCCGACAACCGGGTGCAGTATGCGCCCCCCGAACCTGCCGTCATCGCTCAGGCCGCGGCCGGCAACGTGCCTTTGCTGATGCCAACGAGCACCTTCCGTGTCGCGGCCATCTCCCGCCTGACCTCGCTTCCCGGGTACTTCCTCTACGTTGCACGCGGCGTCAATCCGCAGGTTGTGGGCCATCTCCAGCGCACCCAGGCCGCGGTCGACGAGTACGAGCGGCTGCGCCGCGCACGCGGCGGGCCAAAGCTCGCCCACGGCGTCATGTACTTCATGATCGCGCTGACCGGGATGCTGGCCGCGATCTGGGTCGGCCTCTGGTTCGCCCGGCACCTCGTGGCCCCGATCCGACGGCTCATCGGCGCGGCCCAGCGCGTTGCTCGGGGCGATCTCGACGTCGTGCTGCCGTTGCGACGCGGAGAGGGCGATCTCAGACGCCTCTCCCGCGACTTCAACCACATGACGAGCGAACTCGCCAGCCAGCGCAACGCCCTCGTCAGCGCCAACGCCCAACTCACCGAACGCCGACGCTTCATGGAGGCCGTGCTGTCCGGCGTATCGGCCGGCGTGATCGGTCTCGCGCCCGACGGCACGATCCGCTTGGTCAATCCTTCCGCCGAGAAGCTACTCGGCGTTACGCCCGACAGCGTCAACGGTCGCCCGCTCGGTGAAGCCCTTCCGGAGCTTGCCGCGGCTTTATCGGGGGAGGGAACGGGCATGAAGCCCCGCGGCCCTCACGATATCACGCTGACGATTGGCGGCGAGGAAAGGCGCTTTTCCGTGCGGGTCACCGGAGAGCAATCCGGCACTGGAAGCGAGGGGAGCGTCGTCACGTTCGACGACATCACCGAACTCGTCGTCGCCCAGCGCTCGTCCGCCTGGGCCGATGTCGCACGGCGAATCGCGCACGAGATCAAGAACCCATTGACGCCGATACAACTTTCGGCCGAGCGCCTGAAACGCAAATACGGCGCCTCGATCGAGAAGGACCGCGAGACGTTCGACAAGCTGACCGACACCATCGTGAGGCAGGTCGGGGACATCAAGACGATGGTCGACGAGTTCGCCTCCTTCGCCCGCGTTCCCAAGCCCGAGATCGAGCTGACCGACATCCGCAATGCCGTACAGGAGCCCGTCATCCTGTTTCGCGAAAGCCATCCGGCCGTCCGCTACGTCATGAATTTTCCCGAAGCTCCTCTGCTGGCGCCGGCCGACCGCCGGCTGATCTCTCAGGCCCTGACCAACCTCGTCAAGAACGCGACGGAGAGCGTCGTCGCCGCCGCAGAGGCCGGCGATTGCGGCCCGGACTGGCAGCCGACGGTGGAGACCAACCTGCGGCGCGTCGGCGACCGCATCGAGATCGAGGTGATCGACAACGGGCTTGGACTGCCGCGCCAGAACCGCGCGCGCCTGCTCGAGCCTTACGTGACGACAAAAGGTAGCAAGGGCACCGGCCTTGGCCTCGCCATCGTCCAGAAGATCGTCGAGCAACATATGGGCGTGCTCGCCCTCGAGGATGCTCCACCCGCACCCGGCCGCACCCGCGGCGCGCTCGTGCGCCTGTCGTTGCCGGCCGTCCACCAGGTCAACCGTGGCCCGGACGAGAAAGCATCATCCGCCAGTTTGGCGAGCCAGCCGCCGCGTGCGGCTGGGCTCGCTGCGCAGTGACTGAAGAAACGTAGTCGAGGAGCGACACATGGCAGCCGACGTCCTGATTGTCGATGACGAGGCCGATATCCGCGACCTGATCGGGGGCATCCTCGAGGACGAAGGCCATGCCACACGCTCCGCCAGGGATGCGGACGAGGCGCTGCGTGCAATCGAGGATCGCCGCCCTCACCTCGTCATTCTCGACATCTGGTTGCAGGGGAGCCGCCTCGACGGCCTCGAGGTCCTCAGTCATATCAAGCGCGCGCACCCCGATCTTCCCGTGGTCATCATCTCCGGCCACGGCAATATCGAGACCGCCGTGACCGCGATCCGCCGAGGCGCCTACGACTACATAGAAAAGCCGTTCAAGGCCGATCGTCTCCTGCTCGTGACGCTCAGGGCGCTCGAGGCCTCACAACTGCGCCGCGAAGTGCGGGAGTTGCGCGAGCGCTCGACGCAGAGCGCGGAGATGGTCGGCAAGTCGACCGCGATCAACGCACTGCGCGGCCAGATCGAGCGGGTCGCCCCGACCAACAGCCGCATTCTCATCCGTGGCGCTTCCGGCACCGGCAAAGAGCTTGCCGCCCGCGTCATTCACGGCAAATCGGCACGCGCCGACGGTCCGTTCGTCGTGCTCAATGCGGCCGCGATGGCGCCCGAACGCGTCGAGGACGAGATGTTCGGCACCGAGGATCGAGCCGGACCGCGCAAGGTCGGCGCGCTCGAGGAAGCACATGGTGGCACTCTCTACATCGACGAGGTCGCCGACATGCCCCTCGAGACGCAAGGCAAGGTGCTCCGCGTGCTCGTCGAGCAGAAGTTTCTCAGGATCGGCGGCGCCAACAAGGTGTCGGTCGATGTCCGCATCATAACCTCGACCAGCCGCGATCTCGAGCGCGAGATGCAGGAAGGCCGGTTCCGCCAGGATCTCTACCACCGGCTGTCCGTGGTGCCGCTGCGCGTGCCGAGCCTCGCCGAGCGCCGCGACGATATTCCGGCCCTCATCGAGTATTTCGTCGGGCAGCTTGCCAATGCCTCCGGCCTGTCGCCACGCCGCATCGGAGACGACGCCATCGCCGTGCTCCAGGCCCACGACTGGCCGGGCAACGTGCGCGAGTTGAGGAACAACATCGAGCGCCTGATGATTCTCTCGGGGGGGGAGCCGGGCACCGTGATCACGGCCGACATGCTGCCCGAGGAGATCGGCTCCAACGTGCCCCTTCCCGTCAACGGAGGAGCCGAGCACTTGATGTCGATGCCGTTGCGCGAGGCCCGAGAAATCTTCGAGCGCGAGTATCTGCTGTCCCAGATCAATCGCTTCGGCGGCAACATTTCCCGAACCGCCGAGTTCGTCGGCATGGAGCGCTCTGCATTGCATCGTAAGCTCCGGGCGCTGGGCGTCGGTTCGGAGCAGCGCATGGGAGAGACCAAGGCCGGGTAAGCGGTGGCGCCTGCAACTCGGAGAGCTCCACATGACCGGCTGGACACGTCTTTTTCCGGCATGCAACGCACTTGCGAAACAGACTTCGAGCCATTACGCATAAGGTGTCTTGACAAGAACGAGCATATTGACGCCACGCGAACGCCAGGACGCCCCGAGACACGCCCGCGTGCAAGCTTCGGCGACAGCCGCGGCGGCAGAACCGAAAAACGCGACCGAGCAGAGCCCGGCCGCCGACAACAAGAGCGCCAAAGAAAACAAGAACGGAAAGCAAATGGCCGCCGAACGTCCGCAAAGCCTCCAGGACACGTTCCTGAACCATGTCCGCAAGAACAAGACGCCACTGACCATTTTCCTGATCAACGGCGTCAAGCTGCAAGGCATCGTGACTTGGTTCGATAATTTTTGTGTGCTGCTTCGCCGGGACGGGCACTCGCAACTTGTCTACAAGCACGCCATATCCACGATCATGCCCGGCGGACCGGTCCATCTGATGGATACCGACCCGGCCGAGGGCGCCCCAACCTGAGCCGAGACAAAGCCATCGACGATACGACTGACGACGCGACGCCGCGCAAGTCCGGCCGCAACATGGTTGAGCGGCAAGCGCCAGTGATGCGCACGCTCGTCCTTGTCCCCATCCTCGGTAGCCGCTCGCAGCGCGGCAGCGACGGCGCAACGGATCCTGCCCGGGCCGCGGCCAAGGCCCTGCACAGCCCCGAGGATCGGCTTGCCGAGGCGACCGGGCTAGCCCAAGCCATCGATCTCGATGTCGTCGACGGCCTCATTGTTCCCGTCGCCAACCCACGCCCCGGCACGCTCTTCGGCAGCGGCAAGGTCGACGAGGTCAAGGGGCTGGTCGAGACCCAGGAGTGCGGTCTGGTGGTCGTCGACCATGCGGTCACGCCGATCCAGCAGCGTAACCTGGAGAAAGCGTGGAACGCCAAGGTCCTTGATCGAACCGGCTTGATTCTCGAGATCTTCGGACGCCGTGCCAGGACGCGGGAAGGCCGCCTTCAGGTCGAGCTCGCCCACCTGACCTATCAAAAGAGCCGGCTCGTCCGCTCGTGGACCCATCTTGAGCGCCAGCGCGGTGGCGCCGGCTTTCTGGGTGGCCCTGGCGAGACCCAGCTCGAACTCGACCGCCGGCTCATTCAGGATCGCATCGACGCGCTCAAGGCCGAACTCGAGACAGTCGTGCGCACGCGCGAGCTGCATCGCGCCGGGCGGCGGCGTGTGCCGTACCCGGTAACGGCCATCGTCGGGTACACGAACGCCGGCAAATCGACACTGTTCAACCGCGTCACGGGTGCTGGTGTGCTCGCCAAGGACCAGGTCTTCGCAACGCTTGACCCGACCATGCGCGAGATCAGGCTGCCGAGTGGGCGCCGGGTCATTCTGTCGGACACGGTCGGCTTTATCTCGGATCTTCCGACGATGCTGGTCGCTGCCTTCCGTGCCACGCTCGAGGAGGTGATCGAGGCCGATCTCATCCTGCATGTCCGCGACATCTCGCACGCCGAAACGGACGCCCAGGCGGCCGACGTGATGCACGTGCTCGCTGAACTCGGCGTCGCTGTCGACGGTCCATCGGCTCATATTTCCGAGGTTTGGAACAAGATCGACCGGCTCTCGCCTGAGGCGCGCGAGGAGTCCGGCCACGCCGCACGCCGCAACGCCGCAACGCCAGCTCTCGTCTCGGCCGTGACCGGCGAAGGGGTTTCTGAACTCCTGGCCTCCATCGATCAACGCCTCGCCATCTCCGACGTCCTCGTCGATGTGGTCGTGAGGCCCGAGGAGGGGAGGTTGCTCGCCTGGCTCTATGAGAATGCCGAAGTCGTCTCGCGCGAGGCCGACGAGGCTGGCTCAGCCCACGTCACGGTGCGCGTGCCCGCCGACAAGCGGCATCGGCTGGATCAGCAACTCAAAGATCGCTCCCGCGACCACCGTCCGGGTGGAACGCACTAGGAGTCTATTAAACGTCGTTCTGGAGCGCATGCCCACCATGCCGCTATGACATGGCTGGCGATCTCGCTGTTGACATCGGACGATTCCGGTCATCTTCACTCACCTGCACAATGTTTCTCGATGCGCGGGAGTGAAGCAAATTCCAACCGAATTGGCGCGGATGCGGCGCAATCTTATTCTGCTCGCCGCCTGCCAGGCGTTCGGTCAGGCCTGCAACACAGCGATGTTCGCCGCGACGGCGCTGTCGATTGTCGAATTCTATCCCAACCGCGAATACGCAACGCTTCCGACGACCCTGCAGCACGTTGGCGTGATGCTGTCCGTTTTCCCGGCGGCTCTGCTGATGCAGCGCAGGGGACGCAAATTCGGTTTCAGGCTCGCATCGGTCTTCGGCATGGTCGGGTCGGCGCTGCTGGGCTACGGCTTGATCAATCAGAGTTTCCTCGTGATGTGCTCTGCCGGCTTGATCCTCGGCTACGCCGTCGCCAGCCTCCAGATGTACCGGTTCGCGGCGGTCGAGCTGGCGCCGCCTGAGTTTACCGCCAAGGCCA
The DNA here is from genome assembly GCA_001464755.1 of Rhizobiales bacterium Ga0077524. Classification (GTDB taxonomy): domain Bacteria; phylum Pseudomonadota; class Alphaproteobacteria; order Rhizobiales; family Hyphomicrobiaceae. The sequence goes on from LNDR01000414.1 coordinate 43,099, forward strand.
TCTCATGGGTGACGGCAGGTGGCGTCGTGGCTGGCGTCATCGGTCCGGCCATGGTTCGCTGGACCCATGATCAAGTCGATCCGCCGTACCTTGCAACCTACGGCGGCATGATTGTGTTCCACTTGATCGTCTTCACGATCATGTCCTTCATCCGCTTTCCCTCCCACAAGCCTCCGGCCGCAAGCACGACGACGCCGACCATTCCCGTGGCGCCGCCCCGGCCTCTCTGGCAGATCGCCGTGCAGCCGCGCTTCATCGCCGCTGCCGTCTGTGGGATGTCCTCGTTCGGCCTCATGGCGCTCGTGATGGGGGCCTCGCCGCTGGCCGTGGTGGCGTGTGGCCTGCCACATACCGAAACCCATCTCGTCATCTTCATGCATGTGATGGGGATGTTCGTGCCGTCGTTCTTCACCGGACATCTGATCACACGCTTCGGCATCGTCCAGGTGATGACGCTCGGCATCGTCGTCATGGTCGCTGCCATCTTCTTCGCGCTGCACGGTCTGTCCGCGTGGCACTTCCGCATCGCGCTGACGCTCAACGGCGTCGGCTGGAACTTCCTCTTCGTTGCCGCCACGACCCTTGTGACGACGACCTACCGGCCCAACGAGAAAGGCAAGGCGCAGGCGCTGAATGACTTCCTGGTCTTCGGAACCACGGCAGTTTCCAGCTTCCTCGCAGGCCTCCTGCAGGAGCGGATCGGGTGGGCCCCGCTCAATACCAATGCCTCGTTCCTGCTGATCGGACCGATGCTTGCCGTGACGTGGTTGTGGCTGAGCAAGGATACCCGACGCCCCGCATAGCCCGCAGATTGGACGCGGATGACGCGATGGCGACTAACCGCGTTCGTCGCGCTTGGCCTCGTTCCAAAGCGCGTCCATTTCTGCAAGATCGCTGTCGGCTGGCGTCTTGCCACGCCCGGAGAGCTTCGCCTCGACCCGACCGAAGCGCGCCATGAACTTCGAGTTGGCGCGCCGCAGGGCGTGCTCTGGATCGATAGCGAGATGGCGCGCCACGTTGGCCATGACAAAGAGAAGATCGCCGTATTCTTCCTCGATCCGGGCGTGGTCTGGAGCTACAACCTCGTTCGACGGACGTCGCGGATCGGCCGCCAGTGCCACCTCCGCCAACTCGCCGATCTCTTCACGCATCTTGTCGAAGACGGGCGCGAGGGATGGCCAGTCGAATCCGACGGCCGCCGCTTTGTCCTGCAACTTGACGGCGCGCGTGAGAGCCGGCAGTGCCGTCGGCACACCGGCGAGGATGGATGCGGGGCCGGACTCCGGTTTTTGCCCGATCGTCACGATTGCGGTCGGCGAGAGCGCTGCGCTTGGCGATCGAGGGTGGCGGGCCCGCTCGGCCTCTTTCTCGACTCTCTCCTCCGCTTTGATCAGCTCCCAGCTTGCCTTGGCCTCCGCTGTCGTCGCGCCGTGCGTCTCGCCGAAGACGTGCGGATGACGCCGTATCATCTTCCGCGTGATGCCGAGCACGACGTCGCCTAGGTCGAAGGCACCCGCCTCCTCGCCGAGCCGGGCGTGGTAGACGACCTGTAGGAGGAGGTCGCCGAGTTCCTCCTTGAGGTCGACGAGATCGCCGCGGTCGATCGCATCCGCGACCTCGTAGGCCTCCTCGATGGTATAGGGCGCGATCGTCGCGAACGATTGCTCGAGGTCCCACGGGCAACCTGTCACAGGCGTCCGGAGCGCCGCCATGATCTCGACCAGACGCCCAATATCTCGTCCGGCCGTCATGCTCCGCCGATCGTCGCTCATGGCGTCCTACCTCGTCATTGCCGTTTTCCCGCGCGCCCGCTAGGTCTAGCCCAGCGCCCGTCGCGTGTCGAAAGACGGCGGGCAACGCGACGGCAGGGGACGGCCGGTGTTTCTCATCCACTTCCTGATCAATGTCGTCATCGTCGCGTGCGAGCTTGCCCTGGCCATGGCCGCCGGCTGGCTTGCCTGGCAGATGCCACTCGTGTTCTCGGCCGCGACAGTCTTGCTCGCCGTCGGGCTCGGCTTCGCCCTCGAGATCAAGCGCCTCGCCTTCGAGACCCCGTTCTATTTCGAGCGCACCGGCGGGATCGGCGCCGTCCTGCGTGCAGTCGTCGGGGGAGGCCAGGCGCTCCTCAAGGGCGTTGTCGCCGGGTTGGTGTCGCTGATGACGTTCACCGGTACCGAGCCTTCCAGGCTGATGTTCGTCGCCGGGCTGTTCGTCGTCGTGGTTCTGATCGGATCAACGCTGCTGCGCCGCATGACCATCAGCTTCGGGGCACGGCCCGCCAATTGGGGCTTCTTTCGCATGGCGGTACCGCTCGGGCTGCTTTTCTCGGCGGTGATGAGTTTCTTTCCGCCTCCGTCCTCGGTCGACGTGGTTCGACAGGTGCTGCTCGATCTGCCTCAGCGTCCGAGCATCGCTCAAGCAGGGGAGGCGCTGTTCTCCTTGCGGCTGTGGATCGATGACTTGATCGTCAAGCTGGTCGCCACATATACGGGCCCCGAATGGGCCAAGGTCGTCGGCATCGTCGCCGGATCGAACGTTCTGGTCGGCTTCGTGATCGCCATTTACGCCGTGCTGCTGTCCGAGGTCGTAAGGACGATGGAGGAAGCCCACTGGCGCGTGCGCGGCAACCGCAAGATCCGCGACTGACCCCAGGCCCGGAACACCTCAGGCCCACATCGATCCCGATACCGCCAGCCGATCACGCGCCGTCTCGGGCCAGATCACGATCGGCCGCGAGGCACTCGTAAGGCGCACGTCTTCCGAAACGCTGCCTTCTTGCAGAGCGGACGACCGCCATGCTGGTTCAATATACCCCGTCCTTCGTTCGCGTAATATATATTATGGAAAATAACTGTTGAACTCTATGCAACTTCCATAGGTTGATGCGTTTCCGAGCTTCGACGCCAAGCCCGGCAAGACGTTGGATGCCCACGATGAGCTACTCGTAGTGAGCCGCTACCATCTCATCGAGCAGCCGTACGCCCCAACCGGATGCCCAACTCTGGTTGACCTCGTCCCTGTTCGAATCCATCGCAGTGCCCGCGACGTCGAGATGTGCCCAGGGCGTCGTGCTGTCGCGCACGAATCGTTGCAGGAACTGCGCCGCCGTGATCGCGCCGCCGAACCGACCACCGATGTTCTTCATGTCGGCGTTCTTGCTGTCGATCAGCTTGTCATAGGCTGGCAGCAGCGGCATGCGCCAGACGCGCTCGCCCGTGGCGATGCCGGCCTCCTCCAGTTCCCGTGCCAGCTTGTCGTTGTTCGCGAAGAGACCAGCGTGCTCTTTGCCGAGCGCGACCATGATGGCGCCCGTCAGCGTCGCGAGGTCGACCATCAGCCGTGGCTTGAACCGCTCCTGCGCATACCAGAGCACGTCGGCAAGGACGAGGCGCCCTTCCGCATCGGTGTTCAGGATCTCGATCGTCTGGCCCGACATCGACGTCACGATGTCACCCGGTCGTGTCGCGGTGCCAGACGGCATGTTCTCGACAAGTCCGACCAACCCGATCGCGTTGACGTTGGCCTTGCGCCGCGCCAGCCCCAGCATCAGGCCCGACACGCATGCCGCGCCACCCATGTCGCCCTTCATGTCTTCCATGCCAGCGGCAGGCTTCATTGAGATGCCGCCCGTATCGAAGACGACGCCCTTGCCGATGAAACATAACGGTGCCTTGGCCTTGGACCGGCCCTTGGCGCCGTTCCATTGCATCACCACGACCCGGCCCTCTCGCGCACTTCCTTGGCCAACGGCGAGCAATGCTCCCATCTTCAAGGCGCTCAACTGCTCGAGGTCGAGCACCTCCACGTCGAGGCCCTGCACACCCAGCCCCGCCAGTCTCTCTGCAAATTCGACCGGCCCAAGCGCATTCGCCGGCTCGTTGACGAGATCGCGCGCCAGATAGACCCCCTCGGCGACAGCGCTCCTCTGGGCGAAGGCCGCCTCGGCGGCCGTCGGATCCGGGCAGTGCACCACCAGCGCCGACGGCGGCTTCGACTGCCCGTTGTCGCCGTTCTCCTCAGTCGCCTTGCGCGACTTGTATTTACGGAAGTTGTAGGCGCGCAGCACGGCGCCCTCTGCCATGCGCGCCACCGCAGCCGGTGTAATGGCCTCGTCATCGGCGACGAGGCTTACGGTATCCGATGCGCGCTGCAGGGCCTGCGCCCACGCGGCGCCGCCGATCCGCATCCAGTCGAGCGGCTCGTTTTGAGCTGCCCGTCCGCAACCGACGAGCACGACACGCTTCACCTCGAGCCCAGCGGGCGCCAGGATCTCGACCGTCGATCGCGCCTTGCCGTTGAAGTTAGCCGCTCCGGCCGGTCGCTTGAGACTGCCGGTCGACTGCTTGTCCAGCCGCGTGCCGATTTCGCCGAGTGCCAGTTCGTGGCCGACGAGGAGCATCACGCTGGGGCTCAAAGGTGCAGACAACGGCACGAAACGGACATCAGGGCGATGGGTCATTTGGGGCTCGGACAGGGACGGCAGGACGTGCGGCCCGCGCCACTGCGATGACCGCGGATGGGACGAGCGCGCGAGGAGCGAGATCGATGTGCCCAGAACCTTAGTGGCTTGCAGGGGAATCGCAAGCGTGGCACTCGCTAGACTGGGGATGGCGGTGAGCCGCGAGCACGCTGCGCGCGTTGCTCATCGGTACCCCGCGCTCGTCCTCCACGGTCGGGGTCGCAGTTTGGCCACCGTGACATGCGACCCGGGCAAAGGGACGACGCCCGTCACCGGGACACGAGGGGAAATCGTTTGCCGGCAAGCAGATGCTCAGCACCGACAAGTCTCGCACTTCGAGCCGGTGCATGCGCTGTGCTCGGGATAGCGGTGCCGCATGGCGTTGCTCTTGATGTCCAGGCACCCGTTGCGGGGAGGGACCCGCGATGAGGCTGCTACCCGGCATCCTGTTTCGCTACATCTTCCGCCAGGCGGCCGGGGCCATGGCCATGATCATGATGTCGCTGACCGGCGTCGTCTGGATCGCGCTGGCCCTGAAGCAGCTCAACCTCGTCACCTCGCAAGGCCAGGATACCTGGCTGCTGATCAAGATGACGCTGTTGGCGCTGCCCAACCTGATGGCGCTGATTGCGCCGATCGCCCTGCTGGTTTCGACAATTCATGTGCTCAATCGCCTCAACGGCGACAGCGAACTGATCGTGACCACGGCTGGAGGTGGCACGATCTGGACCATCGCCAAGCCGCTGCTGGCACTGGCGCTGTTGGTCTCGCTCGCCGTCAGCATGGTCAATCACTTCGCCATGCCTTGGAGCCTCAAGTTGCTCCGCACTTATATCGTGCAGGTGCGCACGGATCTGATCTCACAGGTCATTCAACCCGGCCGCTTTTCGAATCCCGAAACCAACCTCACCTTCCATATCCGCGACCGTGACCTCGCCGGCACGCTCCTCGGCCTCGTGATGCACGATGCGCGCGACGAGAAGCTGACCTCCACCTACCTCGCCGAGCGCGGTCATATCGTGAAGCAGGATGGAGCCGGCTACCTATTGATGGAGAAGGGTCACATCCTGCGGCGCCCCCGCAATGGCGAGCCGGTGCAGACCATCGTCTTCGAGAGCTACGCGGTCGACCTCGACCGCTTCGAGGCGAAGGAGCAGACCAATGAGGCCAAGCCCCGCGAGCGCTACTATCAAGAGCTGGTCTCACCGGCTCCGGACGATGTCATCGCGCTGCGCCAACCCGGTTTGCTTCGCGCCGAGTTGCATGAGCGCTTTTCGAGCCCGTTCTACCCCTTCGCGTTCGTCCTGATCGCGGTTGCCTTCATCGGTCATGCCCGCACCACGCGACAGAATCGCGTTCAAGCCATTCTCATCGCGTTCGTGATCGCGACAGGCGCAAGGCTGGCTGGGCTCGCCGGCACGAATGTCGTAGCCCTCAAGGAGTCGGCGGTCTGGATTGTTTATGCCATCCCGATCGGCGCGGCGGGGCTCGCGGTCGGCTTGATGCTGATGCGCTCGCGTCTGCGCCCGACCTCGCAGCTGTCCATCCGAATAGCCGATCTCGGCGCGACAGTCCTCCAGGCCGCTGCAAGGCGTCTACCAGCCCGTCTCCATGGCACCGGCTGAGGAGCGCCAATGATCCGACCGCGCATTCTCCGCCGCTATCTCGCTATCCGGTTCACGATTGCCGTGCTTGGAATGTTCCTGCTGTGTTCGCTGCTGATCTTCATGATCGACATCGTTGAGCTTCTTCGCCAAGCAGGCAAGTTCGGTCGCGTCCCCACCAGCCAAATCGCATGGATGGCCATCCTGCGCTTGCCGTCCTTCACCGAGTTGCTGCTCCCATTCTGCGTGCTCGGCGGCTCGATCGGCACGCTTTTGATGTTCAACCGCAAGTCGGAACTCACCATCATGCGCGCGGCGGGCATGTCCGCGATGCAGTTCATTCGCCCCGGCTTGATCGTTGCCTTCGTCTTCGGCGTGTTCTCGGTAGCGGTGTACAACCCGCTGGCAGCATGGGCGCGCGGCGAGTCCGAACGCCTCTTCGCGGAAGCCTTTGGCCGGGATACCGCTGTGTTGCGCAGCGATGGGAATGGGGCTTGGTTGCGCCAGGAGGGCGCTGACGGCGCCTCCGTGTTGCACGCAGCCGTCGCCCATCGCAGCGGGCTTCAACTTCAAGAGGTGATGTTCCTTCAGTTCGACTCCGATGGCCGCTTCACGGAACGCGTTGATGGCAAGCGAGCCGACCTCAAGGACGGCTATTGGGAGATCGCTGCGGCGACCGTCGTTCGCAACGGCCAGAAGCCCGAAGCCTACGACGTCTACACGGTGTCGACCGCGCTCTCTCCGGAACGCGTCGCAGACGCTCTCGGAAGTGCCCTCACCGTCTCTGTCTGGGAGCTTCCAGGCCTCATCGAAGTCACGGAAAAAGCCGGCTTATCGGCCCACCGCTTCCGCATCCAGTATGCCCAGCTGCTGAGCCGGCCGGTGCTCCTTTTGGTCATGGTCCTTTTGGCCGCGACTGTGTCTTTGCGGTCATTCCGCTCGGGCGGGATCCAGACTATGGTTGCGACGGGGTTAATTGGGGGGTTCGCTTTCTTTCTCTTCTCGGAACTCTCCCGTCAGGTGGGAATAGCAGGCCTCGCGCCACCGCTGCTGGCGGTCGGTGCGCCTGTGGTGTTGGGACTGTGCGGAGCACTGCTCGTGCTGCTGCACTTGGAGGATGGCTGAGTGGCGCGTAGGGGGACATTGGCGCTAACTGATGCGGTTCGCGCCCTTGGCGGACCCTCGTGGCCCGTGCCACTGAGCAATCGATACGGCCTTCGGCGTGCTTGCGGGCTCGCCGCAGCAGCGCTTGCTGTTGCGGTCCTGACGCTGGTCTCACTTCCAGGATCCCTGAGCGCTCAAGGCGGCCTCTCGCCCACCCAGCAGCGTGCTCCGTCCAGCTTTCCAGCCCAACCCGGCGGGCCGCTCGGTGGGCCGTTGCAAAAGATCGACAAGTCGCAGCCGCTCTACCTGCAAGGCGACGAGATGATCTACGACACGCGCAACAATCGGGTGATCGCCCGTGGCAGCGTGGAGATCTACTTCAACAACTACATACTGACCGCCGACGAGGTCATCTACGATCAGGGTGCCAACACGCTGACCGCGCGCGGGAACGCGCAGCTCAAGGAGCCAAACGGCAACATCGTTCGCGGCGACAGCATCGACACGACCGCCGACTTCCGCGACGCCTTCATCCAGAGCCTCAGCCTCATCGGCAAGGACGATACCCGCATCGCAGCCCGGCGTGCTGTTCGCAAAGATGGCAACGTGTCCGAGTTCGAGCAGGGCAAGTTCACCCCCTGCAAGAGCGATCCCGGCAAGCCGCCGCTCTGGTGCATCAGTGCCCAGCGCATCGTGCACGATCAGCAGGCCGCGACTATCACATACCAGGACGCCCAGTTCGAGTTGTTCGGCGTGCCGATCGCCTATCTGCCTTATTTCCAGCATGCCGATCCGAGCGTGAAACGGCGCTCGGGTTTCCTGCTTCCTGACTACAGCTCATCGACGCAACTCGGCTTTGGCGCGACACTTCCCTATTATTTCGCGCTATCGCCGAGCTACGACTTCACGTTCGCACCGCAGTATCTGTCCAAGCAGGGCGTGCTGTATCAGGGCGAATGGCGCCAGCGGATCGCCATGGGCGCTGTTACCGGCACCTATAACGTCAAGCTGGCGGGCATCGATCAAGTTGGCAGCAACCTGCCCGACGACATCGCACAAGATAAGCGTGATCGCCTCGACGGATGGCGCGGCAGCGTTCAGACCAAGGGCATCTTCTCGCTCGCCTCCTGGTGGAAGTTCGGCTGGGACGTCACACTCGAATCCGACGACACTTTCCGTCGCTTCTACAAGCTCGACAGCATCCTGCAGACCGACCGCATCAACACGACTTGGCTGCAAGGCCTGAGCGGGCGCAATCACTTCGCCATGCAGTTCTACCAGTTCGGCGGTTTGCTGATCGAGGATTCGGCCGCTTCTGAGTCGCGCGTTCATCCCGTCATCGATTGGAACTACATCTACGGGCAGCCTGTCCTCGGTGGCGAGTTGAGCTTCAATGCCAACGCGCAGAGCATCTCTCGCAGCGACGGCACGGACTCGAATCGCATCGCCTTAGACATGCACTGGCGTCGGAAGCTGATCGACGGACTGGGCCAGGTGTGGACCCCGTTTGCCTACGCGCGCGCCGATGTCACCCAATTCACGAACGGCTACGATCCGGACACCTCGCAGCCGGTCGGCGAGGATACGATCACCCGCGCCATCGGTGCCGCTGGCGTCACCTACGCCTATCCGTTCGTCGCGCACGGCCCCTCCGGCTCTCATATCGTCGAACCGACCGGCCAGATCATCGCCCGTCCGGGCCATGTGTCGCAGCGGCGACTGCCCGACGAGGACGCCAAGAGCCTCGTCTGGGACGACACGCTCCTGTTCGACGTCGATAAATTCTCCGGCTGGGATAGGGTCGAGACCGGTACCCGCGCCAATATCGGCCTGCAGTACACCTATCAAGCTTCCAACGGCGGCTATGCGCGCATCGTTGCGGGCCAGAGTTTCCACCTCGCCGGAACAAATCCCTACACCGACCCCGGCAAGTCGCCTTACGAGACGGTCGACGCCTATGGCAATCGCTTCTTCTTTCCCGATGCCACCTACTTCTCGCCGAGCAGTGGTCTCGATACGGATCGCTCGGATTATGTGCTCGGGGCCTATCTCGCGCCGATCCAGAACTTCCGCCTCGTGGCACAAGGCCGGTTCGACGAGGAGGATCTGGCTCTGAAGCGCCAGAGCCTCTATTCGCACGCGACGCTCGGGCCGTTGTCACTGCAGGCTCAATACAATTACGTCCGCGACGAGCCGGCGATCGGCAACTTCAAATCCGAACAGGAAGTGCTTGGCGGCGTCGGTCTGAAATTGACCGACCGCTGGTCGGTACATGCCCTGGCCCGCTTCGATATCGACGACAATGCCTGGCTACAGGAGCAGTTGCAGGTCAAATATTCGGACGAGTGCTTCGTCCTGACCGCCTCCTACATCGAGACGCATATCGACAATCCGACCCTCGACATACGGCCCGATCGGACCATCATGTTGCGCTTCGAGTTGAAGCATCTCGGCCAGTTCAGTTACAAGACGGATGCCGTAGATCACGTGTTCTCCGAGAACCAGCCGGCCAAGTAGACGCCTGGGGCCGGCCAATACGGGAGGGCCCCGCGACCCGAAATCGAGCAACATTGCGCGAACAGCACGTGTTGCCGCTTCAGCGCCATCGTTGATGTGGATAATGTCGGCGCCAACACGAGTTAAGCGGCTAGGATCGGATCGCGATTCGGCGCCGCGCGACCGGCGGCGATGCTCCCTCTGATGCGATGGCCCGAGACATGCCAGCGATGCTCAACACGCTTTTCACGCACCGCCTCGCCGCGATCGGCAAGGGGACCGCGAAGCTACTCACGGTTCTCTGCTGCGGGGCTCTGGCTCTTCCGGCCATGATCGAGCCGTCGTACGGACAGAGCACCGGCACTGTCGCCCCGAGCATTCCCGGTCTTGTGGTGGCCCCCCCGTCGGGACCCGCACCCGGGCCCGTCAGCGCCCCGCCTGGTCTGTTCGTTACGCCCCCGTCCGGACCCGCCGCCAACGCGGAGCCCTCGAAGGCACCGCCGAAAAGGGCGGTCGCCCCGAGTCGTCAACCGAAGCCCGCGCAATCAGCCGATGCCACTCCGGTCCAGCGCGGCAGCACCAGCATTGTCGCCCTGGTCAACGACGAGCCGATCACCGGTTTCGCCGTAGAACAGCGCGCCCGCTTCCTGGCCCTCTCGAGCAACATCTCCGATCGAGCGCGCGAGCGGATGAAGGCTTTCGCGCAGGACCCGAAGACCAACGAGCGTTTGAAAGCCATCCTGCAAGAGACGATCGCCGCCAACAAAGGCAAAACGCGCGAGCAGATCATTGCCGCATTCGAGGTGCGCAAGAAGGCGTTCGTCACAGGGCTCCAGCAGCAGGCCGTCGAATCGGCGCGCGCTGGCATCATTCCCACTATGCGCAAGAAGGCCCTCGACGAGCTTGTCGAGGAGCGCCTCAAGCTGCAGGAAGCCAAGAAGCTGACGATCACTATTGCCGACGCCGATGTCGAAAAGCTCTTCAAGGACATGGCTCAGCGCAACAAGATGACGCCGGAGCAATTCGCGGAGCACGTGTCTCGTCAAGGCGCGGATGCGTCCGTCATCAAGACCCGCGTGAAGGCGTCCCTTGCTTGGCGGGAGGTCGTGCGCAAACGCTACGGGCATCAGATCAGCGTCAGCCAGCGCGATATTGAGAGCCTGGCGATGCAGGCAGGCGGCGAGGAATCGCAAGACCTCAAGCTGGCGCTGATCACGATCGCCACACCGGGCACGGTCGATCAGCGCGCCATGGCGGCTCGCCTGTCTGAGGCCAACGCGCTGCGAGGGAGTTTCCGTGGTTGCGCGTCGATGCCGACGCTCGCCAAGGATCGCGCCAATGCCCGTTATCAGGACCTGGGGTTCAAGAAGGCATCGACCATCGCCGAGCCGACACGCAGCCTCCTGCTCAGCGCCAAGGACAACGAGATGCTGCCCCCGAACCTCTCCGCCGGTGCAGTCGAGTTGTATGCCGTCTGTGGCCGGCGTAGTGTGAAGCTGGACGAGGAAAAAAGGCAAGCCGCCGAGAGCCAACTCACCATGCAGGAGTTCGAGAAGTTGGCGCAGCGCTACCTTCACGATCTGCGCAAGGATGCCCTGATCGAGATGCGATGATGCGAACGCGACCATCTGCGGGCGGGGTGCAGCGAGCCACGGCCGGCCCGTCGACACCCTTGGCTCTCACGATGGGCGATCCGGCTGGTATTGGCCTCGACATCACGCTGGCGGCTTGGGCCGCGCGCCAACGCCAGCGCCTACCTTCGTTCGTCCTGTATGCCGACCCGGAAGCCGTCCTCGCGCGCTCCCGCCAACTCGGGCTTACGATCGAGCTGTTGGTACTGAATGGCAACGAGGACTGGAGCGGGCGAGTGGTCGATGCGCGGCTCCCCGTATTTCCAGTTTCCCTTGCCGCACCTGTTAAACCAGGCCGCGCCGACCCGGCCAACGCCGCCGCAGTCATCGCCGCAATCGAGCAGGCTGTCACCGCGACGGTGGCCGGGCGCGCGGCGGCCGTCGTCACGAACCCGATCTCGAAGGCCACACTCTATGCGTCCGGGTTCCCCCATCCGGGTCACACCGAGTTTCTCGGAGAGCTTGCCGCGCAGCATTTCCCCGGCGACCGTTGGACGCCCGTCATGATGCTCGCCTCAGAAGAGCTGCGCGTGGTGCCGCTCACGGTTCACATTCCGCTGGCACGCGTTCCTTCGCAGATCACAAGCGAGCGCATCCTCGATGTCTGCCGCGTCACCGCGCGGGATCTGGCGCAGCGGTTCGCACTGCCACGCGCGCGGATTGCCGTGGCCGGCCTCAATCCGCACGCTGGCGAAGGCGGTAGTCTAGGCCGGGAGGAACTCGACATCATCGCTCCGGCCATCGCTAGACTGCGCGATGAGGGCCTCGATGTCAGCGGCCCCCACTCAGCCGATACGCTCTTTCATGCCGCCGCTCGGCAGCGCTACGACGTCGCCGTGTGCATGTATCACGATCAGGCCCTGATCCCGATCAAGACCCTTGCCTTTGACACTGGCGTCAACGTGACGCTCGGGCTGCCCTTCGTGCGCACCTCCCCTGATCACGGCACCGCCTTCGATATCGCAGGTACGGGACGCGCCTCTCCGACCAGTCTGGTCGCGGCTCTTCGGTTCGCCGCTCGGATGGCCTCGGTCCCGAGCGCTAGCCCAGCATGACGAGATCCGAGCCGCCGGAAGGTCAGCGACCGGGTGCCAGCCCTGACGGGCTTCCCCCACTCCGTGAGGTTATTCAGAGCTTCGATCTTGGCGCCAAGAAGAGCCTCGGCCAGAACTTCATCCTGGATCTCAACCTGACCCGCCGCATTGCCCGCGCGGCGGGACCGTTAGCTGATTCTCTGGTTGTCGAGGTTGGTCCAGGTCCGGGAGGACTGACACGCGGCCTGCTCCTGGAGGGCGCCCGGCGCGTCGTCGCCATCGAGGCGGATCGGCGCTGCGAGCCCGCCCTTGCCGCCATCGCAGAGCATTACCCGGGCCGCCTCCACACTGTGTTTGCCGACGCCCTAGACGTCGACTGGGCTGCAATCACCGGCGCCGACGCGGGCATGGCGGTGATCGCGGCGAACCTCCCCTATTACGTCGCGACACGCCTGCTCGTTACTTGGCTCGAGACCGAGCCGTGGCCTCCCTGGTGGTGCCGCATGGCCCTGATGTTTCAAAAGGAAGTCGCCGAGCGGATCGCTGCGGCTCCAGGCAGCAAGGCCTACGGCCGCCTCGCCGTGATCTCGCAGTGGCGCGCCGAGGTACGCGTGGCGCTCACACTCGGCCCGGAGGCCTTCACACCACCGCCGAAAGTTGCATCAGCTGTCGTCGTCTTCGTGCCGCGACCGAACTGCGAGCCGGCCTGCAGCGTATTCACTTTGGGGCGCGTTACGGCCGCCGCCTTCGGTCAACGGCGGAAGATGCTGCGCCAGAGCCTGCGTCTCCTGGGGCGCGACCCGGCTGCTCTCCTGGCCGCCGCCGGAATCGCACCGGAGAAGCGCGCCGAGGAGCTTTGGCCGGCGGATTTCGCACGCATCGCCGCCGCGGTCGATGCGGGGATCGGCAGCTGACACAAGCAGCGAGCCCTACAGTCCATCAGACCCGGCGCCGCGCCGAAAGATCCGCGAGCATCTGTCCAACGTGCCCCGACAGCGCCGGCTGACGCGATCCTCGCAGCCGCTCCGCCTTCAGAATGGCTGTCAGTTGCGCCAAGCTCTCGTCAACGCGCTCGTTGACGATAATGTAGTCGTACTCCGCCCATCGCTCGATCTCTACGGCAGCCCCCGCTAGACGCTGCTCGATGACATCGCGGCCGTCCTGTTGGCGCCCTGTCAGGCGCTGCTCGAGTGCTGCAGCCGACGGTGGCAGGATGAACACGCGCACCGTATCACGCGGTGCCTTGGCCGCGAGTTGACGTGCCCCCTGCCAGTCGATGTCGAAGAGGACATCGCCGCCGAGCACCAACCGCTCCATCACGTCGGCCTTTGGCGTGCCATAGAAATTGCCGTGCACCTGCGCCCACTCGAGCAGACCGCCGCTGTCGCGCAAAGCCTCGAATTCTTCCAATGAGCGAAAGTGATAGTCCTTGCCATCGATCTCGCCGACGCGCGGCGCGCGTGTCGTCACCGACACAGACACGACCAGCTCGACCTCGCGCTTGAGTAACTCGCGTGACAGCGTCGTCTTGCCCGCCCCAGACGGTGACGAAAGCACAAGCATCAAGCCCCTGCGTGGACTCTTGACTGCCATGTCCGCCTTCTCGCTGGCCATTGAAGCTACTCGATGTTCTGAACTTGCTCGCGGAGTTGATCGATCACGGCCTTCAGGTCGAGCCCAAGCCGCGTCATCTCGATGTCGGTCGACTTCGAACAGACGGTATTGGCCTCGCGGTTGAATTCCTGCGCCAGGAAGTCGAGCCGACGGCCGACAGGCGCTGATTCCGCGAGCAACCCGCGTGCCGCCGAGATGTGCGCACCGAGACGCTTGATCTCCTCCTCGACGTCGGTACGGGTCGCCAGCAGGATCGCCTCCTGGTACAGACGGTCTGGATCGAGGCCAGCACCTGCCCCCACGATCCGCTGGACTTGCTCGGCAAGGCGCGCACGAACGGCGTCTGGCTGCCGAGCCGGGAGTTCCGCGATCTGGCCGAGGAGGACCTCGATCCGGCGAACCTGCTCGGCGACCACTGCAGCGAGCTTCCCGCCCTCCGTCTGGCGCGCATCGAGCAAGCCGTCGATCGCAACGATCAGACCAGAGAACAACTCTTTCTGGAGCGCATCGCTGTCGGTAGACTGTGTTTCACCGACTTCAAGCACACCGCGAAGCGCCAGCAAACCCTCCGGACGGATTCGATCGAAGTCGTCCCGCTGGGCCAGCTTCTCGACCGCGGCCAGCACCGTAGCGAGAGCGCGCTCATTGATACGAATCTCACTGTTGCCGGTCGGCGCCTCGAGTGTCAGTGTCGCAGTGACATTGCCGCGCCCGATCTGGACCCCAATCATCTCACGCACCCGCGCCTCGAGCGCCTCTAGGCCAGGTGGAAGGCGCAAGCGCACCTCAAGTCCACGGCCATTGACGCTGCGCAGCTCCCAATGGAATCGCGCCCCTGCGGCGGTGCCGTCGGAGCGCGCGAACCCTGTCATGCTGCGTGTTGCCATTCGGCCCCTGGCTGGTGCAAATACCTCATTGTAAGGAACCATGTATCTAAACCGGATGGCGAGCACAATCGCGCCCTCAGCCAATCTCGCGCAAGATCGCGTCCGGCTCCTCGCCTTTGACGCGCCGATCACTGCTTGTTGGCAGCATCCTTCGGCTTCTTGCGCGGTGGCGGAGCTTCGCTGCCCGAGGCTTTGCTGGCGTTGAGAAGACCGGGAACCCGGACCCCTTTTGGCGCTGCTGCTGCTGGTGTCTCAACCTCACCGGCCGCACTGCCGCCGACGGTACCGGATGCCCCGGCCTGCCGCGACTTCTCGATCTTGCGCCAGTTCTGTACGGCCGCGTTGTGGTCCTTCAGGGTGGATGTAAAGACGTGTCCCCCTGTTCCATCCGCGACGAAAAAGAGATCCTGAGTCGCGGGCGGATTGAGGGTCGCGGCTAGTGACGCCCGTCCCGGGTTGCAGATCGGACCAGGGGGCAGGCTATCGATCTGATAGGTATTGTATGGCGTCTTACCATCGATGTCGGCTCGTGTGATCGGCCGCCCAAGCGGTCCTTGTCCACCCACGATGCCGTAGACGATGGTCGGATCCGACTGCAGCCGCATGCCTTTGCGTAAGCGATTGACAAATACTGCTGCGACCCGCCCGCGCTCGTCCTGCCGTCCAGTCTCCTTCTCGACGATCGAGGCCAGCGCCAGCGCCTCCTCGGGTGACTTCAGAGGCAAGGTCGGATCGCGCGCCTCCCATAGGGCCGACAGAGCCTTGCCCTGCTCGGCGCGCATCTGGTCCAGGATCTCCTGGCGGCTGGCTCCGCGCGAGAAGCGGTAGGTTTCGGGGAGAAGCGATCCTTCGGGCGGAACCGCGATGATGTCGCCTGCCAACCCGGGCTCCGCCCGGAGGCGGTCCACGATCTGCTGGCTCGTCAAACCTTCCGGAATGGTGATCTTCTGCAGAATACCACGGCCGCTGACCAGCGTGTCCATCACTTGGCGGACAGTGGCCGCCTTCGAAAACTGGAACTCTCCGGCTTTCAGACTCGCCTTCTCCGCCGTGCCACCGGCAGAGCTGTTGTAGAGGCGAGAGACATAATACTGGAGCATGAACACCCGCCGATCGGCGATGATGTTGCTCTTCTCGAGCCGCTCGGCAATCTCCAGCGCGCCCTCGCCTTTCGGGATCACCACGGCTGCTGCTTCGCCGAGCGGTCCAGGAGCATCGAAGTTATGCCGCAGCCAGATGGCAACAGCCGCCACGAAGAGAAAGCTCAGAAACACAAACGAGAGTGAGCCATCGATGAAACGCAGAAACCCGTTCATCCGGCGCGGCTCGCGCTCCGGCTTGATCCGCTTCGGTGGTTTGGGTGGCCGTGTCGGCACCAGCATCTCCGAAGGGCTCCGCGGCGTTCCGCCCGACGTGCGGGGCGAGCCCGATGTACGGAGCTCCTCCCGGGCGGATGCTTGTGCCTGCGGTGGCTTCATTGCCGCTGACCTGTCCTGTCGCCACACCCGTGCGCGGCCGCAACTCTCAGGCCAGTCCACGAGCGACTCGCCAACGATTGGAGACTACGCACAAATGTGGCTGAAGCACGAACGAAAGGCCCGTTACGCCGCAGCGCGCGACAATCCGCGCGCAGGTCAGGCCGCGAACCGCCTGAGGATCAGCGAGGCGTTCGTGCCGCCGAACCCGAACGAGTTGGAAAGCACGGTATCGATCGGTCGCCTGAGGGGCTTGTGTCGCACCAGGTCGATGGCCGTCTCGATCGACGGATTGTCGAGATTGAGCGTCGGCGGCGCGACGTTGTCTCGAATCGCGAGCACCGAGAAAATCGCCTCGACGGCACCGGCCGCTCCAAGCAGGTGGCCGATCGCCGACTTCGTGGACGACATCGCGAGCTTGCTAGCAGAATTTCCGAACAGCCGCTCGACCGCCCCGAGCTCGATCTCGTCTCCCATTGGCGTGGACGTACCGTGCGCATTGACGTAGTCGATCTCGCTGACATCGATCTCGGCGCGCTTGAGCGCAGCCCGCATGCAACGATATGCCCCGTCGCCGTTCTCGGCCGGTGCCGTGATGTGATAGGCGTCGCCTGACATGCCGTAGCCGATCACCTCGGCGTAGATGCGTGCGCCGCGCGCCTTGGCATGCTCGAGCGTCTCGAGCACCACGACGCCGGCGCCTTCTCCCATGACGAAGCCGTCGCGATCCCGATCATAGGGGCGCGACCCTTTCGTCGGATTGTCGTTGAAATGCGTGGAGAGAGCCTTGCAGGCGGCAAATCCCGCCATCGCGATTCGGCAGATTGGGCTCTCGGCGCCACCCGCAACCATCACATCGGCATCGCCCAGAGCGACGAGGCGCGCCGCGTCACCGATCGCGTGGGCACCCGTCGAGCAGGCCGTAACGACGGCGTGGTTGGGTCCCTTGAGACCGTGCTTGATCGACACATGCCCCGCAGCGAGATTGATCAGCCGCCCCGGAATGAAGAACGGAGACACTCGCCGTGGCCCCTTTTCCTTCAGCAGCAGAGACGTCTCGGCAATACCGTTGAGGCCGCCGATACCCGAGCCGATGAGGACACCTGTCCGCTCCTGGTCCTCGGCCGTTTTCGGAGCCCAGCCCGCGTCGGCGAGGGCCTGATCGGCGGCGGCGACGGCATAGACGATGAAATCGTCGACCTTGCGCTGCTCCTTGGGCTCCATCCATTGGTCGGCGTTGAACGTCCCGTTCGAGCCATCGCCTCGTGGCACGAAGCACGCGATCTGGCACGGGAGGTCGCTGGCTTCGAACTCGGCGATACGGCGGGCACCACTGCGGCTCTCGAGCAGCGCGGACCAAGTCGCATCCACGCCCGAACCCAAAGGTGTCACCAGACCGAGACCCGTGATGACGACGCGCCGCATGGTCTCTCCCCTGCGCTTTGCTGAGCGAGCCTGGCGTCGCGGCGCAAGTTGTATCGCCGCCGACGTGGCTCGTGCCTGCCCGACCAATTCATGCAACGTGCGCCGGGCCGTTTGGTCCCTGCCGCTCACATCGAAAACCAACGGGCACCGAAACGCAAGCTGCGTCGGATCAGGTCAGGCGGCTTTGGCCTGCTTCTCGAGGAACTTCACGGCGTCCCCGACGGTCTGGATCTGCTCGGCGGCATCGTCCGGGATCTCGCAGCCGAACTCCTCTTCGAACGCCATCACCAGCTCGACGGTGTCGAGGCTGTCGGCACCCAGATCCTCGATGAAGCTGGCGGCCTCGGTGACCTTGTCGGCCTCGACGCCCAGATGTTCGATCACGATCTTCTTCACCCGGTCCGCGACGTCGCTCATTGCGTAATCCCCTAGAGGTTCTCGTTGTGCCGGTCGGCAGCAGCCGACCAAAAGCTAGACTACGGTGGATCTGTTCGGGACCGGAAGCTGGAGAGCCACCCGGTTCCTCGGCTTGACTTCATACCCCGCAGCCGCTCGGGCTAAGCCCCTCGTTGCGAGCGCGTTACTTCTTGGCCTTCATCTGGCGCGCCGCACCCTCGGTGCATTGCGCCAGCCTTCGGACCAAGCCTTTAAACCGGCAACCGCGGGTCGGTAACACACTTCCCAACCATTGAAAAGGCGGGGTTGAACGCCCGTCGACAGGCGTCCATGTGGCAGCCGGTCTCACACCATGACCATGCCGCCGTTGATGTGCAACGTCTGACCGGTCATGTAGCGAGCTTCCGTCGACGCTAGATAGACGGCGGCGGCTGCGATGTCGTCCGGCACGCCGAAAGTCTGCGCCGGGATGTTCTTTTTGATCTCGGTGGTCAGTTGCTCGTTCAGCACGTCTGTCATCGCCGTCTGAATGAAGCCCGGCGCGATGCAGTTGGCCGTAATTCCGCGCGGCGCGACCTCACGAGCAAGGCTCTTCGTCATGCCGATCATGCCGGCTTTGGAGGCAGCATAATTGCCCTGGCCCGGATTGCCGAGAATGCCCGAGACCGACGAGATATTGATGATGCGGCCATAGCCGGTCTTCGAGCGCAGCATGTGCCGGGTCGCCGCCCGCATCAGCATGAAGGTCGAGGTCAGATTGACGGCGATGACATCGTCCCACTGCTCGTCCTTCATCACCATGAACAGGTTGTCCTTGGTGAGCCCGGCGTTGTTGACGAGGATATCCAGCCTGCCGCCCAGCGCCTTGACGGCCTCGTCGATCAGCTTACCCACCTGCTCCTTGTTGGCGAGGTCGCAAGGGCACACGACAGCCCGCTCGCCGAGTTCGGCCTTGAGGGCTTCGAGCTTATCGGCCTGCCTGCCGGATAGCGCCACCGTGGCACCCTGCCGATGCAGTGCGCGCGCAATGGCGCCGCCGATGCCACCTGTCGCACCCGTCACGAGGGCCGTCTTGCCGGTAAGAGTGAACATGGGGCCTTGGCCTCCGTTGGAGCCTGCTTTTGCGGCGCTTGTGGGCGAGGGAGCAGCCGGAAGTCAATAGGCCCGGCCGGCCGCAACGTCGACAGGGGCTCGCTGGACAGCCTATCATGCCCCGGTCAGCACCAAGATCAAACACCGCCGGACGCACCTCGGGCGGGCGGGGGCAATGTTCGATGAAAGTTGTCTATTCCGACGGGCACCGGGGCCACGATCCGGAGCGGTTTCTCCTGCGGGGCATGTTCGTGCCCGGTGAGGAGAAGCCGGAGCGGGCCGACCGTCTCCTGGCCGCTCTGGACGCCAAGCGGCACACGATCGTCACTCCCGAGGCGCATGGTAACGGCCCGCGGCTGGCCGTTCATTCGCTGGACTACCTGACCTTCCTCGAGCAAGCGTCAAGCGAGTGGCAAAAGCTACCCGGCGCCTCCCGCGAGGTCGTCGGCAACGTCCATCCCGTAAGGGGTACGGGCACCTATCCGGCATCTCTCGTCGGGCGGGCCGGTTGGCACCTGCAGGACATGGCCTGCGGTATCGGACCGGGGACTTGGGCGGCAGCCGCCGACGCCACCGATGTCGCAGTGACAGGTGCTGACCTCGTGCTGGCGGGCGAGCCGGCCGTCTATGCTCTCTGTCGGCCGCCGGGGCATCACGCCTACCGCGACCTCGCCGGCGGTCACTGCTTTCTCAACAACACGGCGATCGCCGCAGAGCGGCTCTGCGCTCAGAAGAAGCGGGTCGCCATCCTCGACATCGACATCCATCACGGCAACGGCACACAGGCGATCTTCTACCATCGCCCTGACGTCCTGACGGTCTCAGTCCATGCCGACCCGCATCGCTTCTATCCGTTTTTCTGGGGACACGCGCACGAGCGCGGCGAAGGCGATGGCGAGGGCTTCAACATCAATCTGCTGGTGCCGCTTGGCGCCGACGACACCACCTGGACCGCTGCCGTCGCCAGCGCGGTGAACTCGGTGGGTGCCTTCACTCCGGACGTTGTCGTCGTGGCGCTGGGCCTCGATGCCTCGTTTGACGATCCCTTCGGCGGCGCCAAGGTGACGCGCGCCGGATTCAGAAGTGCTGGTGTGATGATCGGACGTCTCCGGATGCCGACGCTGCTCGTACAGGAGGGCGGCTATCTGTCGGACACGCTCGGTCCTAATCTCGCCGCCTTTATCGACGGGTTCGAAGCCACCGCATGAGCCGTCGCAGCCCGGCGCCGGATACGGAGCAGGTACTGCAGGCGACCTGCTGAAGCCATCACTCGCTGGCAGCGGATAAGCGATCCGGATTGCGTGCCGCAACGATCGGCCGGACGAGCCGTCCGAACCGCTCGGCTTCCTCGTCGTGCAGATAGCCCGAAAGGCAGAAAGAGTGGCAGCCTGCCTCGATGAACCGCTGGATGACATCGGCGCATTGATGCGGATCGCCGACGATAGCGATTCCGGCTCCTTGGCGCACGCGCGTCAGGCCGGACCAGAGGTTAGGCGCGATGTGGGGTCCTTTCTCGCGGGCAAGATCCTGGATACGTCGGTTGGCCTCCGATGTCGCGGTCCGCTGGATGACGCGCTCGCGGTCGTGCTCGCTGGTCATCGCCACCAGAGCCTCCGCAGCAGTCCACGCCGCGGCCTCGGTCTCACGACAGATGATCTGGAGCCGCATGCCGAAACCGATCTCCTCCTCACGGCCATGCTGCGCGGCAAGTTGGCGAATGGCCGCGATGTTATCGGCGATCCGCTCGGGCGTATCACCCCAGAAGAGATGCACGTCGGAGTGGCGGGCTGAGACCTCCCACGCCTGCGCCGAGCCGCCACCGAGATAGAACCGCGGGTGCGGCTGCTGCAGCGAGCGGGGCCGGATCTGCACCCCCTTGAGGCGATGAAATCGGCCCCCGAAGTCGATCGGAGCCTCGGCGACCCACAGCGCCTTCAGAATGCGGACCTCTTCCTCCATAAGGTCATACCGCTCCGCCTTGCCGAGCGTGACCCCCTCGGCTTCCACATCGGCCTCGTTCTGGCCGGCGATCAGGTTGACGGCGATACGGCCCTTGGAAAGATGATCGAGCGTCGAGATCATTTTTGCGAGCATCACCGGATTGATGTAGCCAGGCCGCGCCGCGATCAGCGGTCGTATGCGGCCATGCCGCGCGGCCATGTAAGCCCCGGCCATGTAGGCCTCCCAGCAGGCGACGCCCACCGGTATGAGCAGGTACTCGAACCCCGCGCGCTCCGCCTGATCGACGACCGCCTCGAACAGCTCCAGCGACGGCGCGACGTCGGAAGTCGGGTCGTTGAAGCGGACGGTATCGCCGTGCGTGGGCAGATACCAACCGAGTTCGAGGGGCCGCATGCGCGTCTCCGAAGGATCGAATTTTCCGGCGTATGATGGCTCAGCGAACGTCACTTTTCCAGCCGAGCGCGAAACAGGGAATGGGGCTATCTTTCGGCCGTGCCGAGACCGTTCCCCATTGACTTCATGCGGCTGAAACCGGTTGATGAGACGCCCCGATCGGCTGAGGAGATTGCTCAAATGACAAAAAATACAACACCCGGCTTTGCGACCCGCTCGATTCACGCAGGTGCCGCCCCCGATCCCGCAACCGGTGCGCGGACGACGCCCATCTATCAAACCACCTCGTTCGTCTTCAACGACGCCGAACATGCTGCGTCGCTGTTCGGCCTGCAGTCGTTCGGCAACATCTACACCCGGATCGGCAACCCGACGCAAAGCGTGCTCGAGGGCCGCATCGCATCGCTGGAAGGCGGCACGGCGGCACTCGCGGTCGCGTCCGGTCACGCGGCCCAGGCTCTGGTCTTCCACACCCTGCTCGAGCCCGGTGACGACTTCGTCGCCGGACGCCAGCTCTACGGCGGCTCGATCAACCAGTTCAATCACGCCTTCAAGAAGTTCGGCTGGAACGTGGTGTGGGCGGACTCGACCGACCCGGCCTCGTTCGCCAAGGCGATCACGCCGAAGACCAAGGCGATCATGATCGAATCCATCGCCAACCCTGGCGGCGTCGTGGTCGACATCGCAGCCATTTCGGCGATTGCCAAGAAAGCCGGCGTGCCACTGATCGTCGACAACACGCTGGCCTCACCTTACCTGTGCCGCCCGAAGGAGCATGGCGCCGACATCATCGTCCACTCGCTGACCAAGTTCATGGGCGGACACGGCAACTCGATCGGCGGCGTCATCGTCGATTGCGGCACCTTCGATTGGTCGAAATCGGGCGGCAAATACCCGACGATGACCGCGCCGAACGCCAGCTACAACGGCATGGTCCTGGCCGAGACCTTCGGCGACTTCGCCTTCGCCATCGCCTGCCGCGTCATGGGTCTTCGCGACCTCGGCCCGGCAATCTCACCCTTCAACGCCTTCTTGATCCTGACCGGCATCGAAACGCTGCCGCTACGCATGGAGAAGCACTGCACTAATGCGCTCGCCGTCGCACGCCACCTCGAGAAGCACCCGGGCGTGGCGTGGGTCAACTATGCGGGTCTCGAGTCGAACAAGTACTACGCGGTGCACAAGCGCATCTGCCCGGCAGGCGCCGGCGCCGTGTTCACGTTCGGCCTGAAGGGCGGCTATGATGCGGGCGTGAAGTTCGTCGGTGCGCTGGATATGTTCTCGCATCTGGCCAACATCGGCGACACGCGCAGCCTCGTCATCCACCCCGCCTCGACCACGCATAGCCAGCTCACAAAAGAACAGCGTGCCGCCGCAGGTGCGGGCGACGATGTGGTCCGCCTCTCGATCGGCATCGAGGATGCGGCCGACATCATCGCCGACCTCGATCAGGCGCTCGCCAAGGCAACGGCCTAGGGCCTGGGCCTACGCTCATGACATCGCGGGGCACGTCCCCGCGGTGCGTCCGGTGAGCCGTGCAGGCCGGGTGGCCATCGCGAGTCGAGTGCTTGAGTTCAATGGTCGCCCGCTGCGAAGAACGCGCGCAACTCCCGGATCACGCTGTCGGGATCCTCCTCGGCCAGATAATGACCCGTTTCGATGGAGCGGCCAGTGACCGGACCGTCGCAGTAGGTCCGCCAGATCGCGGGCGCATCGTACCATGCACCGATCTTGCCCTTGGCACCCCAGAGCACGTGTAGCGGGCATTGGATGCGCCGACCCGCAGCGCGACTTTCGCGGTCATGCGCAAGATCAATCGTGGCGGCGGCCCGGTAGTCCTCGCACATCCCCGTGATCATCTCGCGGGTCCGCGCCGCGGTGAGATAGTCAGCCAAAGCCTCGGCCACGAAGAAGCCGGGCGGTTTCGGCTCCCGCGAGGTGTGCGCCCGGAACCAGGCGTCCGGGGCCGCGCAGATCACGTCCTCTGGAAACGGGTGCGGCTGAGCGAACCAGAACCAATGATAATAGCCGAGACCGAAGGCCATATCGGCGCGCTCGAAGTGCTCGATGGTCGGGACGATGTCGAGCACAGCGAGGCGCTCGACGCGCTCGGGATGATCGATGGCGAGGCGGTGTGCGACACGCGCGCCGCGGTCATGGGCGGCCACGAGGAAACGATCGTGCCCGAGGCCGCCCATCAGCTCGACGATATCGCGCGCCATCTCACGCTTGGCATAGGCGGCATGGTCGGCGGACGGCGGCGGCTTGAACGATTGTCCGTAGCCTCTGAGATCCGGCGCGACGACCGTGAAGGAACGAGCGAGATCTGGCGCCACGAGATGCCACATCGCGTGCGTCTGTGGATTGCCGTGCAGCAGCACCAGCGGCGGCCCGCTGCCGCCGATGCGAACGCGAAGCGTCCCATCGCGAACGCGGATGTGCTCCAGCCGAAAGCCATCGAAGAACATCGTCCGTCCCCCTCTCCTGATCGGCGACCGGCCTTGGCCGGGGCGACGGGGCGACGCTACCAGTCCAGCTCTCGCCCCAACCGCAGACCCTCAGCTCTTCGGTAGTGCCGGCGGCCGGAAACCGAGGATCTTCTCGAAGCGATCGCAGTACTTGGGCCAGGCTTCCGGATTGATCAGGCGTGGTGGCACGCGGCCGTCGAGGATGTCGATCCACTGGTCTGCCGAAAAGATCGCGACGTTGGCCATCGCCTCGTGCGTTATGCCGGCGTTGTGCGGCGACACGATCACGTTCTCGAACTCCATCAGCGGGTGATCGGTCGGCGGAGGCTCCTCCATGAACACGTCAAGCCCAGCCCCTGCGATCAGCTCATCCTTCAGTGCGCGCACCAGATCGTCCTCGCTGTATGTACCGCCCCGCGAGGTGTTGACGTAATAGGCCGACCGCTTCATCGCCTTGAACTGGTCGTAGCCGAGCAGATTGCGCGACGCGTCGTTGAGCGGCGTGTGCGAGGTGACGTAGTCAGCGTTAGCCAGGAGTTCGTCGAGCTCGACTTTCTTTGCGCCCTTGGCGGCGATCTTCTCCGCCGAAAGGAACGGGTCGTAGGCGAGCACGGTCATCTTGAACAGCCCGCTGCAAAGCTCGGCGACGCGCCCACCGATGTTGCCGATGCCGATGATGCCGACTGTCTTGCCGAGCAGGTCGTTGCCCGCGTAGTGGAAGCGCTCGAGGTTCTGCTGGCGGCGCATGGCGGCGTTCGACTGTGCGATCTTCTTCGAGAGCGCCAGCATCAGGCCCAGCGCATGCTCGGCCACGGCCTCCTTGTTGGCGCCGGACTGGTTGCACACGATGATGCCCGCCTCGTTACAGGCGGCAAGGTCGATCGTGTCGTAGCCAGCGCCGAGTGAGCAGATCGCCAGCAGGTTCGGCGCCTTGGCAAAGAGGCGCTTGTCCGGGAACCACGGCTCGCGCAGCTCCGTGCGCCCGCTCACATGATAGCAATGAGCGCGCGCTACCTCCGCCCAGCTCTCCTCGATCTCACCTTCCATGGGTCGGCGGAACATGTCGATGTCCGGCCGAAGCTCGCGGATGCGGGCGGCGGTCTGATCCATGCGATAGTGAAAATAGATGATCCGCTTGATGTTGGTGGCCATGTGGGCGTCGGTCCCCGATGGGTGGCGTGAGAAAGGCGCCCCCCTGACGGAGGCGCCCTTTGCGAGAAACGTGACACGACGGCCCGCAGCCCGCAACCGACATCGACCGGTCGCCCGACGCTGCCCGCGTCAGACTTGGCCTTCCTGCCGTGGAACGCCGCGGGCCGCATCCGAGAGGCCACTCGGCTGTGATGGGGTGCGGCGCTCGTGCCCGTTCTCGACCTGATGCACGAAAGAGAAGTGCTGGCGCGCGCCAACGTCCGGCTCGGCACTCGACATGTTCGCCTTCATGACCTCCCAGCCGAAACGGACCGTGCCGACCGAGCCCCATGCGACGCCGTTGTCGAGAGCAAGTTTGACGAGGGTGAGTTCCGGGTCGTCCTTGCTCTTGAACCACGCCGCCGTGACCGAATTCCAGAAACGGTCGATCATCGCCCGGTTCTGCTCCACCGTGAGCTTGCCGGCGACGCAGGCGTGGTAGTCGTGCGACCTGCCAACGACGCAGAAATGACAAGGGCCGCCGCTGCCGATCGCCTGCACCAAATCCGAGTCTGTCTTGACGAAGAACCAGATGTTGCGGCCTTCGCGCTCGCAGTTCGGGTGCATGGGTTGCATGTGCTGCCCACTGCCGTCGACCCCGAGCATCCCAGCCCGGATATCATCGGTGATCTCCCAGAACTGCTCGATGGGCTCGGTGCGCGTCTTGTTGATATCGACCATGGGGAACTCCTGACGGTTGGATCGGACGAACGGGATTGCACGCGCCTTGCGCCGCACGCCTCCTTGTCCAACCAACGCGACGCCCTCCCGTCGGTTCCTCGGAGCCCACCTCCGACAGGATTGACCTGCCCCATTGACGCGGCCCGGTACGAGACGCAGGCTCATCCCAAACGACAACCCCCGAAGGAGTATCGCCTCGTGTCCCAACTCGATCTTGCGAAGTTGTCCGCTGACCTCGAGCGCCTTCTGAAGCTCAGATCCGCTCCCTTCGGCATGAAGCTGTTCGAGAGCGCCGCTGCCCTCGACGAGATTCCGCGGCTGCGGCGCCCGAAGCACGTGCACACCTTGGATCAGGTGGTGGCCCAGGCTTCGCGCCTCGGCTGGACAGTCGGGGTCACGGCGGAAAACCTGGTTGGCGCCCAGTGTCGAGCCGTGGTCGGTCTCGGAAACTCGAAAACCACAGAGTGGGCCTCTGGCAAGGCGACGGCCGGCGTCTGGCACGGCACGCTCGAAGATGCAGGCAAGCGGCAGGCGGCGTTGACCTGCGTTCCGGACGGCCAGTATGAAGCCTTAGTGGTTTCGCCGCTGGCGGCCGGCCGGCTCGATCCGCCGGATATCGCGCTCTTCTACGCCACGCCCGGCGCCATGATGTACTTCATCAACGGCATGCAGTACGTCGGCTACAAGAAGTTCGACTGGGGCGTCGTCGGCGAGACGGCCTGCGCCGATAGCTGGGGCCGAGCCCTCTCGAAGCGCGAGCCATCGCTCTCCATCCCCTGCTTCGCTGAGCGGCGCTACGGAGGCGTCCTCGACGACGAGATGCTGATGGCGATCCCGCCCGATCAGCTCGAGAAGGCCATCAACGGCATGCAGAGCCTCGCCAAGAACGGCTTTCGCTATCCGTTCCCACAGTACGGCATCCAGAACGACGTCCGCGACGGCATGGCGGTGAGCTATCCGGATAGGGCGCGGAAGTAGCTCCTGGGATCTGGTTGAAGCTACGGGCCTGGGGACTGCGGCGCAGCCTGCAGCGCCATCAGACCGTAGATGCCGATGGCTGTTGGCTTGGCGGCGGGGCCGAGCAGCTCGGGCAGGTGATCGCGGACGCGCCGCGCACTTGCCTCGCTCGTCGTCTCGACGATCACGGCGCCAGCGATCCAGCGGTCGGCCTCGGGCCGCGCGCTCGCCTCTTTCGTGGGTGCGTTCTGTTCGGCCGTCGCCTGCCAGATGTCGACTGCGACGACGCACGGATTGGCGAGACGCTCTTTAAGCTCCTGCGCCTGTCCGCGCGAGATGGCGGCCGGCTCCTCGAATCGGGCGACCGCAACGAAGCCGCCGACCGCCGTGCCCGCCCGCGATACACGACGGCAGGCCGTGCGAAACATCGACG
This sequence comes from Rhizobiales bacterium Ga0077524, assembly GCA_001464755.1. Taxonomy (GTDB): domain Bacteria; phylum Pseudomonadota; class Alphaproteobacteria; order Rhizobiales; family Hyphomicrobiaceae. Next base: position 70,401 of record LNDR01000414.1, read on the forward strand.
ACCAGCGGCCCATGATGCGCCTCGTCCACGCGGTCGGGTCGTTGAGGCGCGCGATGTAGGCGCTCGAGAAGAGCACGTCCGGGCTCTCGAGGTCGTAGAACGTAAAGTACGTGCGATCCGCGTCGATGGCGCGATACCGACGCCCACGCAGGAAACCCGGTACGCCGAGCCGCTCTGGAAAGTGCTCGGTCATGTACCAGCGTTCGTAGAACTCCGCGTCCTCCGGCGGATACTCGTTCCAGACGGAGAGGATGCCGGTCCCGGTGGATGGATCATAGACGGAGGTCATGAAGAGGCTCGTCGGTTGGAGGCACGAAGCGAGGCCAGAGCATTTCCCCTCGGACAGCCGGAAGCAAGCCCCGACACGTTCGCAGCCCTGCACGACGGATGTCGAAGCGCACAACCCTGACGACTTGCAAGCCTTGACCCGGCGCAAGGCACGGGCAAGCCTCGCCACCTATGCTCACCGGGAAACAAGAGAGAGCGGCATGTCCGACATCGTCTTCGAGGCCCGGGATCTGACCAAGATCTACCGGACGGGCGAGGTCGAGGTACGCGCGCTCAATGGCGTCGACCTCGAGCTTTACGCGGGCGAACTGGTCGTTCTGCTCGGCCCGTCCGGCTCCGGCAAATCGACGCTGCTCAACATCCTCGGCGGCCTCGATCACGCCACCTCCGGCGTCTGTCGCTTCCGCCACCTTGACTTGACCAGGCTCGACGACGCCAGCCTGACCGCCTACCGCCGACGCTACGTCGGCTTCGTCTTCCAGTTTTATAATCTCATTCCCTCGCTCACCGCCCGCGAGAATGTCGCCCTCGTCACCGAGATCGCCGACAATCCGATGAGCCCGGAAGAAGCGCTGGACCTTGTCGGGCTCGCGTCGCGGATCGATCATTTCCCGGCCGAGCTGTCGGGCGGTGAGCAGCAGCGGGTAGCTATCGCCCGTGCCATCGCCAAGCGCCCCGAGGTGCTGCTCTGCGACGAGCCGACCGGCGCCCTCGACAGCCAGACCGGTATCCGCGTCCTCGAGGCGATCACCGCCGTCAACGCCGAGCTCGGCACTACGACGGCGATCATCACCCACAACGCCGCGATTAAGGACATCGCCCATCGTGTGTGCATCTTCGCCGATGGGCGTATCGCCGAGACCCGGGTCAACGCGACGAGGGTCGAGCCCCGGGAGGTAAGCTGGTGATGAGCTTTGCGAGGCCACCATGCGGATAATGGCGGGCCTGGGAGCGCTCGACCGAAAGCTGGTGCGCGATCTGGTCCGCATCTGGCCGCAGGCGCTCGCCATCGCGCTGGTGCTCGCCTCCGGCGTCGCGACACTCATCCTCGCCATCGGCGCCTACCGCTCGCTCGAGGAGACCCGGCGGCTCTATTACGCCGAGCACGCCTTCGCTGATGTCTTCGCGACTGCGACGCGCGCACCGCGCTGGCTCGAGGCCCGCATTCAGGAGATGCCGGGCGTTGCCGTGGCAGAGGCCCGGATCGCGCGCAACAACGCGGTGCTCGACATCGAGGGCATGGCCGAGCCGGCCACCGGGCTCGCTCAGTCGCTGCCGGATCACAAGCCATCTGTTCTCAATCGTCCCTACGTGCGCGCGGGCCGTCCACCGGAGGCTGGTGCTGCATCCGAGGTGATGGTCAACGAGACGTTTGCCACCGCCCACGCCCTCAGGATCGGCGACGCGTTTCAAGCGATCCTCAACGGCCGCAAGCGCAAGCTGACCATCGTCGGCATCGCGCTGAGCCCTGAGCACATTTACGCCATTGGTCCCGGCGACCTGATGCCCGATCACCGCCGCTTCGCCGTCATGTGGATGTCCGAGACCGCACTCGAGGCCGCCTACGGACTCGACGGCGCCTTCAATTCGATCACCCTGAAGCTCGCCTCAGGTGCCCAGGAGCGCGAGGTCATCGAACGGCTGGACGCAATGCTCGCCCGGTACGGCGGTGCCGGCGCCTACGCCCGCGCCGATCAGATCAGCCACGCCTTTCTCGATGCCGAGCTGAAGCAGCTCGCGGCCTTGAGCCGCGTGATCCCGCCCGTTTTCCTTCTCGTCTCCGCGTTCCTGCTCAACATGACGCTACAGCGCATGATCGCCCTCGAGCGGGAGCAGATCGGCCTCATCAAGGCGCTCGGCTATACGAACTTCGCTGTCGGTGGCCATTACCTGAAGCTCGTCGGCCTCATTGCACTGATCGGCATATCGATCGGCTTCGCGCTGGGCACGTGGTTCGGGAGCAGCCTGACCCGGCTCTATGGGAAGTTCTTCCAGTTCCCGTTTCTCGTCTTCGAGCGCGACGGGGATCTCTACGTCGTCGCCGCGGCACTCACGCTCGGCGCGGCCTGCATCGGTGCGCTTCGGGCCGTTCTCGATGCCCTGGCACTGCCGCCTGCCGTCGCCATGCGCCCACCGTCACCGCATCGCTATGCGCGCCTTCCCGGTGAGGCGAGTGGGCTCTACGGCGGACTCTCGCAAATGACGGTGATGTCGCTGCGGAATATGGCGCGCTTCCCCATGCGGGCCGCCCTGACTGCAGTCGGTCTCGCCATGGCCGTCAGTCTTCTCGTGCTGTCGCTGTTCACGTTCGACGCCGTCGAAGCCATGATCGACTCGACGTTCTTCCGCAGCCAGCGCCAGCATGCGACGGTCAACTTCACCGATGACGCAGGTGCGCGCGTCGCGGCCGACGTCCGCCACCTACCCGGCGTGCTCCGCGTCGAGCCCTTCCGCAATGCCGGCGCCCGGCTAAAGAACGGCCATCTCTCGCGCCGCGTCTCCCTCGTGGGGCGCCCAGCGGGCACCGTTCTCACGCAGCAACTCGATCTCGAATTGAGACCGGTTGCCGTGCCAGAGGATGGCATCCTTCTCAACAAGCGCCTCGCCGACGTGCTCGGCCTGAGGCGCGGCGATCTGGTCGAGGTGGAGTTGCTGGAGGGACGGCGCGGAACGCGATGGGTGCGCGTCTCGGACGTCATCGAATCCTATATCGGGCTCGTTGCGCTGATGCGCATCGATCGGCTCGACGAGCTACTGAGCGACGGTCGGGCCATCAGCGGGGCCGATATCTCGTATGATCAGAACAGAGAGGCCGAACTCTTCCGCGAGATCAAGCGCACGCCGAAGGTGGCTTCGATCGAGTTGCAGCACAGGGTCTTGACCCTGTTCCGGGCGACACTCGCCGAGAACATCAATATGATGACATCGATCTACATAGGGCTCGCCGTGATCGTGGCATTCGGCGTGGTCTACAATAGCGCTCGCATCCAGCTCTCCGAGCGCGCCCGCGATCTGGCGAGCCTCCGCGTAATCGGCTTTCATCGCAGCGAGGTCGCGCGCGTCCTGTTCACCGAGCTGGCGTTGCTCGCGCTGCTCGCACAGCCCCTCGGTTGGCTGATTGGCTACTGGCTGTCGTGGCTCACGATCCAGAGCTTCGCGAGCGATCTCTATACGACACCGTTCGTCATCGAGACGGCGACGTATGGCATGGCGAGCCTCGTAACGCTAGCCGCCGCGATCGCATCCGCCATCGCCGTCAGGAGACGGATCGACAAGCTCGACTTGGTGGCCGTCCTCAAGACCAGGGAGTGAGACATGACAACGTCCGCAACCGAGAGCGGCGCGGCGAGCCGGCCAGGGTGGACACGACTGGCCTGGATCGCGGGCAGCCTTGCCATTCTAGCTGCCATCGCCTGGGCCATATGGCCGAAGCCGGTCGGGGTCGACGCCGGCACGATTGCGAGCGGACCTTTGGTGGTATCGGTCGAGGAGGAAGGCAAGACGCGGATCAAGGACGTCTTCGTGGTCTCGGCCCCCCAGTCCGGTATCGTGCTTCGCTCGCCGCTGCTCGCAGGTGACCCTGTGACCAAGGGCAAGACTTTGGTCGCGGTGCTGCAGCCGGCCCAGCCGCCGTTCATCGATTTGAGAACCCGCCTCGAGCTGATGGCGACCGAAAAAGCGGCCGAGGCTGCCGTGCGGCTGTCGGAGGCCGAGCTCGAGCAGGCCCGCGCCGACCAGCGCTTCGCCGATGCCGAGGTTGCGCGGGCCCAGACCCTCGCCAGGACACAAACGATCTCAGCCCAGGTGCTGGAGAAAGCCGAGCACGCGGCGGCGGTGGCCCGCGCCGCCGTCGAGAAGGCCGAGGCCAACATCATGGTCAAGCGCCGGCAACTCGAGAGCGTGAAGGCGCGGCTGATCGACCCCGAGGACGAGACCCTGGGTGGAATCGCCCAATCCGCTTGTTGTGTCGAGGTCCACGCGCCGGTGACAGGTCGCGTCCTGCGGGTCCATCAGATCAGCGAGCAGGTCGTACCGGCGGGCACCCCGCTCGCGGAGGTCGGCGATCCCCGCGCGCTCGAGATCGTGGTTGAGCTGTTGTCGACGGATGCCGTCAGAATTTCCGACGGCGCGACGGTCGAGATCATCGGCTGGGGCGGCGGCGAGACGCTGTCGGGCCGGGTTCGCCGGATCGAGGCGGCGGGTTTCACGAAGGTCTCGGCGCTCGGGATCGAGGAGCAGCGCGTCCGCGTGATCATCGACCTTGCCGAGGAGAGCCTTGCCCGGCACCGCCTCGGCCACGAGTTCCGGGTACTCGCACGGATCCGCGCCTGGGAGGCCGAGAGGGTGCTGAAGGTGCCGATCGGCGCCTTGTTTCGCTACCAGGGAGACTGGGCCGTCTTCCGAATCTCGGGGGGGCGCGCGATCCGCTCGGTAGTGAGCCTCGGCCAGAAGAACAGCGTGGAGGCAGAAATCCTGTCCGGGCTCGCGACCGGCGACCGCGTGGTGCTCTATCCGAGCGACCGCGTCGCCGAGGGCGTAAGGGTTGCCGTCCGCGCGGCCGAGAAGAGGTAGGAACCGCGACGCATGAGCACCGATGCCAACGCCACCGATGCCGTAACGGCCGGACGGATCGCTTCGCCCGCGATGGAGCACGACCATACGCCCGAGGCGATCGCGGAGCGCCTCGCCGGCAACACGCGCCCGAACTATCTACGCGACTGGGTCTACGGTGGCATCGACGGCGCCGTCACGACGTTCGCCGTCGTTGCCGGCGTCGCGGGCGCCAACCTGTCGCCCCGCATCGTCATCATCCTGGGCCTCGCAAATCTTTTTGCCGACGGCCTCTCAATGGCGGCGTCCAACTACAGCGGCACCAAAGCCGAGGTCGACGACATCGCCCGCTTGACCGAGGTGGAACGCCGCCACATTCGGCTCGATCGGGAGGGCGAGCGCGAGGAGATCCGCCAGATACTCAGCCGCAAGGGCCTCCAGGGCGACGTTCTTGAAGGGGCGATCGCGGCCATCACCGCCCGCGAAGAAACGTGGATTCAGATGATGCTCGCCGAGGAGTACGGCGTCGCCACGGCACAACGCCAGCCCTTGTGGTCCGCAGCGAGCACGTTCGTTGCCTTCCTGATCGCGGGTGCCATTCCCCTCGTCCCCTACATACTCGGCACGACCGACGCGATTGGTTGGGCGCTCGCCATGGTGACACTGGTGTTCTTCGCCATCGGCTCGATGAAGAGCCGCTCGATCCGGCATCGAGACGGCGTCGATCGGGCTGGCCGCGGCAGGCGTCGCCTATGCGGTCGGCTACGCGCTCAAAGGACTGGCTTAGCCACGCCTGCGCCCCTGTGCCCTGTCAAACGGGTGTCCGGATGCCGAGCTAGGTGGACGACGGAGTTCCGACGGCCCGAACGACGAGGAACAGCGATGACGATCCGAAATCTGCAGCATCTGCTGGCCCCGAGATCCGTGGCGTTGATCGGCGCGAGCGACCGGCCCGGCAGCATCGGCGGCATCCTTGGCCGCAACCTCTCGCGTGCCGGGTTCAAAGGACGGATCTTTCTCGTCAATCCGAAAGGTGGCGAGATCTCTGGTATGCACTGCTTCGCCTCGATCTCAGCCCTACCCGAGGCGCCCGACCTCGCGATCGTTGCGACACCACCCGCCACGCTGCCCACCATCATCGGCGAACTCGGCGCCAAGGGCTGCCGCGCCGCGGTCGTCATCACTGCCGGCATTCGCGGCGACATCCGCCAAGCCATGTTGGACGCCGCCAAGCCGCACCTGTTGCGCATTCAGGGACCGAACTGCCTCGGCCTGATGCTGCCGCCCCTCGGTCTCGACGCGACGTTCGCACACATCGCGCCCCGGCCCGGCCGCCTTGCATTCCTCTCGCAATCAGGCGCGCTGATCACCGGTATCGTCGATTGGGCTGAGAGCCGCGGCATCGGCTTCTCGCACGTGGTCTCGCTGGGCGACATGGCTGACGTCGATTTCGGCGACCTGCTCGACTACCTGGCGGGCGACGCCCAGAGCCGGGCCATACTCCTGTACATGGAAAGCCTGAGATCGGCGCCCAAGTTCATGTCCGCGGCCCGCCGCGCCGCGCGCGCTAAACCCGTCGTCGTCATCAAGGCGGGCCGGCACGCGGGCGGGGCCAAGGCGGCGCTCTCACACACTGGCGCGCTGGCCGGTGCCGACTCCGCGTTCGAGGCAGCATTCCGTCGCGCTGGGCTCGTTCGCGTCAACGAGTTGCAGGATCTCTTCGAGGCTGCCGAGATCCTGTCCAAGGTGGCTCCCCTCGAGCGCGACCGGCTCGGCATCCTCACCAATGGCGGCGGTGCCGGCGTGCTCGCCGCGGACCGCCTCGCCGACCTCGGCCTCGACCTCCCCGACCTCGCACCCGAGACCATCGCGCGCCTCGACGCCGTGCTGCCGCCGACCTGGTCGCGCGGCAATCCGATCGACATCATTGGTGACGCCAGTGCCGACCGCTACAAGGAGGCGTTGGAAGCCGCGCTCGACGACCCCGGCCTCGACGCGGTTCTGGTTATGAACTGCCCGACGGCCATCAACCCCAGCATCGACGCCGCGAGGGTTGTGCTGAGCGTGCTCGCCGCACGACGCACGGGGGGACATCAGCCGAAACCACTCATCACGACATGGCTTGGGCAGGACGCCGCTGCCGACTCGCGCGGTCTCTTCTCGCAGGCTCGCGTTCCGACCTTCGATACGCCGGCCGAGGCCGTGGACGGATTCTCGGTCCTGGTTCGCCACCGACGCGCGCAAACCGAGTTGATGGCGACGCCGCCGTCGCTTCCTGACGGCATATTCCAGCCGAGCGAGGCCGCAAGCGAGGTGATCCGTAATGTGCTTGCGACGTCGGGCCCGCGCACGTTGACCGAGCCAGAGGCCAAGGCCGTCCTGCGGGCCTACGCCATTCCGGTTATCGAGACCTCGACCGTCGCGACCCCAGAAGCGGCCCGCGCTGCAGCTGGATCGATCATTGCCGACCACGGTGCCGCCGTGCTGAAGATCCTGTCAAAGGACATCACGCACAAATCCGACATCGGCGGCGTGCGCCTCGGGCTCGAGACCCCGGAGGCGGTGGAGACGGCGGCGCGCGCGATGCTGGACCGCGCCCGCGTGGCCATGCCCAGCGCCATCATCGAAGGCTTCACCATCCAGCCGATGGTCCGCCGACCGCGTGCCCACGAGTTGATCCTCGGCATGAGCGAGGACCCGACGTTCGGGCCGCTGCTGATGTTCGGCGCGGGTGGCGTTGCCGTCGAGGCACTGCGCGATGCGGCTCACGCCCTGCCACCGCTCGATCTCAATCTCGCGCGCGATCTGATCCGGCAGACCCGCGTCTGGCGGTTGCTGCAGGGATACCGCGACCGCCCTGCCGCCGATATCGACGCCATCGCGCTGACACTCGTTCGCCTCGGCTACCTCGTCGCTCGTCATCCTGAGATCCGTGAAATCGACATCAATCCACTGATCGCCGACGAGAACGGCGTGATCGCACTCGATGCGCGCATCCGCATCGAGGACGAGATGCTCCACCCTCGTGTCCCGCTTGCCATTCGCCCCTATCCGAGCGAATGGGAGGCCCGCGTCGACGCCCCCGGCATGGACAGTATCCAGTTGCGGCCGATCCGGCCCGACGACGAGGGTCTCTACGAGGACTTCTTCGCCAACGTCTCTCCGGCCGACGTGCGCCTGCGCTTCTTTGCGCCCAAGACCGAGCTCTCACATCGCTTCCTCGCTCGGCTGACCCAGATCGACTACGCCCGCGAGATGGCGTTCGTCGCCCTCGACGATACCGGCAAGCGCCTGCTCGGCGTCTCGCGCTTCATGGCCGATCCCGACTTCGAGCGTGGCGAATATGCCGTGCTCGTTCGCTCGGGTCTCAAGGGGCGCGGAATCGGCTGGGCCCTGATGCGCCAACTGATCGAGTACGCGAAGGCGGCGGGCTTGGCCGTGATCTTCGGCCACATCATGCGCGAGAACACGACCATGCTGGAAATGTGCCGCGATCTCGGCTTCACCATCGCCAGCGACCCCGACGACGCGACCCTCGTGATTGCGACGCTCGATTTGCAAGGGGCCTGACCCGTTTCCAACCACATGGCACCTCGCAGGATACGGACTGAGGCGGCGCGACCGGTGCTAGGCAGCGCGCATGACGGGTTGCCGCAGGATCGTCTTGAGTTTTCCAGGCGGTGTCCTGCGCGCGTCGCTTAAGTAGATCTCGTGATGTGGTCCCGAGAACGCAAGCCCCATTGAAGGCATGATCTCGTCGTGAAGCCTCGCGAGAATCGGCCCTTCATCATCGTAGCTGCCGATGTGGAGCGTCTGCAGGCAACACCCTTCGCGGATCGGCTCGAGCCGCAGGGACGCGGGCGGCTCACCGAGCTTGTCGCCTGCCTTTGTCAATGCAGCAGCGTAAAGCGACCTGTCGACGAAGTCGGGCGCCATGATCATCATCGTCCACTGCCAGCGGCTTTTTCGACGCTCGATGAAGTCCTGCGGGTCGTCTGCCCACCACAGGCCTTCGAGCGGCGGCACCACATAGTCCCTGCCGAACTTGGCCTTGGCCGCGAATTTCATCGCATAGCTCGTCGAGTAGAGCCATTCGATCGCTCTCTTGTAAGAGGTGTCGTTGTTTGGATCGCCGCGACCATCGACTTTGACGAACTCCAGCTCCGGAACGTCGATCTCGACAAACTTGCCGGTAGGCGCGGCGTAAAGCTTCGGCATGGTTTTCTTGAAATCAATCTTCTCCATCGGCGCCCCCATCGGATCGGCGGAAACTCGATGACATCGGGATGCTCAAAGGTGAATTCATGGTCGACAGGGTACCTCGCGATGCGATTTGTCAGGAGCCTCGAGAGGGATTTGGGTCGCGAGCGCTCG
>LNDR01000415.1 GCA_001464755.1 Rhizobiales bacterium Ga0077524
GTCGTTGCCAGGTCTGCCAAGAGGTGAATGCAATCGATACAGCGTCAGCTGTAGCGGAAGTCGAGAATATCTCCTCTTTATAATGTCCAGGTTGCAAAACCCCAATCCGCATCGCGGGTTGGGGTTTTTTGTTGTTGGCCGCCTTCTAAGCGGCGGAGGAAGCCGCCGCTCGACATCGGTCAACGAACGGCTGACGAGAATAGTGTCACCTTGGCCGTTGCGACATCCTACTTCTAGTCCGCTTCTGCTCTGCCAACGCAGGCAGATTTCACCGTTCTGAGCAGGAGCCCGATGTCTTCTGGTCGCGAGAGCCGGTGGTCACCGTCCGGTACGGCGACAACACGCGTCCAGTCTCCATCCAGGTGGGCAACTAGGTCGAGCGTATGCTCCCACGGGACATCCGGATCCTGTAGTCCATGCAGAATGTGCACCGGCCGACCGGGATTGAACGGTGCCATCCCGATCTGATGTTGTTCCCCCTCGTCGAGTAGCCGACGAGTAATCGGGTACGGTCCGTCGTCATATCGAGACGGTCGCAACCAAACGCCATTTTCCTCGATCTGCCGTCGCGCACTCTCTGACATCCGCGGCCTCATCAACCGTTCAGTCATGTCCCAGGCAGGCGCGATCAGCACCAGAGCGACGATACGGTCTGCTTGGATCGGCAGCTCGCGCATCAACGCTTGCACTAGAAGCAGCGCGAGATAGCCGCCCATGCTGGAGCCGACCACAATAAGTTGCCCTCTCGTGTGCGACAGAACGACCTCGCGGACCTCCTCGAGCCACCTCCCGATCGTCCCGTCCTCGACTCGCCCCGGCGACAGTCCGTGTCCAGAATAATCGAGCCGCGTCATCGACACGCCCACGGTCTCGGCCCAATCGGCAAGCGCGCTCGCTTTGGTGCTCGTCATATTCGACTTGAACCCCGGAAGCCAAACGATGCCAGGGCCCTGCAATTTGCCCCTCGGCTCGAGGATGCACGCTATGCGGCGGCAATCCGCGCCATGGCCAACAATGACGAATTGCGGTTCCGCTGATGGCATCCGTTCCGTTCCCCAGGCTTGAGGGAGCCCCGACCTTGGGCCGCACACGACCGACAATACTCCAAATCATTCCGAGCCTCGACACGGGTGGCGCCGAACTCTCGACCGCTGAGATCGCCGAGGCCATCGTCGACGCCGGCGGCCGAGCGCTGGTTGCGACGGAAGGCGGGCGCTTGGCCGACCGTATCGCAAAGGCTGGTGGCGAGGTCATCATCTTCCCCGCCGCGAGCAAGAATCCGTTTCGGGTCATCGCGAACGCCGCAACATTGAAGGCTATGATTGAGAAGGAAAATGTCGCTCTGGTGCACGCTCGCAGCCGCGCCCCGGCGTGGAGTGCCCTGATTGCTTCACGCTGCGCGCGGATCCCTTTCGTGACGACCTACCACGGCGCCTATGCCGAGGCCGACCGAATCAAGCGCTTCTACAATAGTGTAATGGCGCGCTCGGACCGCGTGATCGCCAACTCAGGCTACACGGCAAGCCTGATCGAAGCGCGCTACGGCACGGATAAACAAAGAATTCGTGTCATCTATCGAGGCGTTGATATCGAGCGTTTCAGACCCGACGCGATCGAAGCCGAAAGGATCGAGACCCTGCGTCGGGCGTGGCAAATCGAGCCTGGACAGCGGATTGTCCTCCACCCTGCCCGCCTCACGTCTTGGAAGGGACAACATGTCCTCCTCGATGCGTCCGGCCTCCTTGCGGCAAGTGGCAAGCTTGGCTCGATCGTCATTGTTTTCGCAGGCGATGATCAAGGTCGAAAAGGGTACAAAAATGAATTGATTGCGCGTGCGGCGTCACTAGGAATTGCAGATCACGTCCGATTTCCGGGGCACGTCTCCGATATTGCTGCCGCCTTCGCTGCCGCCCATGTCGCGGTCGTCGCCTCCATCGAGCCGGAGGCGTTCGGGCGCACCGCAACTGAGGCTCAGGCCCTTGGTTGTCCCGTCATCGCGACCGCTATCGGTGCCCCGCCGGAAACGGTAATCCCCGTTCGCGACGGAGAGAACGGGCTGGGAACAGGCTGGCTCGTCACTCCTGGCGATCCGGTGGCTCTGGCCGAGTGCTTGCACCGCGCCCTTGCCTTGAGTGAGTGCGAACGAATTGCCCTGGGCGCGCGCGCACGGGCCCACGTTGCCGCCAAATTCACACTTGAGGCCATGAAGCAGGCGACGCTCGCAGTCTACGACGAGCTGCTGGGAACGCGCCTCGCCAGCTTGACGAAAACAGGTACGCATTCCAACTGAGCGGTGGCCATTCGTGCGAGAGTGACTTGACTTGGGCCCCCCAAATGCGAGATTCGCGACATAAGCGTCGTGGTGCCGCTGCTTTTTTTGGTATCATTCGCCGCTCGTGAGGTGCGCTTCGCGTTTGTCGCGGGCCCCCACAAACGTACTGATGTTGAAGCAACTAAAGGAGAGCGAACATCCGCCGTCCAATGCGCGCCGCGCCTGAGCGCGAGCAGACCGGCCCCAGGATCAACGAGGCGATCCGGGTCCGAGAGGTCCGCCTGATCGATGAGACCGGCCAGAACGTTGGTGTCGTGGCGAGGCTCGAGGCGTTGAGCAAGGCCATCGACGCCGGCCTGGATCTCGTCGAGATTTCGCCTGATGCTACGCCGCCGGTCGCCAAGATCATGGACTACGGCAAGTTCAAGTATCAGGAGCAGAAAAAGGCGGCTGAGGCGCGAAAGAAGCAGAAGGTGGTCGAGGTCAAAGAGATCAAGATGCGCCCTGCGATCGACGACCACGACTACGAGACCAAGCTGAAGGCCATGCGCCGCTTCTTCGAGGAAGGCGACAAGGTGAAAATCACCCTGCGCTTCCGAGGCCGCGAAATGGCCCACACCGATCTCGGCATGCAGGTGCTCCAACGTGTCAAGTCGGACACTGAAGGCATTGCCAAGGTCGAGTATGAGCCCAAGTTCGAGGGCCGAAACCAGATGATCATGATCCTCGCTCCCAAGTAGGAACGAGCCCGTTTTACTTCGCGCACCCACGGTGTCAGACCCGGTCTGACACCGCTTTGCCGCGTCCGCACGCCGGAGCAGTCGCCTCCGGCTGCTCCGAAAACCCGTAGGCCATTGTCCTAGCATACCGTTCCCGCATAGAGTTGGGGGCGGGCGCGACGGCGCCTTTGTGCGAAACATCATGCCGGCAGACAGCGGGGCCGCTAGAGATGATCCGAAACGAGCCCTATTGGTGGGAGGCAGCACCTCCCTCGATGCTACCCGAGACCTCGGTGCTGCCCCGCTGCGATGTTGCCATCGTCGGTGCTGGCTATACGGGCTTGTCGGCGGGGCTGACGCTCGCTCGCGCCGGCCGTTCTGTCCAGATCTTCGATCGCATGCGACCAGGCGAGGGAGCCTCCACGCGCAACGGCGGCATCGCATCGGGCAGCCTTCGCCATAGCTTCGCCGAGCATGAAAAGCGCTTCGGACGCGAGCGCGCCGAAGGCATCGATCGAGAAGGCAAGCTCGCCCGCGAGGATCTGGCGCGGTTCATCGCCGAGGAAAAAATAGACTGCGATTTCAAGCTGACGGGCCGCTTCACCGGCGCCTCCCAGCAGAAGGACTACGAAAGTTTGGCCCGCGAGGCAGACCGTCTCGTCAAGGTCCTCGGTGTCGAGGCATTTGCCGTCTCGCGCTCTGAGCAGCGGCAGGCGATCGGCACGGAATTCTACCACGGCGGTCTCGTGCGTCGCGACATCGGCGGTTTGCATCCAGCTAAGCTGCACGCTGGCATGCTGCGCCTTGTCATCGAGGCCGGCGCCCGGGTGCACGGGGAGACGCCCGTCCTCGGCGTCCGAACGGAAGGCATTGGCTATGAGGTCGAGACTTCGCGCGGCCGCGTTCGTGCCGATCACGTCATCTTTGGCACCAACGGCTATACCGATCGCGTCGACAGCTGGCTGCGCCGCCGCTTGATCCCGGTCCGCAGCCGCATCATCGCCACGGCACCGATCTCCGACAATCTGATGCGCGAGCTTTGTCCCAAGGGTTACATGATGGGCGAGACGCGCGCGCTGCACTACTACTATCGGCCGTCGCCGGACGGCACCCGCATTCTGTTCGGCGGCCGCGACGGCACTATCGCTGGCGATCCGCAGTGGCCGACCCAGAGCCTCCAACGCGCCATGCTCGACATCTTCCCCGTGCTGGAGGACGTGCCGGTCACGCATAGCTGGTTCGGCCATGTCGCCATGAACCGCGATATGATTCCCCGGATCTTCACCAAGGATGGCGTGCGCTACGCCGCCGGCTATTGCGGATCGGGTGTGGTTTGGGCCCGGTGGGCCGGACAAAAGGCCGCTTTGACGGTGCTCGGCCATTCCGAGGCCACATCCGCCCTCGATTTCAGGCCGCCAAAGGCTGTGCCGCTTTACACTGGTCAGCCCTGGTTCATGCCGGCTGTGTTTGCTTGGTACACAGCGAAGGATCGCATGAATCACCCCCGCCGCGGGGCCCGCAAACCGCGCCCCAGCGGCGCTCGATAGAGAGGCGCCCTAGCGCGTGTCGACGACGCCCCCCCCGAGCTTGGCCGAGGCCAAGGCACCAAGCGCATGGCCGGTCTATTGGCGCGCGTTGGGTCTGTTATCCACGGAGCGACGTCTGGCCGCTGCCCTGATCGTGGCGGGCATGGCGCTGGCCATCGTGCAGGTCATCGAGCAGCAGCTGTTCGGTCAGGTCGTCGACGCCCTTGCCAAGGGCCAGGGAGCGTTCTCGATCATCGCCCTGTGGGCCGCTCTCGGCTTCGTCGGAATCATCGCCAGCGTCGTGATCGCGGTCACGTCGGACAGGCTGTCTCACCGGCGCCGTCTCGCTGCCATGGGGGATGCGTTCGAGCGCGCCATCACGATGCCGATCAGCTTCCACGCTCGCAAAGGCTCGGGGTCCGTCGTTCGAGCCATTCTGGCTGGAACCGATGCCCTGTTCTGGCTGTGGCTGTCGTTTTTGCGCGAGCAAATCACGGCCCTGATCGGAATTCTCTATCTGATCCCGACCGCCATCGCGATGGACTGGCGCATGGCCGCCATCTTGGGTGCCCTGGCGCTCCTCTACGTCCTCCTCAACATCTTCGTGGTCGAGAAGACGAGTAACGGCCAGGCTGCCGTCGAGCAGTATCACAACAACGTTTACGGCCGGGTCGGTGACGTGCTCGGCAATGTCACGGTCGTCCAGAGCTACCACCGCCTCGGCGCCGAGATGCAGGCCATGCGCGATATCATGGGCCAGCTGCTCGCCGCGCAATACCCTGTGCTGACCTGGTGGGGGCTGCTGACAGTTCTCACCCGGTCCGCTGCTACCATCACCATGGTCGCGATCTTCCTTGTCGGCGCAGTGCTCGCATCCAAGGGCGAGATCAGCGTCGGATCGATCGTAGCCTTCGTGGGGTTCGCCAACCTGATGATCGGCAAGCTCGACCAGCTTTCGGGCTTCATCGTCCGCGTCAACCAGCAGGCGCCGACATTGCGCACCTATTTCGAGCTGATGGATGCGCGCGAGCTGGTGATCGAGAAACCGGGTTCGGCCCCACTCGAGGCCGTGAAGGGGGAAGTGACCTTCGACAATGTCACCTTCCGCTACGGCCCGGGAGCGCAGGGCGTCTTCGGCCTCGATCTGACCGCTCGTCCCGGCCAGACCGTGGCGCTGGTCGGGCCGACAGGCTCTGGCAAGACGACGACGCTCGCCTTGCTCCAGCGGATACGGGAGCCCGACGGCGGGCAAATCCTCGTCGACGGCCGCGACATATCCGGCGTCACTCTGGGATCGCTCCGCCACGCTATCGCGGTGGTGTTCCAGGATGCGGGACTGTTCAACCGGACCATCGCCGAGAATATCCGTGTCGGCAGGCCGGATGCCACCGCCGAGGAGATCGAGCGCGCCGCACGCCTTGCCGAGGCGCACGACTTCATCATGCGCAAGCCCGATGGCTACCAGTTCGTCATCGGCGAGCGTGGTCAGTCTCTGTCCGGGGGCGAGCGCCAGCGTATCGCCATCGCACGAGCCATCCTGAAGGATGCCCCGATCCTGATTCTGGACGAGGCCACCAGCGCTCTCGACGCCGAGACCGAAGCCAAGATCAAGCGAGCGCTGGATGCGCTGCGCAAGGGGCGCACGACATTCATCATTGCCCATCGCTTGTCGACCGTCGCCAATGCCGACCGCATCCTCGTGCTCGACGAAGGTCGCGTTGTCGAGCGAGGTCGCTACCGCGAGCTCGTAGGGAAGGGAGGACTGTTCGCTCGCTTGGTCGCCGAGGGCGGCTTCACGGTCCCCGAGGAGACCGAGGAGGACCGGGCCGCAGCCGAGACAGGGCCCCCGGTCGTCGCAAGCTGAGGTTCGCTCCTAACGCTTGCCGCCACCGGGCACGGGCCTGATCGCCGTCTCCTGGTCGACTTGCGCCCTCAACTGAGGGTCGATGAATTCGAGTTGCGCCGCACCCCGCAGGTTCAATCCGATTTCCTGTGCGCGTCGGTGGATCAACGTCGCCATGATCCTGTCCTTGATCTTGTCGAATGGCGGCGCGCTGCGTTGGCGCTTGTCCTCGACCTTGATCAGGTGCCAGCCAAACTGGCTCTGCACGGGCAGCGAAACCTCGCCCTTCTGTAGCTTGAAGGCGGCTTCCTCGAACTGGGGCACCATGCGTCCCCGCGCGAAGTAGCCGAGGTCGCCTCCATCCTCCTTGCTGCCTTGGTCTTTCGAGAACTGATTGGCCATCTTCAGGAAATCCGCGCCGTGCGCGATTTTCTCGTAGATCTCCTTGGCCTTCTCCTCGCTCTCGACCAGGATGTGGCGCGCTTTCACTTCTTCCTGAGCTGGCGTAGCGGCAACTTGCGTGTCGTAGAACGTCTTGGCCTCGGCCTCGGTGATCGAGCCCTTCACCTTCGCGTCGAAGTAGGTGTCGCGCATCGCGCGGCGGTTCCAGTAGGTCTTGCGGTCCTCGAAGCCTTGCCCGGACCCGAGCTTCTCTTTTTCACCGGCTTCTGCGAACAGCATGTTTTCGATGAGGTATTCCACGAGGACGCGTCGCCGCTTGTCCGGTTCGAGCGTGCCGAGATCGTTGCCGATCTCACCTTCCGCGAAGCGCAGGTCAGCTTCCGTGATGGCACGCCCATTGACTTTGGCGACGATGGTGTCGTCCGCGGCGAGCGACCCCGTAGGGAAGGCGCTGGCCAGCGCCAGCACGGTGGCAAGCAGCGCGATGGCCGTCGGGGAGACTGAGGGCTTGCAGTGAATCACAAGGGCATCCTTTGCTCGTTTGACCTGCCGCGGCGCAGAGCCGAGTTCAGCGGCGGGTGGTAGCGCCTTCTCGAAGGACCGCCAAGAGGGCGCGCGATCTCATGGCCGAATGGTGGCGTCGGCATACTTCAGCGGCCGTCTCGACCGAGGCAAAGCGCCACGTCGCGCAGCTGCCGGTCGTGATCGCGACGAGCCCTCGCGTTGACAGCGTGGGGTATGGTCCTTATCTCTTCGCCCATCCGGCTCGGCCGGATCGCCTTGGCGCCTATGGGTCGCGGGTCCATGCTCGTCGCAAGGTGAGTGCGAGCCCGTGGTCGCCCAGAGTGCGGTGCCGGACGGCCTTTCCCCGAATGCGCCGTCATGGCGCAGTGCCCGCTCCGGTCGCCGGTCGCGGGCCAACCGACTTGAGGCCCGATTCCATGCTTTCGATCGGCTCGATCGCACACAAGATTTTTGGCTCGTCCAACGACCGCAGGCTCAAGCCCTATCGGCGCCGTGTCGAGGAGATCGGCGCTCTCGAAGCCGAGCTGGCGAAGCTCAGCGACGATGCGCTACGGGCTCGCACCGTCGAGTTCCGCAAGCAGGTCACAGGCGGCACATCGCTCGAGGAGCTGCTGGTGCCAGCGTTCGCGACCGTCCGCGAGGCCGCCAAGCGATCGCTCGGCATGCGCCACTTCGACGTCCAGCTCGTCGGCGGCATGGTCCTTCACGACGGCAAGATCGCCGAGATGAAGACCGGCGAAGGTAAAACCCTCGTTGCCACTCTGCCTGCTTATCTGAATGCCCTGACCGGCCGTGGCGTCCACATCGTCACCGTCAACGACTATCTCGCTCGCCGCGACAGCGAGTGGATGGGCAAGGTGTTCCGCTTTCTCGGCCTCACCGTCGGCTGCATTCTGCACGAACTCGACGACAACCAACGCCGCGAAAGCTACGCATCCGACATCGTCTACGGCACCAACAACGAGTTCGGATTCGACTATCTTCGCGACAACATGAAGATGGCCGCCAACGAGATGGTGCAGTTCGGCGGCCGCCCTCCCGAGCTGGCGGGCCACTATTACTCGATCGTCGACGAGGTGGATTCGATCCTGATCGACGAGGCGCGCACCCCGCTCATTATCTCCGGCCCCGTCGACGACAAGAGTGAACTCTACGTTCAGGTCGACGCGCTGGTGAAGGAGCTCGTCGACGAGCACAACAAGATCGAGCAGGAGATCACCAAGGGCCAATCGCGCGAGGAAGCCAAGGAGGCCCTGAAAGCAAGGGGCCTCGTCGATCTCGACGAGAAGCAGCGTCAGGTGGCACTCACCGAGGCCGGCAGCATTCGTATCGAGGAGATATTGCGCGCGGCCGGGCTTCTGCAGGGCGAGTCCCTCTACGACGTCGAGAACGTCAGCGTCGTCCATCACGTCAATCAGGCCGTCAAGGCCCACAAGATGTTCCAGCGCGACAAGGACTACATCGTCAAGGACGACCAGGTCGTCATCATCGATGAGTTCACCGGCCGCATGATGCAGGGCCGGCGCTACTCGGAGGGCCTGCATCAGGCCCTCGAGGCCAAGGAGAACGTCACTATCCAGCCCGAGAACCAGACGCTGGCCTCGATTACCTTCCAGAACTATTTCCGCCTCTACGACAAGCTGTCCGGCATGACCGGCACGGCGTCGACCGAAGCCAACGAGTTCATGGACATCTATGGTCTCGACGTGCTCGAGATTCCGACCAACGTCGATGTCGCGCGCCGTGATCTTGACGACGAGGTCTATCGCACGACCCGCGAGAAGTGGAACGCCATCATCGGCGACATCGAGAGCGCCCAGGCCCGCCAGCAGCCCGTTCTGGTCGGCACCGTCTCGATCGAGAAGAGCGAGTCGCTCGCCGAAATGCTCAAGGCGAAGGGTATCAGGCATCAGGTGCTGAACGCACGCTTCCACGAGCAGGAGGCACAGATCATCGCCCAGGCCGGTGTGCCGGGCGCTGTCACCATCGCTACCAACATGGCCGGCCGCGGTACCGACATTCAGCTCGGCGGCAATGTCGACTTCCGGCTGGAGGAGTGGCGCCAGGTCTGCGAGAAGGCCGGCAGCCCGCCGAGCGAGGCCGAGATCGCCAAGCGACGCGACGAGATCAAGTCCGAGGTCGACCGCAACAAGGCCGTCGTGATGCAGGCCTCCGAGACGGTCGAGATCGCGCCCGCCAAGGGCAGCAAAGCTGCCAAGACCATTACGTTTCCGGGTGGGCTTTACGTCATCGGAACCGAGCGTCACGAAAGCCGCCGCATCGATAATCAGCTCCGCGGTCGCTCCGGCCGACAGGGCGATCCGGGTCGCACCAAGTTCTATCTGTCCCTCGAGGACGACTTGATGCGCATTTTTGCCGCCGACCGGATCGACGGCATGCTCCAGAAGCTCGGCCTCGAAGAAGGTGAGGCGATCACCCATCCTTGGATCAACAAGGCCCTGGAGAACGCGCAGAAGAAGGTCGAGGCGCGCAACTTCGACGCCCGCAAGCACGTTCTCAAGTACGACGACGTGATGAACGACCAGCGCAAGGTCATATTCGAGCAGCGCCTCGACATCATGGGCACCGACGACGTGTCCGAGACGATCGGCGACATGCGCCATCAGCTGGTGCATCAGCTCGTCGCCGCCCATATCCCCGAGAACGCCTATGCCGAGCAGTGGAACATCGAAGGCCTCAAGAATGAGGTGCAGCGCGTGTTCGGGCTCGATCTCCCTCTCAAGGATTGGGCCGACGAGGAGGGCATCGCCGACGAGGAGATTCGCGAGCGTCTCGTGCGCGAGGTCGACCAGAAGGCACGTGCCAAGGCAGCTGAGCTCGGCACTGAGGTTCTGAGGGGCTACGAGGGTGCCAAGGGCATGCTCGCCTTCGTCGATAAGGAGCCCGCCCTCAAGGCCATGCTCGCGCAGGAGCCGACACACGACGGATTGGCCGCGATCGGTCGCACGATCCTCGATGGCAACCGCAGCGAGATCGCCGTCAGCGGAGGCTCCGTCGAGGACGCCTACAGCCAGGCCGACCGCATCGGGTTCTCGTTCCTGCAGCAGTACGTGGAAGCCCGTGGTCTCGTCACCGCCATCGATGCCGCGCCGAGCAAGGACCCCGCCGACGTTGGCCAGCTTCGCCTGAAGGACATCGAGAAGTCCGTTCTTCTGCAGACCCTCGACCATCTCTGGCGAGAGCACCTCGTCACGCTCGAGCATTTGCGGCAGGTCATCCATCTGCGCGGCTATGCCCAGCGGGATCCGCTGAACGAGTACAAATCCGAAGCCTTCACGCTGTTCGAGAGCATGCTGGCCGAGCTGCGCGAGGCCGTGACGACCCAGCTCATGGGCCTCACCTTTACGGGTGACGAGCCGCTCGACATCGAGCCGGAACCACTGCCGCCCATGCAGGCGCACCATATCAACCCGCTCACGGGAGAGGACGAGTTCGCTTTGGCCGACGCTGCTCTCAGCGGTCCGCCCGGTGCACCGGATATGTCCGATGCCGAGGTGCGGGTTGCGCCTCTGAAATCACGCCGGACTGCGGGCGACGTCGATGCCAGCGATCCCTCGACATGGGGCCGCGTTGCACGAAACGATAAATGCCCCTGCGGCTCGGGCAAGAAGTACAAGCACTGCCACGGCCGCCTCTGAGACGGTAGCAGCTTCAAGTCCATCGACAATCTGACGGCCGGTGCCTTGTGGCGCTGGCCGTTATTTTTTCGCGGGAGATGGTCGTTGCAAAGGCCCTGTCGCCGGAGCAGGGCGCGCGGCCTCGGGCCGATCGCTGTCACCCGGAAAGGGCGCGGCTTCCTACCCTCTCGATTGCCTGATCCAACCGGTTGCGCGCTCGCAGCCTACCAGCCGACTGCATAGGTCGCGCGTCTGGGGTCGGCGGCAGCCGTCAGCACACCGGCCCGCGTATCCTTCACGATTGTGTTCACGGTCCCGGCGAGGCGCGTCCAGTCGGGCCAGCGCAGCACGTCGTGGCCGAGTGCCTCGAGGCCCTGGAACGTGGCCTCTTCCATGCGCCCTTCGACCGCCAGCCGGTTCGGATAGGCCTCATGGGGCTCGAAGCTCGACGGGAACGCATAGCTCGCAAACCGAGGCGCCTCGACCGCCGTCCTCAGATCCATGCCGAACACGCTCACGTTCAACAGAACCTGCAGCATCGCCTGCGTCTGCACGTCGCCGCCCGGCGTTCCGAACGGCATCAGCGCGCGCCCGTCCTCGAGTATAGCGATGGCCGGATTGGGCGTCAGCCGCGGCCGCTTGCCGGGCATCACCTCCGATGGGTGCCCCGCATCGGCCCACGATTGGCTGCCGCGGCCCGAGGCGATCATACCCGTCCCCGGGATCAGTTCGGCATCGTAGGAAGCATCGCTCGGCGTCGCCGAGAACACATTACCCGCGCTGTCGATCACGCAGCAGTAGGTCGTATCCGGCGACAGGGCGGGCGTCCGCTCGAACGGTACGTTCGGCACCGCCGCGCGCGCTCGGCCATCGATCGCCACCGGCTCTCTCAGCCCCGGAAACGACCGTTCGGGATCAATCAAGGCGCGGCGCTTCGCTTGCAGCTCCGGCGACAGTAGCGCCTCCAGCGGCACGTCGACGAAGCGCGGGTCGCCGAAATAAGCCTCGCGATCGGCACACGCGAGCTTCACGGCCTCGGTCAGCAGATGCACGTAGGCCGGCGAGTTGTGGCCGAGGGCGGCGAGATCATCTTTCGCGAGCATCCGCATCAGCATCGGGAGCAGCGGTCCCTGGCTCCAAGCACCGCACGTGTAGAGGTCGAGCCGGCCCTGGCGGATGTGAACCGGCGCCTCGAGCCGAGCCCGGAAGCCTGCCATGTCCTCCCGCGTCAGCCAGCCACCGTTGTCCGCGTGGTATCGACAGATGGTCGCCGCGATGTCGCCCTCGTAGAAGGCCCGGTGGGCGGCGGCGAGCCCGGCGGCGCGGCCTTTGCTGGCTGCAGCTTTCTCCTCGTCGACCATGTACTGGATCGATCGCGCGAGGTCGGTCTGCTGGAAGATCTCGCCGGGTGTCGGTGGCCGTCCGTTCGGCAGGAAAACGGCCGTGTTGCCGGGAAAGCGCCGGTACTTGTCCTGATTGGCAACCAGGGTGTCGCAAAACCGCGGATCGGCCGCGAAACCTTCGCCTGCCAATCGGATCGCAGCGGCCGCAACCTCGCCGAAGCTCATTGTGCCGTATCGCTCGAGTGCCGTGATCCAGCCCGACGGCGCCCCCGGCACGACCGCTCGCATCAACCCGTCCGGAATGCGCCCGCCGTGCTTCTCGCGAAAATAGGCGGACGACGCCTTGGCTGGCCATACGCCGAGCCCATCGATGGTGATCACCTCGCCTGTCGCCGCGAGACGGATCATGGTCGGCGCCACGCCGGCGACATTCACCAGGTCGCAGCACGTCACGCCGAGTGCGAGCCCGGTGGCCACGCCGGCATCCACGGCATTGCCGCCCGCCTCGAGAATGAGAAACCCCGCGTGCGCCGCTGCATGGTGACCGGCCGAGACCATGTGGCGCGTGCCGGTCAGCACGTTGCCATGCGTTGTCAGCCCTCTGAGGCCGATGACGTCACCTGCCGTCTTGCTGAAGCCGCTCATTGTATGCGCTCCCGGTCCCGCGCGGCCAAATTGCCGCAATTGGAAGCATCCGGCAGGTGGGCCGCGGCTTCAAGCTCGAACTTCCTGCTCCATCAGCTCGATCGAGACGTTGTCAGGCGCCTGGATGTAGCAGAGCAGGCTGCCGCCCACGCCGTTCTTGAGGGGCACTGGGAAGGCGACGCCCTTCGCGGCGAGGCCTTCGCAGAAGGCTCTGAGATCGCCATGGTACATGAAGCCGAAGTGATCCGTACCCCACTCGTTGTGGCTCGAGAAATTGTCGAACCCGCGGATCGGTGTCGCGTCCTTCGGTGCTTCGCCGGGCCGTTGGCCGCGGATCAGGATGGTCATGCCGCCGAGCTCGACGAAGATCTGCGGCGCTCCGCGCGCCATGGTGTCGGCCGCGATCGTCGCGCCGAGCATCTCGACGTACCATCGTGCGCTCGCGTGCGGGTCACGGGCAATGATGTGCACGTGGTCGAACTTGAATGCCGGATTGCTCACGCTGGACGCTCCAAACTTTTACTGCCGTCAATCATGGCGCGTGCGACGTGTTCGTGCCATCTCGCTCGTGCATTTTAGCCGGCCTTCTTCTGCCGAGCCGTCTCGGCATTCGGGAAAAACAATTGCTGACCGTCGATCCTGAAGCTCCGGATCGCGTTCTGCCCCTCCGCCGACAGCACCCAGTCGATGAACGCCTGACCCGGCTTCGACTTCACGTGCGGATGCTTCTTCGGATCGACCAGAATGATGCCGTACTGGTTGAAGAGCCGCGTGTCGCCCTCCACGGCGATGTCGAGCGTTCCCTTGTTTTTGAACGAGATCCAAGTCGCGCGGTCCGACAGGACGTAGGCACCCATCGCCCCCGCCGTGTTGAGTGCCGCTCCCATGCCTTGCCCGATCTCGCGATACCAGGCGGGTTTGTCTTTCTGCGGGTCGAGACCGGTCACCGTCCAAAGTTTCAGCTCGGCGGAGTGTGTGCCCGATTTGTCGCCACGCGAGACGAACGAGGTTTTCGCCTCCGCAATCGCATTGAGCGCGGCCACGACATCTTTGCCGCCCATAACCTTTGCGGGGTTGGACTTCGGCCCGATCAGAACAAAATCGTTATACATCACGTCGAAGCGCTCCACGCCGTAGCCATCGGCGACGAATTTCTCCTCCTGCGCTTTGGCGTGCACGAAGACGACGTCGGCATCGCCGCGCCGTGCAGTGTCGAGAGCTTGTCCCGTGCCCTGCGCGACAACTTTCACATTGATCCCGCTCTTGGCTTTGAACAGGGGCAGGATGTGCCGGAAGAGCCCCGAGTCCTCTGTCGAGGTCGTCGACGCCACCACGATCGACGTTTCCTGCGCTGTGACGGAAGCCGCGCCCATCGGCGCAAGAACGAGTGCGAGTGTGAAAGCCGTGAGGACGTTGCGCTGCATGGTTGGGTCTCCTGGCTAGGTCGAAAGCACGAGGTCGCCTGCCAGGAAGCGGCGCGCCGTCTCCGTGCGGGGGCTGGCGAAGAATTCGTCGGTCGATGCCCGTTCCGCGATGCGACCCCCAACGAGCAGCACCACCTCGCCGCCGAGCCTGCGCGCTTGGACCATGTCGTGGGTGGCGATCACCACTTTCACGCCCGCGCGCGAAACATCGGCGACGATGTCCTCCACCGCCTTGGTCGCGGTCGGGTCGAGGCTCGCGGTGGGTTCGTCGAGCAGCAGCAGGTCCGGCTGGCGGGCCAGCGCTCGTGCCAGGGCGAGGCGTTGCTGCTCGCCGGCCGAAAGACGCCGCGCCGGTCGATCGCGCAGATGATCGAGTGCGACGCGGTCCAGCAGGCGGCGAACTGCGTCTCCGGTGGCCTGCATGCCTGCGGCCTCGAGCGCATAAGCGACGTTGGCGGCGGCCGAGCGGCGTAGCATCACCGGGCGCTGGAAGACGAAGGCCTTCCGGATCGGCCGGCCTTCCGGGGCATCGCCGGCTTCGAGCCTGCCCTCCGTCGGCGCAACGAGCCCCATCAGCAGCTTAAGCAGGCTGGATTTGCCCGCCCCGTTCGGCCCGAGCAGAACTGTCGCCGAGCCCGGCGCAATGTCCAGGGACAGTTCGCTCAGGATGGTGGTGCCCCCCACGCGATAGCTGATCCGCTCGAGACTGACGATCGGCCCTCTGGCGGCAGCGTGGGCTGGGCCAACCTCGAAAATCCTATCCTGCATGGCGCTCCGCCCAGGCCCTGAGCGCCCATGTCGCCGCGTTGATCGCGGTCACCAGCACGATCAGCACGACGCCAAGCCCAATGGCGAGCGCCAGGTTCCCCTTCGATGTCTCGAGGGCGATCGTCGTGGTCATGACGCGCGTGAAGCCGTCGATGTTGCCCCCGACGATCATCACCGCCCCCACCTCGGCGGCAGCGCGGCCAAAGCCGGCGAGCACGATAGTCGCGAGCGCAAACCGGCCCTCGTAGACCAGCGTCATCACGCGATTGATCGCACCGACCTGCATCGCCATCAGCTCGTGCGCGTACTCTGCCCAGAGGTCCTCGATCGCCTGTCTCGTCAGTGCGGCGATGATCGGCAGGATCAGCAGGGTTTGAGCGACAACCATTGCAGTGGGCGTGAACAGCAATCCAAGCTCGCCGAGAGGCCCCGACCGCGACAGCGCCAGGAACACCGCAAGGCCGACGACGACGGGCGGCAATCCCATCAAGGCGTTGAGGACCACGATCACCGCGCCTCGGCCCCGAAACCGGCTGGTCCCGACGATGGCGCCGAGTGGGATGCCGATTGCTGCCGCCGCGAGCGTGGCACTCAGCGTGATCGACAGCGAAAGCCCGACGATACGAAACAGCGTCGGATCGCCGCTCAGCACCAGCGTCAGGGCGTTTGCTCCGTCCACACCGAACCTCGTCTTTGCATTGACCTGCGCTCAATCTCGTGTTCACGTCTGGAAAGTCAAAAAATAGAAAAAGAACATAATTATGCATACGACTAAGGGCATGCAGCTGCTCACCACCTCCGAGGCGGCCGTGTACCTGCGCATCAAGGAGCGCAAGCTCTACGAACTGGTGGCGGAAGGCGCCGTGCCCTGCACCAAGGTCACGGGAAAGTGGCTGTTCCCCCGCGGAGACCTCGATCGGTGGCTCTTGGCGGGCATGGCGAGGCCCTTCGGCATTGTGCCAGCCGAGCCGCCAGCCGTGGTCGGCGGCAGCCACGATCCGCTGTTGCAATGGGCGCTCGTCGAAAGCCGGTCGGGCCTCGCGATGCTGCCCGAGGGCAGCGAAGCCGGCTACCGGCGCTTCCTGCTGGGCGAGGTCGTCGCCGCCGCCATCCATTTCCACGATCTGGCCGACGCCTCGGCCGATTCCAACGTCGCCATCGTCTCGGCCGAGCCCGGACTCTTCGACGCCGTCCTCATCGGTTTCGCCGCACGGGAGCAGGGCCTGCTCGTTGCGGCGGGGAACCCTCTCGCGCTGACATGCCTCGGCGACGCATGCGCCCGTAAGGCCCGGCTCGCACAGCGTCCCGACGGCGCAGGCGCCCAGCAATTGCTCCTGGCCATGTTGGCGCGCGAAGGGCTCTCGCTCGCCGCGTTCGAGACCACATTGGTGGCGCCGACCGGCCCCGATATCGCACAGGCCATACGTGCCGGCCACGCCGACGTCGGCATCGCGACGCGCGCTGTCGCGGCGGCCGCCGGCGTCGACTTCGTGCCCGTCGCTCTGGAGCGGTTCGATCTCGTCATGCGCCAGCGCGACAGCTATCGTCCGCCCCTCCAGCGCTTGCTGGCCCTCGTTCGCTCGCCAGCCTTCGCTGTTCGAGCCCGCGAACTCGGCGGACTCGACGTTTCGGGCGCCGCACAAGTGCGCTGGGTGGCGTAGCCACCATCTTTGATCTCGGCGTCACGGCAGCACTTTTGCCTCACGATATTGCGCCAGCTGCCGCAGGATTTGATCCTCCGTGTCGACGGTGTCGTGGAATCCGGCGAGGCGTATCTTGGTCGTACTCGACACCACGTCCGTCTCGAGCCCCCACAGGAAATCGCCGAAGTTCCAGGTGACGACATCGTCCATGCGCGACGAGACCAGCCCGTGCCGTTTCGCGATCGCCTCCCACACGGGCGCCTTGTCCGACATCCAGAGACCGAGGTTGAGCGGCCTGACCTGGCCCACCTCCAACCCGTAGAATTTCGCGATTCGCGGCCACAATCGCTCCCACCGGAAGACTGTTCCGTCGGTCACGTTGAAGGCCTCGTTCCGCGCCGCTTTCGCAGTTGCCATCCACGCCACCGCCCGGCCGAGCTGGCTTGCGTCCGTGGCCTCGAACAGCGCCGTGTAGTTCTGGGGCTTCCCTGGGAAATCGAGTCGCGTGCCCATCTCCCGGCACATTGCGGCCCAAGCGCCGATGGTCGGCGGCAGGTTGCGCGCCCGCTCCGGCGCGAAATCATAAAGAAACCCCGGCCGCGATGCCGACCACGTCCACTTCTTTCCCTTCTGGTGCGCCCTGAGTAGATCTTCCTGCGCATAGTAGAAATTCGGCGGCATGTGGCGCGGATCGTCCTCGCGCGCTGGGCTCGACATGCGCCCGAGGTGCATGCCGTACCACTTCGTGCCTTCGACCAGATGCACATGCTCGAGGCTCTTCGCGGATGCTTCCGCGCCCTCGAGCAGGTTCCGCATCATGGCGGCGTTACCCTCGACGTCCTCGACGCCCTTCGAGGCATCGGAAAACTGCGCCCGCGCCGTGTAGAAAAGATGCGTCGCCTCCGGCACCTTGGCCAGCGCCGCCCGTGTGCTTTCGGCATTCGTCAGATCGGCCGCGAGGAACGTCAACCGCGGATCGACGGATTTCGGTGGGTTTCGCGACAGGCCGACGATGCGCCAGTCGGCATCCGCCAGCAGCGCCTCCTTCAGCCGCTTCGCCGCCGCTCCCGTCGCCCCCGCGATCACCGCCACTTTCACCGCCATCTCGTGCTCCCGTTTCGATCCAAGCCGCGCATTGTGCCAGACTGTTCAGGCGAGGGGATAACCTGTCAATCGCTGCGACCCGCCCCTCTCGGTAAACCGCTTCCTTGCCTCAGTGGATCTGCTTACGATCTCGGCATATGCCGCGCCCCCCACCGATGGAGCCCTCCGATGCGCGATCCCAAGGCCCTGATCACCACCGAGGCGCTCGCCGCTGCCCTGAGCGACCCGGCCATCCCCGTCTACGACTGTACCACCTACAACAACCCGCCGCCCCCCGGCGTCGACGAGCCCTACCTGCCGGAGCCAGGCCTCCGCACCTTCCGCGAGGCGCACATCCCCGGCGCCGACTTCCTCGACCTGCAGGGGGAGTTCTCGGACAGGAGCCAGCGCCACTGGTTCATGATGCCGAAGGACCCCGCCCCGCTCGAGGCGGCATTCTCGCGGCACGGCATCGGCGAAGGCGTCCGCGTCGTCCTCTACAGCGTCGGAACCATGATGTGGGCGACGCGCTTCTGGTGGATGCTGCGAGCGCTGGGCTTCGACAATGTCGCGGTCCTGGATGGCGGCTTCGACAAGTGGAAGGCCGAGGGCCGCCCCACCGAGACCGGCAACCCGAAAGGCTATCCCGCGGCCGTCTTCAAGGCCCGCCCGCGCCCCGGTCTTTTTGTCGACGCCGCCACTGCCAAGTCCGCCATCGGCGCGCCCGGCGTCGCCACGGTCAATGCGCTGGGCCCGCAGTTCCACAACGGCCTCGAGCCGAGCCGCTACGGCCGGCCAGGCCGCATCCCCGGCAGCGTCAACGTCTCCGCCGCGACCCTCGTCGATCCCGCGACCAAGGGCTTCACCTCGCTTGCCGACGCTGCCGCAAAGCTCGAGGCCAAGGGCGTCACCAAGGACAAGCAGGTCATCTGCTATTGCGGCGGCGGCATCTCGGCCACCATCGACCTCTTCCTCATGCACCAGCTCGGCTACGACAACCTCGCCCTCTACGACGCCTCCATGGGCGAATGGGCCAAGGACACCAGCCTGCCCATCGAGACCAACTGATCAACGGAGCTTCCAACGTGCGCGACATCAACGGCAAGATCGCCTGGGTCACTGGCGCTGGCACTGGCATCGGCGAGGCGGCGGCGAAGTCCCTCGCGGCCGAAGGCGCCATCGTCATTCTCACTGGTCGCCGCAAGGAGCCGCTGGAGAAAGTCCAGGCCATCATCACGCAAGCGGGCGGCAAGGCCGAGATCCAGTCGGGCGACCTCGGCAAGGCGGCGAGCGTCAAGCGCATCGTCGAGGCCATCATGGCCGCCCACGGCCGCATCGACATCGTCGTCTCCAACGCCGGCACCAATGTGCCGAACCGCTGGTGGCGCAACCTCACCACCGAGGCCATCGACACCCTCGTCTCCGGCAACCTGCAATCGGCGCTCTACGTCACCCACGCCGTGCTCCCGATCATGCGCCAGCAGGGCGACGGCCAGCTCATCCACACCTCGTCCATGGCCGGCCGCAACATCGGCATGGTCTCGGGTCCGATTTACACCGCCGCCAAGCACGGCGTCGTCGCCATGAGCCACACCATCAACCTCGAGGAGTGCGTGAACGGCATCCGCTCGACCGTCATTCTGCCCGGCGAGGTCGCCACCGAGATCATGCAGTTCCGCGATCCGCCGGAGTTGCCCGAGACGCTGGCGAAAATGGTCCAGCCCGAGGACATGGGCACCGTTGTCGCCTTCGTGGCCAAGCAACCGCCGCACGTTTGCGTCAACGAGATGTGGGTCACCCCCACCCACAACCGCGGTTACATCGCCATGGTCAAAGGCCGCCAGGCTCAATGGGACGAAGCCCGCGCCAAAGGCGGGAAGGGGTAAGCGCGGGGGCGAAGCTCCGCCCCGCCCGCGAGGCCGTCATCGGGCAAGTCGTCCAAGGCCTGCCCAGGGTTTTGAGGGGACCTCGGCGTCATGCCCGCGAACTCGGGGACCCGCGTCGGCGTCCGAGACGGGCCACATCCACCGCATCCCACTCGCCCTCCCCGTGCTCCCCCGCTACAGTCCGCCCACCACGCGCATCACCATGCCTCACAACACGCCCGAGGGAACACCCATGACTGCCGCCCCCCACACCGCCGCGCTCCTGGCAAAACTCGCGGAGTTCGACACCCCCACCATCTGCAACGCCCTCGAGATCGTGGCGCCCGAACGCCGCCTGACCGGCTTCACGACGAAGCCGCTCGTCTGCCCGTTCCCGGATCTCGCCCCCATCGTCGGCTACGCCCGCACGGCGACGGTCCGCGCCAGCCACGCTCATGAACTGTCCGGCAAACCAGCCCGCGACCAGCGCCTCGCCTACTACGAGTACATCGCCTCGAAGCCCGCCCCGACCATCACCTGCATCCAGGATCTCGACGGCCACGATGTCGGCTTCGGCGCCTTCTGGGGCGAGGTCCAGTCGACCGTGCACAAGGCGCTGGGCTCGCTGGGCGTCATTACCGACGGCTGCATTCGCGACATCCCAGCCTGGGCACCCGGCTTCCAGGCGCTTGCCGGCTCCATCGCGCCCAGCCACGGCTTCACCCACCTCGCCGGCTTTGGCCAGGAGATCCGCATCCACGGCATGTTGGTGCGCCACGGCGACCTGATCCACGCCGACCGCCACGGCGCCGTCGTCATCCCGGCCGCCGCCGCCGAGAAGATCCCCGCCGCCTGCGATCTGCTGACCCGCAAAGAGGCCGCGATCCTCGACAAGGCCAGGAAGCCCGGCTTCACGGTCGCGGACCTGAAGAAAGCCTTCGAGGAGCAGGACGACATCCACTAACCCGCAAAAATGGCCCCGACGGATATCTCCAGCGGGGCCACGCCTCATGACATGCGGATCAAGTCGTCTCAGCGGGAAAGATAAGGGCAGAGCTGCCGCGACCCGCCGCCATACGGCTGGAAGGTGCCGT
Source organism: Rhizobiales bacterium Ga0077524 (assembly GCA_001464755.1). GTDB lineage: Bacteria > Pseudomonadota > Alphaproteobacteria > Rhizobiales > Hyphomicrobiaceae. The sequence goes on from LNDR01000415.1 coordinate 20,791, forward strand.
CGCTCCAGCGGAACGAGTTGTATCTGTTGTCACACCGCTGCCAGGCATCACCGTACCCGCTCTGCGAAGCGACGATCGACCCACCGATGATGGCACTCGCGATGCCGCCTACGATCGCCGGCCCATAGCCGTACTGCCTGTAGCCGTATCCGCGCCGGTTGCCCCAGTGCCCCTGGCGCCAGCCGCCGCGGCCCCAGTAACGCCCGCCATGCCGGCCGCCGCGCCAGTGGTGTCCTCGGTACTGGACCTGCTCGGCTTTTCCACCACCATGCGATCCCGCCAAAGCCGGTGCCTGCACAGCGCTATTCATGCTCGCCGGTGAGACCGGAGCCGCCGTCGCCGGCAAAGCAAAGGCCGCCGCCGAAGCAATTGCCGCGAACGCCGTGACGACGCTCATGCGCCGGGTCGGAAATACAGTCATGTCGCTCCTTTCTGCCGGAGCGATCGCGACCACCCGATGCAGCCAGCACACTCCGATCATCTGCGTTGATGCTTGGGCAACGTCGAAAGGCGCCATGGGTTCCGCCGCGTTTGGAGTTGGAAGGCTCAGCCTCGCACCCGCCCCAAGGCCCGTAGGCCGTCCACTTCCGTCTGACAGGCCCCGATTGATCGAGATCAAGGTTCCGCGAGGGCGCTACCTCCCATGATTTGTGACAAATGGGACCACTTCGGAGCATTTCGCTGGTCCCACGACTTTTTGCGCCCTCCCAAGCCCAATCAAGGACCACCCCTCATCGTGGCTCAAACCCGCAGGCAAGGCCCGAGCGCCCCACGCGCCGCATCGTCCGTCAATGGCCAGGACGCCCCGACTGCGACAGATGACGTCGACAGCGCCGAGTTGACGCTCTCCGCTGCCGAGGGAACGGACACAACTGAGACGCTCTCCGCGCCAGCGCCCGAGCCCCAGCCGGCGGCGTTGCATCCGGAGGGCGAAGCCGCGGGGCATACGCCCATCAGCACGCTCAGTCTCGCGGAGCGCAGGCGCAACCCGGACGTCATTCGCCACGGCTTCGAGACTGGCGAGTATCCCTACCAGAGCCGCGTCCGGACCAGGGACTACGAGAGCCAGATGGCAGCGCTCCAGGTCGAGCTGCTGAAGGCTCAGCGCTACATCAAGGAGACCGGCGAGCGCATCATCGTGCTCTTCGAGGGCCGTGACGCCGCTGGCAAGGGCGGCACGATCAAACGCTTCATGGAGCACCTCAACCCGCGTGGTGCCCGCGTCGTCGCCCTCGAGAAGCCCTCCGAGCGCGAGCAGTCCCAATGGTATTTCCAGCGTTACATCGAGCACCTTCCCGCCGGCGGCGAGATCGTCCTGTTCGACCGCTCCTGGTACAACCGGGCTGGCGTCGAGCGCGTCATGGGGTTTTGTAAGCCGAACGACTATCTCGAGTTCATGCGCCAGTGCCCCGACCTCGAGCGCATGCTCGTTCGCTCCGGCGTCCGCCTTTTCAAGTACTGGTTCTCGGTCACCCGCGACGAGCAGCGCCGCCGTTTCGAGGCGCGCAAGACCGACCCGCTGAAGCAATGGAAGCTGTCGCCCATCGACCTCGCCTCGCTCGATAAGTGGGACGACTACACCGAGGCCAAGGAGGCGATGTTCTTCTACACCGACACCGCCGACGCCCCCTGGACTATCATCAAGTCCGACGACAAGAAGCGTGCCCGCCTGAATGCCATGGTGCATTTCCTCTCGGAGATCGACTATCCCGAGAAGGACCGTTCCGTCGCCCGTGGGCCCGACCCGCTGATCGTCGGCTCCACGGTCCACGTCATCGGCAAGGACCAGCACATCCTCGGCAAGTCGCTCCACCCCGACAAGCGGCGCACGACGAAATAGTCTGACGCTCGGCTCGTCAGCTGTCAAGCCGCATCGCGAGGCCTGCGTTGGCCATGTGCCGCTTGGCCTCGCCGATCGAGTAAGTGCCGAAATGGAAGATCGAAGCGGCGAGCACGGCGCTCGCATGCCCGTCCCTCACGCCCTCGACGAGATGGTCGAGCGTGCCCACGCCGCCCGATGCGATCACTGGCACCGACACCGCATCGGCAACGGCCCGCGTCAGCGCGATGTCGAACCCGGCCTTGGTCCCGTCCCGGTCCATCGACGTGAGCAGGATCTCGCCGGCCCCGAGGGCCACCACCTCGCGTGCGTACGCGACCGCGTCGATGCCTGTCGGCTTCCGGCCGCCGTGCGTGAAAATCTCCCAGCGGGGTGTCTCGCCGTCGCCCGACACGCGCTTGGCATCGATCGCGACGACGATGCACTGGGCGCCAAATTTCTCCGCCCCCTCGGCGACGAACTGGCGCCGGTTGACCGCAGCCGTGTTGATCGAGACCTTGTCGGCACCCGCTTTTAGCAGCCGCCGGATGTCATCGAGCGTGCGCACGCCGCCGCCCACCGTCAGTGGCATGAAGCAGCGCTCCGCCGTCTGCTCGACGATGTGGAAGATCGTATCCCGGTTCTCGTGGCTGGCGGTGATGTCGAGGAAACACAGCTCGTCCGCTCCCGCCGCATCATAGGCCGCCGCCGCCTCCACCGGGTCGCCGGCATCGATCAGGTCGACGAAGCTCACGCCCTTGACGACGCGGCCGTCCTTGACGTCGAGGCAGGGGATCAGGCGAACCTTCAGCATTGCTTGCATATCCTGGCGGTGTGGCCCACCAGTCGTACCCGCCCGGCAGGCAGATCGGCAATCTCGATGATGAGCTTCTTGAGGATCGCGTCGGCGAATTCCGCAAAGCTGTGCGCTGGCACCATGAACGAGTTCGGCCCACCGATCACGTTGTTGAGGTAGTGCTCGTCGAGCGTCGGATCGAGCTCCAGGATCGGCAGCCCATTGATCACCACGCCGGCTGCGACCGCCTCGTCCCGCGCCGCGCTTGCGGGTCGTCCCCTGTTGTTGCCGCCGTCACTCGAGACGTCGATCACGCTCCGTGTCGCCTGGTGTGGGCATTCCGACAGAAGTCTCACGCCATGATCGATCGCCCCGCTGATCGATGTGCCACCCGAGAAAAGCCGCCGCGGCGCAGCTTCGATCGCTGCGGCGAACGCGCTCGTCTCGACCTCGTTCGAGATGACTGTCCAGGGTATCACCTGCACCTGCAACGCCGGGCCAGTCCACTGCACCATCGTGACGGCGATTTTGCCGAGCGCGCCTGATTCGATGGCCTTCAGCACCTGCCGATTGCGAAAGGCCGCAGCATAACCCTGCTTCTGCAACTCGAAGCGCGCCTCGCTCACGCTGCCAGAGGCGTCGACGGCCAGCACCAGCCGGAGATCGACCGTCTCGGCCAGAGCCGGGCGTGCCAGCCCGATCACGATGGCGATCAGCGCGGCCGCCATGACGGCGATCCGCACTGTCCATACTGCCTTTTTGCGCACGCTACGGCCCATGGCTGACGAACCACCTCGGCGTCCTGCCCGCTGGCTTATTAGAGCCCAGCCCGCCTTCGGCGAGAAGAGACGATCGCGTGATGGTTGCTCGCAAGCATTGCCGGCCAGGGCAGTGATTGCGCGCGAGCTGCGAAATGGCCCATACCGCGCCGTGTCAGTCTGGCTTGCCAGGGCCGCATCAGGCGGACACGGCCTCGCCGCGCAGCGCGCCGACCAACCGCTCCCGGATTGCCTTCTGACGCTCCGGGGACTCGATCTTCTTGTTCGTCAGGTCGGTCACGTAGAAGGCATCGACCGCGCGCTCGCCGAATGTTGTGATGTGCGCCGACGTGATGTCGAGGTTGAGATCTGACAGCGCCGAGGTGACCTCGTAGAGCAGGCCGGGGCGGTCGAGACCGACCACCTCGATCACCGTGAACTGGTCCGAAACCCCATTGTCGATCACCACCTCGGGGTCCACGCTGAAGGCCTGCAAAGGCCCCTTTGCCTCGCGTCGCTTGGCCATCAGGGCATCGAGGCGCGTTTCGCCCTTCAGCAGCTTCTCGATCGTCTCGCCGATCCGGCGCGCCCGGCGCTCCTCGTCCTCATCATGATCGAGCTCGCGCTTCAGCAGGAATGTGTCCAGAGCAGCTCCGTCCCGTGTTGTCGTGATGTATGCCCCGACGATGTTCGCTCCCGCTGCCGCGCAGGCCCCTGCAAACATCGACAAGAGCCGCGCATGGTTCGGCGCGAGCACGGTAAGCTCCGTCACGGCCGTGAATGCATCCGTTGCATGCTGCGTCGCGAATGGAATGTTGCGACCCGCTGCCGAGGTTGCAAGCTTGAGGTGCTGCAGCTGCCGTTTGGTGTCCGTTCTCAGCCAGTAGTCGTCGTAGTGGCGATCCATGAAATGCTCGATCGTCGCCGCGTTGACGCTCGCCGCCGCTTTCCGCAGCGCCGCCTTGGCCTCTGCCACGCGCTCAGCCGCACCCGTGCTCGTCTTCCGTCCTTCGACCAGCGGTAGCGTCTCATGGTAGAGCGTGCGCAGAAGCTGCCCCTTCCATCCGTTCCACGTCGTCGGCCCGACAGCCCGAATGTCGGCGACAGTCAGGATCAGCAGCAGCTTCAGCCGCTCCGCAGTCTCGGCGATGTCGGCGAAATCGCGGCTGGTCTTCGCATCGGACAGATCGCGACTTTGCGCGATGGTGCTCATATCGAGGTGATGCAGCACCAGCCACTCGACGAGATCCGTCTCGGTCGTACTGAGGCCGAGCCGCGGACAGATGCTGCGCGCGACCCGTGCCCCCGCGATCGAGTGGTCCTCCTCACGCCCCTTTGCGATGTCGTGCAGGAGTGCCGCCACGTAGAGGACGCGCGGGTTCTCGAGCGAGTTGATGAGCTGGTGCGAGAGGGGATGCGCTTTTTGCGCTTCCCCGCGAAGGATCTCTGACACCACCCCGACCGTGCGGATGAGATGCTCGTCGACTGTAAAGTGATGATACATGTTGAACTGCATCATCGACACGACTGCGCCGAATTCAGGCACGAACCGGCCGAGCACGCCCGCCTCGTTCATCCGTCTGAGCGTCGCCTCGGGATTGCCCGGTGCGGTCAGCAGCGACAGGAAGATGCGGTTGGCCTCCGCATCGTTGCGCACCGTATCGTCGATCAGCCTCAGCGATTGCCATATCAGGCGCAGTGCGGCCGGGTGCACCCGAGCGTGAGCTTCCTCCGCGTAGGCGAAGAACCGGATCAGGTTGACTGGATCGCGCTCGAAGGCCTTGGCGTCGGCGACGTTGAGGCGTCCGTTGTCGATCCGGAAATCGCTGGTCCGCCGGATTCGCCGCCGCATTCGCCAGCCCAGCGGATCGAGTAGCGCGTCGAGTGCGGGCGTCCTGACCAGCTGCTGCATCTCGAGCGTCGCGCACAGGATCGTCGTCAGGTCGCCGACGTTCTTGGCGACCAGAAAGTAGTGCTTCATGAAGCGCTCGACGGCGCGTAGCCCGCCGCGATCCACGTAGCCAAGCCGCCCCGCGAGCGCCGGCTGGCGGTCGAACGACAGCCGCTCCTCAGGGCGTCCAGCCAAGAAATGGAGGTGGCAGCGCACCGTCCAAAGGAATTCCTCGCAGCGGCGGAAGGTGCTTTGCTCGGCGCTCGTGAAAATCGCCGGCGCATGACTATCGCCGTTGGCGGCGCCGATGGTGAGATATCGGACCAGCCAGTGCAGGGTGTGCAGATCCCTCAGCCCGCCCTTGCCGTCCTTGATGTTCGGCTCGACGAGGTATCGCGAGGCACCCGACCGCTGATGGCGTTGGTCCCGCTCCGTGAGCTTTGCCTCGAAGAACTGGCTGGCAGTTCCGCGCACCACTTCCGCTGCAAAGCGCCGTTCGAGTTCTGCGGCTAGGCCCCGGTCGCCCAGGATGAGGCGCGTATCGAGCAGCGACGTTCGGATCGTCATGTCGGCGTTGGCGAAGCGGATCGTCTGGTCGACGGTGCGGACCGCATGTCCCACCTTCTGCCCGAGATCCCAGAGCAGCATGAGCATGTACTCGATCACGCTCTCGCCCCAGGCCGTCTGCTTGTAGGGCAGCAGAAACAGAAGATCGATGTCCGAGCCGGGCGCCATCAGGTTGCGCCCATAGCCGCCGGTCGCAATGATCGCCATGCGCTCGGCATCATCCGGATTGTCGGTCCGGTAGACGTGAGCCGTTGTGTAGTCGTAGAGCAGCCGGATCAGCTCGTCCTGGAACTGGCTGAGCCCCTCGGCGCACTGCCGCCCCTTGCCGTCGGCCTCCAGCGCGAGGCGCGCGAGATCACGCGAATCCTTGAGCAGCGTCTTAAGACGATCGAGCACCATAGGCCGCGCAGCCGTTTCGTTGTCCCCACTGGCACGAAACAGCGCCGTGAGTTCGACGCGAAGCGCTTTCGGGTCGAAGTAGGGGGCGGTAAAGACGCTCACGAAGCTCATGGTCGGCCTATGGCGGCATGTCAGGCGATGCCAGCCCACTGTTACCGGCGCTAGCCGCCTTGACTTTAAACCGCATCGCGGCCGAGGCGCCAGCGCAGCGTGCCTCTGAACTAACCGTTTTGAGCTTTCCGCCAACCTGCGGCCTCGGCTTCGTCCTGCGTGCAGAACCAACGCTCGCCGCGCCCCTTCCGCACCCGCACCCGCGCGTAATTCGACGTCCAGGGCAGCAGGTAGACGCGCTCGTCGCCCTGCACTCGCCCTTTGATCGGGCACCCATCGGGCGCCTCCCTCTTCGCCGCAGCCCATAGCCGATCACGCCAAACCGCTGGACGTTCGGGCTCGGCCGAACTCCAGATCCCAGTCTTCGCTGCCTTGGCGACGTCCTCGGCTGCGCGATACGAGGCCATCACCCCGGCGTCGGCGAATACATGCCCCGCCTTGACCAGCATTTCTCCGATATCAGCGTCCTTGACGCGGCATCGGCCAGTCGCGACCTCCGCCGCGTCCTTGCCGCCAACATCGCAATTGATCACCTGCCCTTGCACCAGGCGTTGCATCGCCTCGCGCGCGTCCTGCCCGCACGGCCATGTCCGGCCGCCTGGACGTGCTCCGGCTCTGAGGCAGCGTTGATTGGCATCCGGCGCCTCGATCCCTGCGAGTCGCACCTTCCGTTCGCCGATCCGCAGAAGATCCGGCGCGATCACGGTGGCCCGCCCTGACACGGTCTCGGCGCTCGTGAATGGCAACGTCGGCAGGCTTGCCAGTCGCGGCAGTGCCAAGCCCCCTGGCATCAGCGTAAAGCCGATCGCGCCGATCAGGGTCACCGCCGCCGCCGCGCCCGCGACCAGCCATGGCCGCCGCGGCAATCCAGTAACCGGCGCAATGAGGCGCGTCGGCAAGGCAGCGTGACCAAGCCAGAGTGCGGGACCGACACCGAGCGCAACGCAAGCGCCTCCAATGCTCAGCGCAGCGATGGCTTCCCCGTCGAGGCCCCTCGCCCCGAGCAGCGCGCGCGCAATCCCGGCCACTGTCGCGATCAACCCGATGAACGTCAGCGGACCCCCGACCCCCGGTCGCCCGAGGAGGTCGGTGCCCTTTGCGATCCATGTACCCAAGCCCCGCGCGAGCCCGCCGAGCCCAACCCCGGCATAGACCATCATCCCAACCGCTGATTGACCGAGCCGCGCGGCGGCAAGGCGCGCGACACTCCCGATCCGCTCTGCGCCGCTCTTGGCGAGCCCGTCCGCCACGGCACCCGCGGCTCTCGCACCATCGGCCACCTGTGCGCCGAGCGCGTGAGCCTTGTCGCGGCGTGCCTCCCGGCGCAGTTTGATCGTTGTACGAACGTACTTATGCCACTCGAAACCCTCGTCGCGCTTCTTCCAGCGGAACATGCGGCTCGATCCCCTCGCTGGTCGCGAAGCCCGACCTTCGCCTTGGCGGCTCGCAATGTCGGTCCCGCGCCGGCGTCGACGAATCGTCGAACACCGTCGCTCGCGCATCAAATATGGCGGAATGTGACGTTACCGTGTCCGGTCACGACGCAGATCTGCGCCCTGACCGGCTCGAGCATGGATCGTGATCGATGAGCCTGGCCCCAGCGGCTCGTCACGCCGCGTCCAGCCCCGCTAAAAACTTGGCCATCTCCAGGATACGGGCGCGGGCGTCGACGTTCCGGGTCGAGCAGAACGCTTGAACGAGTTCGAGCACCTCTTGCGCTGACGGCTGATCCGCCCTTGCAGCATCGCTCCGTGCAATGTGGGACGGTCCGTCGGCGCGGCCATCCACGAGAAGATCACTGACGGCAACATTGAACAGGCGGCCGATCTGGACGAGCCGCGACGCGCTGATGCGGGTGGTTCCGTTCTCGTACTTCTGGATCTGCTGACACGACAGCCCGAGCTTCTCCGCCAGCGAATCCTGCGTCATCCGATGTTCGGTGCGAATCTGTCTGATGCGGCGTCCGATCTCCGCGTCAGCCGATCCGGCGCGCCGGCCGCTGGCCGGATCAGATGCTCCGGTCGCCGCCGCTCTTAACCTCTTATTCATGAAATCAAATCTCTGCCGGTGTTTTTGATGCCCTCATCGTAGATCATCGCTGTTGCAGGTCAACTACTTCAGGTCACGGAACGAGGCGGACAGACCAACCCAGGGTTGGTAAAGAGCGTCCGTCGCACCAACCCAAGGGGTGATTCCATGTCCACCAATGCATCGAAGACCAAACGTTCCTCGTCCCTGCCAATCAAGGTCCAGAGTTCGCGCTCTCAGCCTGCGAAGAAGTTGACCGATATTCGCATCGACTACGGTCCCCGAGAGGAGCTCGCACGATTTTTCCTGATGGCCGACACTGCGTTGCGCGAAAAGGGCATATCTCTTGGCTTCGGCACGTTCGAGGAGCTGGTGGAGACGAACCGGCGCAATCGAGACAGCTGGCTGCCGATCGTGCCGTCATACGATCCGGCCAACGGGCTGTGTGATCTCGACAAGGGCTACGTTCTGATCGGCCGTAACGCAGCCGGTGAGGTTGTTGTCGCTCAGGGCACCATTGTTTTCGACTGGACGGGGACCAATTTCAAGGACGAGGCGGAAAGCATGCGCGTTTTCTACGCGTCTCCCGAACGGAGATTGCGTCCCCAGGAACGATGCATCGTGACTGCACCTTCTGCAGCCTCCATATCCGGAAAGGTCGCGCTTCACGGTGCAGCTTGGTGGCATCCAAGTGTCCGGGGTCGCTTGCTCGGAGCATTGGTGGCGAGAGTGTCGAGATTGTACGCCTACGCGCGATGGAGAACGGATCTCTCGCTGGCGATCAACTCTGAGAAACTCATAGCCAGCGGCTTTCCAAGGCGTAACGGCTATCAACACATCGAACTCGGGGTAGCCTTCCGCGATTTCGAGATGGGCAGCTATGAAGGCGGCATGGTCTGGATCGCCGAGGACGAGCTTTTTGTCGAGCTATCCAACTTCATGAGCGAGCTTGAGGCCGGGCTCGACCAGAGCAATGTCCTGCGAACTGCTTAGCACGTAGGTGCCCCTGCCCGCGATGTTCAGTGGGACAAGCAGGCGCGTGTAGGTAAACCGCGTGCGACCTCGACCTGGCCACCAAGTCGAGGTCGCCACATCCTCGACGACCGTTTCCCCCCGATGGAACGCCTCGCGATAGCCGACAGAGGCGAAGCGCGCGTAGGCGCGGTCGGGCTGTTCCTCGAAGGCTTGGCCAGTCTTTCTGAGAGCCCAGTCTGGAGTGTACCGCTTGTACCCGGAGCCCCACGTGACGACCGGCAGTGACGGCTTGCCTTGGTCGGGCTTCACGAGCACGTAGCGCCCATTCCCGAGTTTCTCGAGCACCGACCAGACGGTGAGCGGCGTAACCTGGTCCCCCGCCATTTCGAGCGCATTGAGCAGGCGAGGCAGGTGATCGCCGGATCTGAGGCTTTCGACCCTCCGGCGCCGCGCCAGGTAGTGGCCTTCCTGCTCGCATGTCGCCGTGTTGAAGACGTGGATCAGCCGCCGTCTTGCCGCGTCGATCGATGGCACCAGCTCATAGGCCCAATCCTCGGCGAGTGTTGCGATCGAGACGCGCGCTTGTCGCTCGTCCGACAGCGCCATCATGAGGCCAGCGAAGGTTGCACCCGTGAGGGTCGTTGGACGCCAGGACAACGCGAGCCCGTTCCGCGACTTCCCGATATGGGCGAAGCCCAGATTCAGCACACAGAACTTGCAGAACTCCGGGGTTGGCAGTTTCGCCCGGAATGCGGCTTGGAGGGTCGGAGATGTGTCGGGCCATAGCTCCCCGGCCGCATCGACGAGAATGCCGGTCATCTTGCGCCGTCCATCAAGTCTAGTTGCACTCCGCATGTCGCACTGGCGAAGCATCGACCGGATGGTTGTAGTTTGGTTACCGAGATACCACAAGCACTCTGCAGCGAAGCAATCGATCCAACGCCAAGAGGGATGTGTTGCCATGCGCAATGGCGGCCGCCACCCGTGCGGACCAAATCGAGGAAGTTGCTCGAAGACCGATATTGGAGCGGGCGAAGGGGATCGAACCCTCGACCCTCACGTTGGCAACGTGATGCTCTACCGCTGAGCTACACCCGCATCCGGAGGATCACGGCGCATTCGTTGCGCCGCAATCGACAGGCACGCCTTATGGCGCAAACCCGCTCACGATGCAAGTGCCTCCGAGCGCGGTAACGCTGCCGCTGCCGACCGAACGTCGCCGAACCGTGCGGCTCGCGTCTCGCGCTCGATCGTGGCCCGCGTGGGGCCTCGGCTCCGCAGCAGCAGCGCAGCCCCTACGGCATCCGCCGCGGCCGATGCGACATCCTCCGGCGACAGGTACCGCGCCGCTCCGCGCTCCCGGTATTCCACCGCCCGGCCGACTTGATCGAGGCACGTCACCGCGAGGCCCAGGGAATGCGTGAGATCCGATCCGCCGAGGTCGTCGAGATCCGCACGGATCGCCCCGCTCAACAGATCGAGGTCCAGTGGCGCAAAGCGCAACGCCCCCTGCCATGAGTTGGCGATATTCGTCCGGTCGACGATGCCCGGATAGGGTGCGCCTGCGTAGGCATGGGCGAGAGGTCCAGCGCCATGCCGCGTCGTATAGATCCGCGTCGCATAGACGATATCGAGGTGCCCGATGCCGAGGTCACGAGCGAGGGAAATCATGTTTTTGAGGCCGGTATTCGACCGCGTAACGTGCGGGAACGCGCCGCGATCCTGGTCGAGCAGCAAGCCTTGCGCACCCTCGAAAACGATCCCTCGCCCTGCGAGGCGTGGCCGCCCGATCGCCACCGCCTCGACGAAAGCCGCGACGTCCTGCAGCCATCGCTCCTCGATTGCCTCGGAATGCAGCAGGCTCCGCTCCTCCTCGGTGAGCGAGGCGACGCCGAGCCGGTGAAGCCGTGCCGAAACCCACGTCGCGCGCACCCGGCCGAGGATCATGCGCAGCCGCGGCTCGTCGACCAGGTCGCCCGCGCGGACCACGAGGCCCGGCTGTTGGCTGCGCTCCATCGTTTCCCCGAGCCCGAGCCCGCAGCTCCCGTGGCGTGCCGCCCCCCTAGACCTCTCGACGACCTGATTGATCATCATGTCAAAGGGGATTGTGACCGGAGCCGCCGGATCGATCATCAGTCGCGGCGCGACGCCCAGTGCACCGAGTGCGGCAAGCTCCTCCCGCAGTACGATCGGATGCGCCACGAAAAACCGTGACAGGAAGGTCGCGGCGCCCGCAAGCGCACCACTTCCCACGTGGTGAAAGACGTGCCTGCGCCCATCGGGCAGCTCGACCGTGTGGCCGGCCTGCGCGCCGCCATTGCTGCGAATGACGACCCCGTCGCTGCCGAGCGGCGCTGCCAGCGCATCGGTCAGCAGCCCCTTCCCTTCGTCGCCGTAGGCCGCTCCGACGACAGCGGCGGCTGCGAACGTCTGCACAGACTTGCTCATGGTTGCGCTCCTGCATGGACGGGTGAAAGTCAGCGGCCGAAAAAGTGGACGAGGCTTTGGCCTTTCGCGGGTGGCACGGGGGCCAGGCTTTTGACGGCACGCGCCACGGTCGCGCTGGTCGAGCCGCCCCACGAGCCCGAGACGGCGCGAGCATCGGCCCCTTCCGCCACCTGGATCGTCGACACGATCACCTCCGCGATCTTTGTGTGGTCGTCGCAGGCGATCACGCGCTGTCCGAGTAGCGGCCGCCAGGTCTCCATGACCTCGTCGGGATGCGAGGCCGCGTAGCCGACGTTGGTCAGCAAGACGTGGAACACCTCGTAGCTGCGCGCCGCCATCGCCAGCATCTCGGCGGAGGAGAGGTCACGCTCCACCGGCTTTCCGAGCACCCGGCCGAGGTTGCGCCGCGTGATGCCACCGAGGATCGGCTCGTCGCCGATGGTGAAAAGGTAGCCCTTCCTGCCGCGCATCTCGAGGCAGTCGATCGAGGTCTGCATCGCCGCGAAGTACCAGGGGAGGTGATAGGATTCGCCCGCGTTGCCACCGCCGCCACCCTCGATCCACAGCTCCTTCAGCTGCTCGGCGAGCCGCACATCCGCCTCGAACTCGGTGGCCTGCAAGGGCGCCCGGTCGCATTCGGCATCGCCCACCGCCATCACCATCACATGCGGGTCCGTGACCGGACGGCGCGCATGGATCTCGCGCATCGTCGTGTCGAGACCACTGCGGATCATCACCTCGGCGATGGCGCCCATCGAGCCGGTGACGTCGCTCGCCAGGATGATCGCGGTCGATGCCGGGTTGTCGGGGCTGTCCCGCGATTCCCGCACGGTGATCGATGCCGGATCGAAACGGCTACTCATCCCGCGGGCCGCGAAGATCTCGTGGGCTGCCCTGCCCTTGGTCGTCCGGGCCGCGTAGCTCGCCCAGTCGCTCGCATCCCAACGTCCGTGTCCCATGACGCAACTCCTCATCGTCTTGTGGCTAGGGGGGAGGGGTAGATGTCGCCGGCGGTGACGCCGGTCTCCGAGAAGCGGCGTGGGCCGAAGCTCGCCTCGCGAGCAGCCTCCCAAGCCGCATAGTCCTCGTGCGCGGTGGGATGGGGCGCCGAGAGCACCCAGTCCGACAGGGCTGAAGGCACCTGCGGGTCAGTGCGCAGCCGTGTGCCGGAGCGATCGCCGAGGCATTCGCGGGCCGTCAGCCGGATCAGCTCGAGATCGATTTCCGTCACGGCACGCCCGCCGTCGAGCGCGGTCGGCGGCATCAGTCTGAGCGTCCGTTCCGGCAGTGCGATCAGCGGTCGGGCTGTCCCGGTCGCGTACCACCACCCCCCGAGTAGTGCCACCCGGTGCGAGACGGGATCGACCAGGACGGTGTCGGGTCCGATCGCCCCATGCACCAGATCTTGCGTTCCGAGGTAGCAGGCGAGGTGCTCGAGCCCGCTGACGATCCAGGCGACATGGCGCGGCTCGATTCTGCCGCCGAGATGCTCGATGAAATCGGCAAGCAGCACCAGTTCCGGATCGCGCTCCAGGATGACGACGCGGAGATCTACCGTTTCCGTTACCGCTTGCACGCGCGGCAGCAGGCGCGCCAGCTCGCGGCGCATGGCGAGATCGGCAAAGCCGAGCGAGCGCATTCGGTCCACCGCGGCTTCCGCCAGCTCGCGCGCTTCGTGATGGATCGCAAAGGCCAGCGTCGAGCGCCCGACGTAGCATACCCCCAGCTCGAACGGCCGGACCCTGAGATACTTGAGCCGGAAATGTCGACCGTCGCGGGTAATCAGGTGCCGTTCGCCCGCACTGGGCCAGGTGCCGGCCTTGATCCTTGCCTGAGCTGCCTCCCGAAGCGCAACGAGGTGCTGGAAGGCGCGCGCCGCCTCGGCGTTGGCCGGATTGTTGTCGGGGTGGAACTGGGCGGCGAGGCGCCGCCACTGACCGCGAATGTCGTTTGGTGTGCCCGAGAAGATCAGCTCCGGCTGATCGAGTGGCACCGCCAGGACGGCTTCGGGAGATGTGTGCTCGTTGCTCATGCGACAGACTATAGCCTAGTAAATTGCAATTTGCAATTTGCAATTTAAACGAAGAGGTCTATCCAGCGAAGCATGGCCGAGCCGATCGACTACGAGCGCCCCATTCTGACCATCGACGTGGTCCTCCTGACCCTTGGGCCGGAAGGCCTTCTGGTGGGGGTCCAGAAGCGCGAGGCCGAGCCGTTCCGGGGCACGATGGCTCTGATCGGCGGCTACGTTCACGTCGACGAGGACGCCGACACATTGGCCACGGCGCGGCGCGTGCTCGCGCAGAAGGCCGGGCTGAGCGGCATTTATTGCGAGCAGTTGATGACGTTCTCGGGCCCCCGGCGCGATCCTCGCGGGTGGGCTGCGACAGTCGCCTACTACGCGCTGGCGCCTGGCAAGCAGTTGGAGGCGGCCGGCGCGCGAGGTCTGGTCTGGCGCTCTGCCAATGATCCCGGGGCGCTGGCTTTCGACCATAACCTCATCGTGATCACCGCCATGGACCGGCTGCGCACGAAGGGCGCCTATTCAACCCTGCCGGCGTTCCTGTTGGCCGAGACGTTCACACTCTCCGAGTTGAGGTCGGTCTACGAGCGCGTCATGGACACCTCGCTCAACGATAGCGCCTTCCGCCGGAAAATGGACGAACTGCGTATTCTCGAGCCGGTCGTCGGCGAGCGCAGCCGCGCCTCGGCTCGGCCGGCCCAGCTTTTCCAGCTTCGGCAGGATACGCTCCAGTCCTTCGACCGGCGGATTTAGGGCTGCGGCTTCGGCCTACTCTCCGGGCCGGGGCGCGCTCACCACGGGCACCACGTCAACCGCGACGTCGACGTGGTGCCGGCCGCCGCCGAGCAGAACACCGCTGATCGGGCTGATGTCGCCGTACTCTCGGCCGTAGGCGAAGGCGATGTGCTCGTCGCTGGGCATCAATCGGTTCGTCGGGTCGAAGTCCACCCAGCCGGTCTCCGGTGCCCACACCGAGAACCACGCGTGCGAGGCGTCCGCGCCCTGCATCCGCACCATGCCCGGCGGCGGCCGTGTGAGAATATACCCACTGACGTAGCGAGCCGAGATGCGGTGCGCCCGCAAGCACGCCAGTGCCAGATGCGCAAAATCCTGGCACACCCCGCGACGCTTCCGCAGCACCTCGATGGCCGGGGTCGACACGTCCGTCGCCTGGCTGTCGAATTCGAAGTCGTCATAGATCCGGCACGTGAGATCCCACGCCACCGCCAGAACAGACCGTCCCGGTTGGGCGGACGGACGCGCATAGTCGAGTACGGCCGCGCCGGTCGCCGTTGCTGGCGACGGCAGCGCGTACTGTGCGACGTCGAGATCGGTGTCGTGATTGCGCCCGCCAGATCGCTGACGCGCCTCGTCCCAGGCTTTCCCGGCCTTGACGTCGATCGGTCCGCGCGCCGCGACATCGATCGTGCTGCGTGCATGCATCACGAGTTCGCGATGCTCGTTGTCGATGCCAAGCACCGAGACGGGATTGCCAAAGTAGTCGGTGAAGTCGTGACGCCACGTCGGCGTCGGCTCGATCAGCAGCATGTGCCGCTGCACCGTTTGCCGGGCAACCGCGCGCGGCGCCAGGTGGATCAGATGCTGCGACTGGGTAACGGTCGACTCGTAGCGGTAGGACGTCCGATGGCTCACCTCGTAGATCATGTTGCTCACGCCTCGTGGCGAAGCACGACGCGGTGCGGCTGGTCGTCGACAAGCCTGAAGTAGCGCCGCGAGATCGCATCGGAAAGTTCGGGCAGGTCCTTCAGCGCCTGCCGCAACAGGGTCGCCAACGCGGGGCGGACCTTGTCGGACCCCACGGTCGCAAGCTCGGTCACGTCGGCAAGCCGGATCGCGGTTTGCAGCGCCAGCACGATGCGACGTTCGCGCGTCAGCGCATTGCCGCCGGACTGCTGCGGCAGCGCCTCGAGATGGCGCATGAGACCCGCGACCTGATAGGCGACGCTTCTCGGGTTTGTCTCATCCATGACCAGCAGATCGAGCACGAGCGGCAGCATAGGCTGGAGACGGTAGCGCGATCGGTAGGTGATGTAGCTGTCGGCGAGCCGCAGTATGAAGTTCAGGTGCTCGTTGCTCTCATCCTCGCTCTGTCCGGCATGGAACAGCAGATGCAGCACGTCGCAGAGATTGTAGGCCCGCTCCAGCCGCCGTCCCATGTCGAGGAAGAACCAGCCGAAATTGCGGGTCATGTTCTCGTGCAAGTGCCCGCTGAAGGTCGCCACCAGCGATAGCTTGTCCTCGATCTCGTCCTGCAGTTCGCTGGCGCTTGCTTCAGCCATTCTGCGCCGCCACGTCTCGTCGACTCGGAACGAAGCCAGCGTCCGCCACGCTTCGAGTGACAACCGATCTCGGGTCAGGCTGGCAACCCGGTAGATGCCATCGAACGAGTTGATCACGCTGTAGGTGCTGTCCCGCTCCGAGACCAGTTGCCCGGCGAGCGTCGCGGAGCGTCCTGACACCCGCCGCGACCCGGCCGGGATGCTGAGTGCGGCGCCCTTCGAGATCAGCATCTCGAGGCACACGTCCCCCGCGTGCCGGGTCGGGGCGGACTCGAGATATTCGAGTCGCCGGCCAAGGCTCGAGCGGATCACGCGCATCGTCCAGTCCGCTCGCTCGAGGTAGCGGCCGAGCCAGAACAGGTTGTCGGCGACGCGGCTCTGGAGTGTCCGCTGCGAGCGTTGCACCAGCGCCGATTCCAGGCGCGGGCGCCAAAGGCTCGAATGCGGTCGCTCGGGCTCGCTGGCCATCACCCAGACGTCGTGCGTCTCGCCGTCGGACGTGCTCAGCGCAACCGCCGTTTCTGCATCGACGCCCATCGCGAGCCCGCCGGGCATCACGCTGAAGCCATCGCTCGATGCCGCCGCGAACAGTCTCAGCCCGAAGGCTTTCTGCTGCAACCCCTGGCTGGTCAGCGACGGCATAGTGCCGAAACCGGCCCGTTGCTCGGCGACGAGGGCCTCGCCGTGACGCTTGAGGTCGATGATCAGCTGCGTGCGCTCGTCGGCCGAAAGAACGCCCGCCACGCGCCCTCTCACGGCTTGCCCTGGGCGGCCCGTGCCTTCGCTGGCGGGCCGTATCACGAACTCGTCGAGCCGATCCTCTACGTGCTGCCGGGCTGTCTCGTCGCCGAGCCACCAGCGCGGAGCGTCGTGCAGCATCAAGGCTTCTCCGAGCAACTCCTCGCAGAGCCCGGGCAGGTACGCACCGAGCGCGCGGTTCTCGATCACAGCCGAACCGATCGCGTTGATCATGAGTCCTGGAGACCGGCGACTGGCGTGGACCAGTCCTGAAGGCCCGAGGAAGCTCGACGGATCGAGTTCCAGTGGGTCGGCTTTGCCACCCTCGATGCAGCGCACCAGGAGATCGAGCTTTTTCAAGCCTTCCAGCGTCTTGAGAAACACCTCGTCGCCCACCACCCGGAGGTCGCCGCCTTCGACCAGCGCTAGGTCGAGGTACCGTGCGAGGTAGGCATGGCTGAAATAGTCGCCGTGCGCTGGGCCGGGCGTCAGCAGCGCGACCGTCGGGTCGCCGCGTCCCGAGCGCTCGGCGAGTGCCGACTGCAGATTGCTGAAATGGGTCGAGATCCGTCGCGCGCGACACTCTGAGAAAAGATCGTCCGTCACGTCGGCATGCATCACACGGTTGGCCACCGCATAGCCGACGCCGGCCGGCGTCTCGGCATGATTGTCGATCACCCGCCAGCTTCCATCGTAGGATCGGGCGAGATCGGCCGCATAGAACTGGAGGTGTCCCTCCGCCGGCTGGATGCCTTGGCAGGCCCTCAGATAAGACGCATCGCCGAACACCAGGGTCGGCGGTATTTTGCCCCGCCTGAGCAGTCGCTGCGGGCCGTAGACGTCGGCAAGAATGGCGTTGAACAGCCGTGCCCTCTGGCTGATGGCCCGCTCGAGCCAGCTCCATTCGTCCGCCGAAAGGATCAGCGGCATCAGGTTGAGGCGCCACTGCTGTTGCGGCTTTTCGGGATCTGCAAACACGTCGTGAACGAGGCCCGTCTCGCGCACCTGGCGATCGAGCCGCGAGGCGCGTGCCAAGCGGTCCCGCGGCGTCAGCCGCCGCAAAGCGTGCAGAAACGTCGACCAATGCGGGCGCGGAGTCCGATCAGGCCCGACCAACTCGTCATAGGCGCCGCTGGCAGGGCAATATCCTTCGAGCAGATCCAACTCGCGTTCCTGCGTGTGGGCGTCGACCGTCATGTCCCGGTTTTCCCGATTGTTCAGCGCGGAGACACGCCCGCGGCGCACCTTGCGTGGCAATCTAGCCTACCCGAACTCCTGTGATGTTGCGCAAATGTCGCGGTTGGTTGAATTGCAACGATCAATGCCAAAAGGCTCAGCGACTGCGCCTCAAATCCAGCGTCAATGGGTAGTCGGGGTTGGGCGCCGTCGGGACGACCGGTCGCAGAGGCCCTGGTGAATGGCCCGTATCCTCGAACCGGGCGAGACGCCGACCTTCGGCCTCATAGGAGTTGACCGGAAACACCTCGAAGTTGCGCCCGCCGGGATGCGAGACGTGATAACGCGCCCCTCCGATGGACCGCCTTGACCACATATCGACCACGTCGAACACCAACGGCACATGCGTAGGCACGGTCGGATGCAGCGCTGAGGGTGGCCACCAGGCCCGGTAACGCACGCCGGCAACTTTCTCGCCCCGCACCCCCGTCCCCGTCAGGGGCAACATGGCGCCATTGCAGGTCACCGCGTAGCGGTCGTCGGTTCCGCCGGAGACACGCACCTGCGCTCGTTCCAGCGAGCTGTCCACGTATCGGGCTGTCCCGCCGATCACGTTTTCCTCGCCGAGCACATGCCAGGGCTCGAGAGCCTGTCGAATCTCAACCGCGATCCCGCCGGCCTCGATGGTCCCGTAGCGCGGAAAACGAAACTCCAAGTGCGGCAGGAACCACGCGGCCTCGATCGGGAAGCCGGCATCCCGGATGTCGCCGATCACATCCAGGAAATCCGTCCAGACGAAATGCGGCAGCATGAACCGGTCGTGCAGGGCGGTGCCCCATCTCACCAGCCCGTTGCGGTAGGGCCGCTCCCAGAACCGCGCAATCAGCGCGCGCAGCAGCAGTTGCTGGGCGAGACTCATGCGCGCGTGCGGCGGCATTTCGAATGAGCGGAACTCGACGAGGCCCAGCCGCCCCGTTGGCCCTTCCGGCGAGTAGAGCTTGTCGATACAGATCTCGGAACGATGCGTGTTGCCGGTGGAATCGACCAACAGGTTGCGGAAGATGCGGTCGACCAGCCACGGCGGCACTGTGCCCGCAACCGGGTCGGGGATCTGCGCGAGCGCGATCTCCATTTCGTAGAGGCTCTCGTGGCGCGCCTCGTCGATGCGTGGAGCCTGGCTTGTCGGACCAATGAACAGCCCCGAAAACAGATACGAAAGCGATGGATGATTTTGCCAGTAGGCGATGATGCTGGCGAGGAGGTCGGGGCGCCGCAGGAACGGACTGTCCTGCGGGGTCCGCCCGCCGAGCACGATGTGGTTGCCGCCGCCGGTGCCGGTGTGGCGGCCATCCAGCATGAACTTCTCGGTTCCAAGCCGCGACAGGTGCGCTTCCTCGTAGAGCGCCGTCGTGATCGTCACTGCCTCGTCCCAGCTCCCCGCCGGCTGCACGTTCACCTCGATCACACCCGGGTCCGGTGTCACCTTGATCACGTTGAGGCGCGGATCATTTGGCGGCGTGTAGCCCTCGACGTGCACGGGAAGCCCCGTCTTGCGCGCCGCTTCCTCCACGGCCGCGATCAGTGCGGCATAGTCGTCGGCATCCTCGAGCGGCGGCATGAACACGCAAAGATGCCCGTCGCGAGGCTCGACGGTCAGCGCGGTCCGGACGCTGCCCCCGACGTCACTTGGCGCCGCGGGCGTTACTTGCGACGCATCCGCGAGGCCGCTGCGTCGGCGCTGCATCAACGTCTGCCGCTCCTGCAGTGGCGGTGCCGCATCGAATGGATCGCGCGGCACCACCTGCGGCGTCTCCAGCGGCGGAAGATAGGGCAGCGATCCGAGCGGCAACCTGAATCCGGCCGGCGAGTCGCCAGGAATGAGGAACAGCTTGTCGCGCCTGAGCGACCACCGCTCCGTCACCCAGCGTCGCTTGCGGTCGCGCGTTTGCCAGGCTTGAATCGGCAGCACGAAGCTGACCGGCGCTTCGAGGCCGCGATCAAACACGGAGATGAGCCGCTTTCGCTCGGCGGGATCCGCGAGCTTGTTTTCCGCCGGCGTCGTGCTGATCGGCAGCTTCTGCTCGATCAGGACGAAGTGACCGGTGTCCTCGTAGGCTGGTAGTGCGCTCGCAGACGGAAGATCCAGCTCTTCGCAGAGGTTGGCCGCGAACGTCTCCGCCTCCGCGATGCTCGGCGTTCTGGTCGTCACCTCGCGCGCGATCAGCGCTTGGTCTTCCCAGAGCGGCTGGGCGTCCGCCCGCCAATAGAGCGCGAATGCCCAGCGAGGCAACTGCTCGCCCGGGTACCATTTGCCTTGCCCGTAATGCAGCAGCCCGCCCGGCGCGAACCGCCGCTCCAGGCGCCGCACGAGGTCTTCGGCAAGGCGCCGCTTCGTCGGCCCGACAGCGGCTGTGCTCCACTCCGCGCCGTCCATGTCGTCCACCGAGACGAAGGTCGGCTCGCCGCCCATCGTCAGGCGCACGTCACCATCCGATAGACGGCGGTCGACGGCATGGCCGACGTCGAGAATTCGCGCCCACTGCTCGTCCGAGTAGGGCTTCGTGACGCGCGGGCTCTCTGCGATGCGTGCCACGCTCATGTCGAACGCGAACGTCACCTCTGCCTTCTCGTGGCTGCCGCTGATCGGCGCCGCGCTCGATGGCGCCGGTGTCGCAGCGAGCGGGATGTGTCCTTCGCCCGTCAGCAGGCCCGACGTTGGGTCGAGCCCGATCCACCCCGCCCCCGCTACGTAGATCTCGGTCCAAGCATGCAGGTCCGTGAAGTCGCTCTCGGCCCCCGAAGGCCCGTCCAGCGACTTCACGTCGGGAACGAGCTGGATCAGATAGCCCGAGACGAAGCGCGCTGCGAGGCCGAGGTGCCGCGCGATCTGCACGAGCAGCCAGCCCGAGTCGCGGCACGAGCCGGCCGCCTTGCCGAGCGTCTCCTCCGGGGTCTGCACACCCGGCTCCATCCGGATCAGGTACTTGATGTCCTGCTGCAACTGGCGATTGAGGTCGCACAGGAAATCGATCGTGGTGCGGGGCGTGCGGTCGATGCCCGCGAGATAGGCAGCGAGCCGCGGCCCAGCTGGGTCCGGAATGAGATACGGCTGCAACTCCTTGGCAAGGCCCGCCTCGTAGGCGAACGGCCACTCCGTCGACCCTTCCTCCATGAAGAAGTCGAAAGGATTGATCACCGCCATGTCGGCCACGAGATCGACGGTGACCGAAAGCTCTCGCGTCTTCTCGGGAATGACGACACGCGCCAGGAAATTGCCGAACGGGTCCTGCTGCCAGTTCAGGAAATGCAGTTTCGGCTCGAGCGTCAAGCTGTAGCTGAGGATGGGTGTCCGGCAGTGTGGCGCTGGGCGAAGCCGGATCACCTGCGGAGAGACGCCGATCAGACGGTCGTAGGTGTAGCTGGTGCGGTGGGTGAGCGCGACGTTGAGCGTCATACGGTGTGGGCTCTATGTGTTCGCAATGGCCGGGACGCGACCATCGGGCTTCTCAGGTCGACGATTGGCGTTGCGATTGCGATTGCGCCCCGGTTGCGAGCTGTGAAGGCTCGACGGCCTCCGGTGGGGGGTGTCCGAAGAAGCGCAGCCCAAGTTCGTTCGTGAGCTCGATCAGGCTGCGCTGCAGGCTGTCGTTGATCGCGTGCAGTTTGCTGACGAGATCCGGCTCCATCGCAGCGACCTGTAGCACCTCGAGCAATGCCTCGATCTTCTCTTGCGCGTGCCGCGATTGCCTGAGGCCGTAGCCTGACCCAAGCTCGTGCAGCAGCATCTTGATCTGCATGACGCTGAAGGCGACCGAGCGGGGGTGGCTCGAGTTGATCAGCAGGAACCGGGCGACCCTGTTCGGGTCGGCGCCGCGCCGCTCCAGCCTGACGAAAGCCTGATAGGCGGCCGCCGACCGAAGCACGAGCGACCAGAACGTGGCGTCTCCAGCCCGATCCGCTGGCTGCAGGCCGGTCGCGAGTTGTGCAAACTTGACGTCGAGAAGGCGGCTGGTCTGGTCCGCGCGCTCCAGCATCAATCCGATGCGAAAGAACCGCCACCCCTCGTCGCGATAGAGCGTGCTTTCCGCGACACCGATCTGCGCATAGCAGCCATCCTTGATCTGCGCGCACGTGCGCCACAGCCGGATCGGCTCCAGATCGGCATCCGAGACAATCAGGAAGCGGTTATAGAACTCGTTGAGATGGTTCCACATTTCGGTGGGGATTACGGCCCTCAGTGCACGCGCGTTCTCACGCGCCGCTCTGAGCGAGAAACGCACCGAGCCGGCATTCTCCATGTCGGCGACGTAGAACCGGATCACGTTGGCGAACGACGCGTCGCCATACGACTTGTTGAATCGCTCCTGGTCCGAGTGCAGTGCGACCAGCCAGGCCCACGACACGTCCTCGTCGCGGCCCCGGTCGTAGGCCACTTGCGTCTCGACGATGCGGGCAAGGTTCGAGGCTCGTTCGATGTAGCGAGCGAGCCAGAACAAGTCCTCGGCATACCGCGAAAGCAGGCTCATGACTGGGCCCCCTCGAGCACCCAGGTGTCCTTGGTGCCGCCCCCCTGCGACGAGTTCACGATCAGAGAGCCGCGCTTTAGCGCGACGCGAGTGAGACCGCCGGGCAGCACCCACGTGCTGCGGCCGGTCACGGCATAGGGTCGTAGGTCGACGTGGCGCGGCTCCACCTTGCCGTCGACCAGCGTCGGACACACCGACAGGTCGATCATGGGCTGGCTGATGAAGTTGGCCGGATCCGCCTCGATCTGGCGGCGGCAGGCTTCGCGCTCCATCTGCGTCGCCTTCGGTCCGACGACGATGCCGTAGCCGCCGGATTCCCCGACCGGCTTGACGACCAGCTCTGCCAAATGGTCGAGCGTATACTTGAGCCCGACCTCGGTGCCGCAGATGTGCGTGTCCACATTCTTCAGGATCGGCTCTTCCGTCAGGTAATAGCGGATAATGTCGGGCACGTAGGCATAGACCGCCTTGTCGTCAGCGACGCCCGTTCCGACCGCGTTGGCGAGTGTCAGGTTACCTTTCCGCGCCGCCCGCATCAGTCCCGCCACGCCGAGCATGCTCTTCTTGTTGAAGGCCTCGGGGTCGAGAAAATCGTCGTTGATGCGACGGTAGATCACGTGCACGGGCTGCAGCCCGGCCAGCGTCCGCATGAACACGCGGTCGTTCTCGACGATGAGGTCCCGTCCCTCGACCAGCGGTACGCCCATCTCTCGGGCGAGGAAGATGTGCTCGAAGTAGGCCGAATTGTACACACCGGGTGACAGGAGCACGATCGACGGATCATCCACACCGGCGGGCGCCACTTCCCGCAGCTTGGCGACCAGTTGCTCGCCGTAGTTGGAAACCGGCTGCACCTTGAGCCCCCGCATCAGGTCGGGGAAGGCACGCTGCATCAGGTGACGGTTCTCGACCACATAGGACACGCCCGACGGTGATCGCCCGTTGTCCTCCAGCACCTGGAATTCGCCATTGCGGTTGCGCACGATGTCCGTGCCGTTGATGTGGATGTAGGTTCCGCAGGGCGGGTCCAGGCCCTCCATTTCCGGCCGGTAGTTGCTGTTGCCGAGCACCAGATCACGGGGAACGATGCCATCCTTGAGAATTTTCTGGTCGTGGTAGACATCCCAGAGAAACAGGTTGAGCGCCTGCACCCGCTGCGTCACGCCGCTCTCGATCTGGCGCCATTCGGCGGCCGTCAGAATGCGAGGGATGACGTCGAATGGCAGGATGCGATCGATCGCGTCCTTGTCCGTGTAGACAGTGAACGTGATCCCGAGGTTGAACAGCTCGTTCTCGGCTTCCCGGGCTCGCTGCATCAGGGTGGCGACATCGTGCCCCTCGAGGCGCTTGCGGATCATAGCAAGATCGGCCGCATCTTGGCCGGTCCGCCCGGTCAACTCGCAGAAGAATGGCGCCGGATCGTAATCCGCGAGGGGACGGCTGGCTGTAGGCTCGGTCAAGACGGCGTCGCCTCCCGGCTCGGGTTGACGCCCAACCCACCTTCGCGGACGGACGTCGGATCATCGTCTGGCAAGATGTGCCTGTTTTCAAGCACGCGCGGGCAGCTTTCGGTGCATGATTTTCAGGCACAGAGGATCGAAAGCAGGCGAAGGCCTAGCTTCATGCCTGTTTCCTCATCGTTTGGTCGCGACCCGGCGATAGCGCTGGGTGCGACGTGACGATTCGAGGTCGCCTGGCTCGTGATTCGGCCGTTCGATAAATTGCTGCCGATGTAGGCCGACGGGTATCGTCGATGGAGCTATTTCTCCGCGAGAAATCCGAGCACGATCTCTGAGAAGTAGACGGGCGCCTGCTCGAACATGCTGTGCGCCGCGTTTGGGATCATGGCGCTACGCGCGTCGGGAATCGCGCCCGTCAGTGCCTTTAGGACCACCGGCAGCATGCCGCGTGTCAGCGCCCCCCCGATCAGTAGCGTGGGGTTGCGGATGCTCTCCGCCTGGGCCCTCGTGAACGGCTTGCGATCCTCGTGGATCTGCCCGATCAGCGTGTGCGCATTGTCGCGCCGCATCTGCATGGATGCAGCCGGCCGTTTTGCCCAGGCGCCCGCGCCATAAATCCGATCGACGAAATGCTCGAGCCCTTTGTCCACGTCGCCATCGGCGATGATCTTCGCCGCCTCCACGATACTCTCCACACGTTCCGCCGACGGTGCCTCACCCGGCGGCATCAGCGAGGCATCGAGTTCCCCGCCCGGTTCGGCCAGGATCAGCTTCCGCACCAGGTCCGGCCGCTGCTGCGCCACACGAAACGCGATATGCCCCCCGCGCGAATGCCCCATCAGGTGGACAGGGCCGAGACGCAAGCCTTCAAGGAAGGCGATGCAGTCGGCCGTATGCTCGCCGATGGTGAAGCCAGCACCTTTTCCGTCCCAATGCTCGGGAAAGAAGCGCCGCAAGCTCGGCACGATCAGACGATAGTCCCGTGACAGCGGCCCCATTACCGGCGACCACGACCGGAAATCCCCGAGCGAGCCGTGAATGGCGACGAGCGGCGGACCCTTGCCCAGTTCGACGTAGACCATCTCGTGGTCGTCGATCTTGATCGATTTCATGCTTCGAACTTCTCTTCCTTCGAGCCGCTGGATCGTGGTCGAGCCCAGCCTGCGGAGATCAGATTGTAACCAGGCTCTCGCCCTTGGCGTCTGTTACCGAGGTTACTGAGAGTCCACGATCGAGGGTCACGAGGCAGCCGCCGTTCTTGACCGCGAGGGCCAGCAGATAGACGTCCGTGATTTGCTTGGGGCCGAGTAGCCTTCCATAGTCGAAGCGCGTCGCATCCAGGAGAGATATGTCGTCGGGCCAGAACGCGTGGCGGGGAGGCACAGCCCAAGCCTGGAGTTGAATGCGGGCATCTGCCAGCCGAATGCTCCCCGGGTAGCTCTTCTGAGACACGATGCGCAAGTAGCCGTTCTCGGTCAACGGACAGCTGGCCCAGCCGCCATCTCGGTTGTTGCGCCACCAACTCCGCGCCCGAGAGTGAAACAGGTGCCCGGGATCGAACAACGCGAGCAGAACGTTCACATCGAGCAGTGCCCGCATGCGTCAGTCCTTTCGCGGCTGATCGGTCTCATGGTCCCAGGCCAAGGCATCTTCCTCGTCCAGCTCATCCTGGATGCGCTCGACGGTGTCCGGAGTGACGAGCACGCCTTCGCGCCCAGGTAGGGTCGGCCAATCGTCCAAATCGAACGTCACGGAGGGCTCGCGGAGACCCAGATAAACCTGCGTCGGCGCAGTGAGGCCCCGCCGTGCAAGGCCCGAGATGATTTCGCCCATGGTCTTGTCCTCCGCTTTTGCCAACTCTCGGGCGGCCTCCAGGATGTCGTCGTCGATGTCGAGCGTGGTACGCATAGAGAACAAATAGCTCATTTGATGCGCAGATGCTAGAACATCTCGTGATTCAAGCCACCATTCGGATATGTTCGCGCGCCTCGGCCCAAGCCGACTTCCGCCGGCCGCCAAGCCGATGCCTGGATGAGCATGATTGCTTCCGCCGCCTCAATTCCGACGCGTTTGCGCGTCGGGCTGCAAGCGCAGGCGCCTGAAAAGTGTCGCAACAAATGAGGATGGCGATGCCGGGCCCAAGTCGAACAGTGAGCCGGGATTTTCAAGCGTTGATGAGTGACATGAACGATTACGCCACCACAGCCGCTGGCGATTTAGACCAATCTGGCCGTCGCAAAGTGCCTGTCGAGCGTGGCTCACGCCTGTCCGACGTCGGCGCTGGCCTGGCCACGCTCGTCTCCATCGTGGCGCTCGCGTTTTCCGGCTACAGCTTCTACGAGACCGTCTTGAAGCAGGCCGAGCTGAGGGTCTACCCGCCTCCGCTCATCTATATGTATCGCCAGGATTTTCGCGACGTCTTCGCCATTCCCCTGACCATCTCGAACGACGGTGCGCAACGCGGCACGGTGCTTTCCTTCGATCTGGAGGTGGCTCACCGCAAGACCGGCCAAACGCAGCGCTTCCAGAACCTTCACTTCGGGTCGTCGCCCAAGGCCGGCGACATAAAGCTCTTCACGCCGGTGACGGTGGCTGGCGGCAGCGCGGCAACGAATGTCGTGCTCTTCCACGCTCTGGAGACGGGAACTCTGATCGGCGAGACGACGGGTGGCGTCGAGTTGCCCCTGAAGCTGACCCTCAAGCTGAACATCGATTCGAGCGGCGACTGGTTGGCGCCCAAGTCGCCGGCGCCCGTCACCTTCGACATGACCGCCAACTACATCGCCAGCCACCGCGACATGGAGTCCGGCCGCCCGACCCAGCTCCATGACGCAAGGTGGACGGCGGCGAAGGCGAAGAAGGAGTAGCTCATTGAAGCGGCTTGCCCGCTATGGTATCTATCAATGATAGATATCATGCAGCAGGGAGGCTCCGCATGTCAGCGCCGACCGCCAAGATCTTCATGCACGGCCGTAGCCAAGCCGTCCGCCTGCCGAAGGAGTTCCGCCTCCCCGGCAAGGAATGCCGCGTGCGGCGCGTCGGGAAGGCGGTCATCCTCGAGCCGCTCGATGAGCCGTTCGACGTCGATTCGTGGTGGGCCAGCATCGATGCCTTGCGCGGAGGACATGAGTTCCTGCCCGAAGGTGTTCCCGAGCCCGAGCTTCCTGCGGATGAAATCGACTTGGACGCCAACGGCGAAGCGGCGGGCGGGAATGACGTGCGGTGATCTTTCTTGATACCAACGTCGTCGTCGCGCTCATCAATCGGCCCGTGCCCTCGGTGCGCCAAGCGTACAACGCGGCACGCGCCTCGGGCACGACGCTGCACCTGTCCTCGATCGTCGTTTTCGATTTGCACTATGGCGTTGCTCGGAGCGCCGCGCGCGGCAGGAACGCATCCGTCTTGAGTGCATTCCTCGCCGATGGCCCGGAGATCGCGACTTTCGATGCGGAGGACGCCATCCTGGCCGGACGTGTCCGCGCCACACTGGCCGCCGCTGGCACGCCCATCGGCTCCTACGATGTCCTCATCGCCGGCCAAGCCCTCCGCCACGGCGCGACGCTCGTGACCTCGAACACGCGCGAGTTCGAAAGAGTGCCGGGGCTTAAGTTGGAAGATTGGGCGTCCTGAATCCTTTCGGGCAGGTCTCGGGTCGGAGCCGACGCCACACCGTCGCGACACGTCGATGGGGCGGGCGGACGGTGGCGACTGATCGATGGTGCCTCACCCGCTGAGTTCCGATGTGCCAAAAATCGTCGCAGTAAAGCCGACCAACTGCACGAGTTGCCTTAGACGATGAGTTTCAAAACCATCGCCGCGAATCGGCCAATTTCGATGAGCCCGAGGATCAGCGCGATCACGATCAAACAAAGGCCGGCTGCCAGGCACGAAGCAATTAGCCGCTCTTTAAGGCGGCTGTCTGGTGCACCGGATTTGCCAAGGTCGCTCAGCTTTACAAAGGGAACGGCCTCGATGGGCAGCTGCGTGGCATCATTGAGTTTTTCGGCCGCTCGTAATAACTCGATCGTGCCGTCAGGTGTAGTATGAGACGGGTCGCACCGTCGGGCTGCCTTTGGCATTGTTAGCCAGATCTGCGCGACACTCGCCTCGCGCCGACGATCCAGAAAGTGGCGGGCAAGTTCTCCACCCCTACCGTCCGTCGCACCGCTCAAGAGATAGTAGCGCCCGGCTTCATCGTCATCGCGCATACCATCCAAGACGATCGCCAGTTTGCCGAATAAAGCAGGATCGTAGTTTGAGCTCGCAAGCCGACCCGTCAATATCTCCTTCGCTCGCCAAAGGCGACCGTTAGAAATCTCGGCATCGATCCGAGAATAGTCCACCACTTTCACTCCCCTAAGATCACCGAACAATAGAGATTGAAAGAAACCAAACGTTAATATTCTAGCCACTGAGAGGGATATACTTGTAGCGAATCCCTGCTGGGGAATCGCCACCCCCCACCCCCGCGCGCATGGCGGCCGGCTCCCCGCAGGGGAGTCGCCATGCGCCACTAAAGAGGAATATTATCGTGCTTCTTCCAGGGGTTTTCCGCCTTCTTGTTCCGGAGCATCTGGAGCCCACGGCAGATCCGCCGCCGCGTGTTCCTGGGCAGGATCACCTCGTCGATGTAGCCGCGCTCGGCGGCGACGAAGGGGTTGGCGAAGCGCTTCTGATACTCGTCGATCCGCGCTTTGATCTTCTCCGGATCGCCAAGCTCGGCACGATAGAGGATCTCGGCCGCACCCTTGGCGCCCATCACCGCGATCTCGGCTGATGGCCACGCATAGTTGAGATCGCCGCGGATGTGCTTGGACGACATCACGTCGTAGGCGCCGCCATAGGCCTTGCGCGTGATCAGGGTGATCTTCGGCACCGTCGCCTCTGAATAGGCGAACAGCAGCTTGGCGCCGTGCTTGATCAGGCCGCCGTACTCCTGCGCCGTCCCCGGCAGGAAACCGGGCACGTCGACGAACGTGATGATCGGAATCTCGAAACAGTCGCAGAACCGCACGAACCGCGCCGCCTTCCGCGAGGCATCGCTGTCGAGCACCCCCGCCAGCACCATCGGCTGGTTCGCGACGATGCCGACGGTGCGGCCCTCCATCCGCGCGAAGCCGACGACGATGTTCTTTGCGTAGGCCTCCTGGATCTCGAAGAAGTCCGCCTCGTCCACGACCTTATGGATCAGCTCCTTGATGTCGTAGGGCTTGTTCGGGTTGTCCGGGATCAGCGTGTCGAGTGACGGCTCCGGCCGGTCGAAGGAATCTTGCGTCGGTAGCACGGGCACGCCGGACGTGTTGTTGGCCGGCAGGAAATCCATCAGCCGGCGCATCTGCAGCAACGCCTCGACGTCGTTGTCGTAACCGCGATCGGCAATCGACGACTTGGTCGTGTGGATCGAGGCGCCGCCCAATTGCTCGGCCGTGACCGTCTCGTTGGTGACCGTCTTCACGACGTCCGGACCGGTGACGAACATGTAGCTCGTGTCTCGAACCATGAAGATGAAGTCGGTCATGGCCGGTGAGTAGACGTCGCCACCAGCGCACGGACCCATGATCACCGAGATCTGCGGGATCACACCCGAGGCGAGCACGTTTCTCAGGAAGACCTCGCCGTAGCCGCCGAGTGCCGCGACACCCTCCTGGATTCGCGCGCCGCCCGCGTCGAACAGCCCGATGATGGGCGCGCGGTTCTGCAGCGCCATGTCCTGGACCTTCATGATCTTCTTGGCGTGCGTCTCGGAAAGAGACCCGCCGAACACCGTGAAGTCCTTGGCGAAAAGGTAGACCACGCGACCGTTGATCGTGCCCCAGCCGGTAACGACGCCGTCGCCGGGGATCTTGGTCTTTTCCATTCCGAAGTCGGTCGAGCGGTGCTCGACGTACATGTCGAACTCCTCGAAGGAGCCCTCGTCGAGGAGGAGATCGACCCGCTCACGCGCCGTAAGCTTGCCGCGCTTGTGCTGCGCCTCGATGCGGGCTTGCCCGCCGCCAAGACGGGCGATCTCGCGCCGACGCTCCAGCTCCTCGATAATGTCCTTCATGGCGAAAGCCGACCCCGGGTTGATTGACCTCAGGATCGGCTCTCTAGCACGGGCCGGGGGAACCGCAAATCAGGTGGCGGAGGCTTGGTTGAGCAGGTCAGTCCCTGACCGTGACCGCCGAGCGGACGCTCCTGATCAGGGTGAAGCCTGGCGCCGCGACGAGGGCCAGGCCAACCGCGGTCGACTGGATGATCCGGGGCGGAAAGCCGTCGGCGGCACAGACGATGGCGAGATGCGCGATCCCGAACAGGCCACCACCAAGGAGCGCCAGGCCGATGCGGCGGACGAGGCCCGTGGCGGGTGCCCTGCTGGCAATGCGTGTCTCGAGCATCGGGAACAGGATTGCAAACAGCGCGCCGAACACGAGGCTCTTGAGGGCGCAGGCCGCGATCACGGGGCCGAAGGCGATCTCCATCATGGCAGGTGCTCCTTGTTTGCGGCGCCAGCCGGCGGCCTTTGGTGAACCGCGATCAATTTGTATTGTGAGATCCACTTAGATGCAATACGTATCGTATCGATATGTGATCACGTTTTCGTGAGCAATGGACAGAGCAGAGGCGGACGGTGGGCCTCAAGGAGCTTTCATCGTTCGCTCTCGGAGGTGGCGGCACGGGCTGTTTCGGGCAGTGACGCCATGGTGAATTGTCCGCTAGACTGACCACCAGCACGCCATAACAGCCAGCCACGCCAAGGAGCGCTCCGGCCATGCCGCAACAGATCACCAACGGCTTCAAGAAGATGCTCGAGAACGCCAAGGGTCAGATCGAGGAGATTGAGGCGACTGACGCCGTCAAACTGGCCGGCCGCGACGACGTGGTGCTGGTCGATCTTCGCGATCCTCGTGAGCTCGAGCGCGAGGGCAAGGTGCCCGGCGCCTTCCACTGCCCGCGCGGCATGCTCGAGTTCTGGATTGATCCGGAGAGCCCCTACCACAAGGCCCAGTTCGCCGAGGACAAGAAGTTCGTCTTCTTCTGCGCCGCCGGCTGGCGCTCGGCCCTCTCCGCCAAGACCGCCCAGGACATGGGCCTCAAGCCCGTCGCCCACATTCTCGGCGGCTTCAAGGGTTGGAAAGACGCCGGCGGCCCCGTCGAAGCCTACGAGATAAAGCACCCGAAGAAGTAGGCGGGCCCATCGCCGCCGCGAACGGCCGCGCGCTCTCTCGCGTTCAAATGACGCGTTCGACCACGTTTTTGTCGCGTTCCGCTGCTTTGTCGGGGCGGACTGAGTGGCCATGGTGGAATGATATGCTGACGCAATTGCGGGCGGCCGGAGAGCGGCGCGATCCGGCTGGCCGTGGCGCAAAGCCACCAGTCGTCCGCTGGCTCATCGTATTGCTTGGGCTGGCTGTGGTCGCTTTTCAGGTCTGGTCATACGCCACGCGGCCATCGACGCTGACAATTGCCGTCGGACCGCCCGGCAGCAGCCGCGAGGCTTTCGTCGTGGCGCTCGCCAAATCTCTGGCCGAGAATGCGACGCCGCATCGAGTCAAGCTCGTGCCCGTCGGCAGCGCCGACGAGGCCGCAGCTTATCTCGACGACGACAAGGTCAAGCTCGCTGTCGTACGAAGTGATGAGGCCCGGAAGTTCGATGCCCGCTCGATCGCCATCGTAGACCGTCGCGCCGTGTTCTTAGTCGCCCGATCCAACGAACGCGTCGCGGCAGGTGTCTCGGAGGAATATGCGGGTGACGCCGGCGAAAAGCCTGCATTGCCCGAGGTGTTGAAGCCGGATCGCTTGCTCGGCAAGCGTATCGTCGTAGGAATCGACGATCTCGGCTCGAATCGAGCCTTAGTGGCGAGACTGCTGGCACACTCGGGTCTAGCTGAGCCGGCCATTACCCTCACGGAAAGTCCATCGGCAAGCATCGCCGGATTGCTCGCGGAGAATAAGGCCGACGTCGCCGCGCTCGTGCTCGATGTCACCGAACCGGCGGCCCGCGCGTTGATGATGGGAATTTCCAAAGCCCTCTCGGGTGCCATCGCGATCGGTGGCCCGCCGTCGCCCGAGGCGCTCGCGGCGCTTTACCGCGATATCACTGTAACGAAGATTGCGGCCGGCATTTTCGGCGGTCTTCATCTCCTCCCGAGCCACCCGGTCTCGACGGTTGCCATAACTGACGAGTTGGTCGGCGATAGCGATCTATCCGATGCTGTCGCCGCGCAATTGACGAAAGCTATCCTCGAACGCCGCGGCCGCATGCTGGCAGAGAACGTGTCGTTTGAGATCGAATCTCCTCCGCTGGATGCACTGCGCCGTTACATGCCGCACGCGGGTGTCGCGGCGCACCTGAACGAGCGCTCGACGTCATTCCTCGAGACATACTCGGACCAGATCTGGCTTGGCCTTTTTGCGCTCGGCCTGATCGGCTCTTCGCTTGCCGGCCTATGGAACCGCCTTGGCCTTTTTGGCAGGGACGAGCCTGACGCGACGGCCGCCCGCATCGAGCAGCTCGCCGACGAAATCGAGTCGGCGACGACGGTGGACGAGATCGACAATATGCGCGGCGAGTTGCGTAGGCTGGCCAATGCGCAACTCAAGATGGCGGTGAATGCTAAAAGCCCGAGTCTTGAATCCAAGCTCCCGGCGAACTGGTTCCAGACGCTGGACGATCTCGCGCTCCGTCGAGCGCAGGAACTCTCCAAGTCGTAGTGGTGGAATGTCCCATAGCGGCCTTGTCGGGAGTGGCTCCGTTCTCACGCCTCTCCGCCAGCAGAGTGCGATGTCCGTCCAGCAAGCCTGCGTAGACCTTCCACCGACTCCGGATTGACCAGCGAGCTGAGGTCGCCTGCGTCCTGGCCCAGCAGCGCGGCCCTCACCACCCGGCGCATGATCTTCATATTCCGTGTCTTCGGCAGGTCGCCGCAGAGCACCACCTGCTTCGGTCGGAAGGCGGTGCCGAGACCCTTCAAGACGGCGGCTGAAATCGTGTCGGCAGCGGTGTCCGTGGGCGCCGCCTCGCGCAGCACGCAGACGCACACGATGGCGGTGCCCTTGACCGGATCGGGCACACCGATCGCGGCCACCTCTTTCACGAGGCCGGTCGACAGCACGAGGCCTTCGATCTCGGACGGTCCCGTCCGCTTACCGGCGATCTTCAACGTGTCGTCGGAGCGACCGAGGATGTAGTAGAAGCCGTCCGCATCGCGCATGGCGAAATCGCCGTGATGCCAGACGTTGGGCCATGTCGACCAATAGGTTTCGATGTAGCGAGCGTCGTCGTGCCAGAGCCCTTGCGTCAGGCCGATCGGCGCGCGCCGCATGACCAACTCGCCGACCTCGCCGGGCTTGGCCTCCTGCCGCGTGAACGAGCCGGGTTTGATCGGATGCGTGACGACGGAGGTGAGAATGCCGCCCATCTCAGTGCCGCCAGAGAAGTTGACGATGGGCGTACGCTTCTTGCCGATCACCTCGAACAGCCAATGCCAGGCCTCGGGGGTCCATGCTTCCCCGGTCGAGCAGAAGACGCGCAGTGAATCGAGATCGTAGCGCCCCGCGTCGAACGACGGGTCGGCCATGAACGTCCGCGCGATCGTCGGCGCGATGCCGAGATAGCTGACGCGGTGGTCCGACACGATCCGCCAGATGCGATCGGAGCGCGGATAGTCCGGCGTGCCTTCGGCGAGGACCATCGTGCCGCCCATCAGCGTGGTCCCGTAGACCAGGATCGGCCCGACCAGCCAGCCCATGTCCGACATCCACAGGATGCGGTCACTCGGCTTGAACTCCATGCAGATGCCAAGATCGAGCACCGTCTTCACCGGGAAACCGCAGTGCGTGTGCACCACGCCTTTGGGCTTGCCGGTGGTGCCTGACGTGTAGACCAGCAGATACGGCGAGTCGGCCGGCATCGAGGCGGTCGAGCCGTCGCCTTCCGGACCCTGTGCGACCAGCTCGTGCCAATGATGGTCGACGCCGGGCGTCCAGCTGAGTTCGACATCCGCGCGATGGCAGACGATGACGTGCTGCAAGCTCGGCACGTCCGCCCGCACCTGATCGACCACGGGCTTGGCCGCGACCACCTTCCCGCGCCGGTACGAGCCGTCGACCGTGATCACCGCCTTGGCACAGGCATTGTTGAGCCGCGCGGCAACCGCGTCCGGCCCGAAGCCTGAGAACAGCGGCAGCACGATGCCGCCGATCTTGGGTACGGCGAGCAACGTCGTCACGGCCTCGGGCACATTGGGCAGGTACATGGCGACGACATCGCCGGTTCCGAGCCCCAAGCGCCGCAGCCCCGCGGCCAACCGGCAGGCCTCGTCATCGAGCTCGCGGTAGGTTCGGGTCAGCCGCTCGCCATTCTCACCCAGCCATTCGAGTGCGGTTTTCTCGTAGGTCGGCGCCCCACGCCACTTGTCGAGGCAATTGAGGGCGACGTTGGTCTCGGCCCCGATGCACCAGCGCGTGCGCTCGATGCCTTGTGAGGTGTCGATCGCCTGCGTGAAGGGCTTCGTGAAGCGGTAGTCGATGTGCTCGAGCAGCGACCGATAAAACGCCTCTGGCTGGTCGATGGACCAGCGCAGCAGATCATCGTAGTCGGTGCGGCCGCAGTATGAGATGAGCTTGGTGAGGTTGGCCTCGGCAACCATCTCGGGCGACGGCATCCAGGCGATCCCATGCTCCGCCATCTTGCGCCCTCCTCAGGCCTCGAGAAAGTCTCTCACGGTCTTGATCTGGTTCGCTACGTTCAGCGCTGGCGCGTGCCCGCATCCCTCGATCTCGACGATCTTCGCCTTCGGGCCGCGCACCGTCATCTCGCGTGCCGCATCGGGGAGCAATAGATCGGACTCGACTCCGCGCAGTACCAGCGTCGGCGCCGTGATCCGATCCCAGTGCTCCCACTGCTCGTAGTCGCGCGGATGCACGAACATCTGCCGCACGATGGCCGGGTCGTAATGCGTCGTGATCTTCCCCGATGGCAGCCGCCTGAGCGACGTCTCGGCCATGTGGCGCCATTGGGCGTCGGTGTGGTGTCCGAACGGCTTGTAGATCGTGCGGAAGTAGGCCTCCAGCTCGGTCACGGTGGCGAACTCGGGTGGGCTGCCGATGTAGGTCTTGATGCGCTCGTAGGGCGCCTGGGGGAAGGTCGGGCCGATATCGTTGATCACCAATTTACCGATCCGGCTCTTCAGCGTCGTCGCTGCCGCACGAATGCCGAGTGACCCGCCCATCGAAGTGCCCACCCAGTGCATTGTCGTGAAGCCGACTGCATCTGCAACCGACGCCGCGAGGCGGGCATAGACGTCGAGGCAATAATCCTCGTCCGGCTTGTCGCTCCACTCCGACAGCCCGCGCCCTATGGTGTCTGGGCAGACGATATGGAAACGGTCGGATAAGGCCGACGCGATCGCATCGAAATCGCGCCCCGTGCGGGCGAGCCCATCCCCGGCCGTCCCCACTCCATGTAATGGACCTCCCGGCCAAGAGCCTTGACATAGCGCGAGCGGGGCTGGCCTGCTTGCGTGTCGTGACCGGTCGGGCTCGTCATGGGGGTCTCCGTCGCGTGAAGGGCACGAAAGTCTCACACGCCATCCCGCATGCTGCCAAGACGCGGCTGCGATGGCACGAGACCGAGACAGGGAGAGACTGCGCATGCCATACGCGTTCCGGCCGGATCTGAGGGGACGCCTCGCCGGCAACATCGGCGCGTTCGAGCGGCGCCCCATCGAGGATCCCGAGCTGCGGCGCGCGGGTGTCGCCATCGTCGTCGTGAAGAGCGACACGGGCGACGAGGCGTGCATACTGCTTACGAAGCGGCCCGAGAGCCTGCGGCGCCATGCCGGCCAGTGGGCGTTGCCGGGCGGGCGCCTTGACGACGGCGAGACGCCGGAGCAGGCCGCGCTCCGGGAGTTGCACGAGGAGTTGCGCCTCGAACTGCAGCCGGACGCCATACTTGGCATCCTCGACGACTATCCCACCCGATCGGGCTTCCGCATCACACCTGTTGTCGTCTGGGGCGGCGTGGTGAAGCACATCGACCCCGATCCCGTCGAGGTCGCTTTTGCGGTCCGCATTCCCTTCAGCCAGCTCGATAGCCCGAACATTCCGCGCCTCAGGCCGACGGAGGAGGGCAAGCCTCCCGTGCTCTCGGCGCCGCTGCCGATCATGGGCAGCGAGGTGTTCGCGCCGACCGCCGCCATGCTCTACCAATTCCGCGAGGTCGCGATGCGCGGGCTGGCGACGCGCGTCGCCCATTTCGATCAGCCGCGCTTTGCGTGGAAGTGAGAGGCCATGCAAGAGATCAAGCTTGATGTCGTCGGTGAGGATCTATCCGTCGATCTGGCCCCGTGGGGTCGCATTCACGTGCGCAACAAGCGCCCGGCAGGCGTCGAGCGGTTCGCGGCCGACAAGGTGGTCATCTTCCAGCACGGCGCCACCTATGGCGGCGAGGCCTTCGACCTGCCCTTCGGCGGCATGTCGTGGATGGACTATGTAGCCGCCCGCGGCTTCGATTGCTACTACCTCGACCTTCCAGGATATGGTCGTTCGCAGCGCCCGCCCCAGATGGACGAGCCAGCCGACCGCAGTCCGCCCTTCATGCGTACCCCCGACGCCGCCGGCTGCCTCGGTGCCGTGGTCGACTTCGTCCGCGCCCGCCGCGGTGTCGGGAAAGTCTGCCTCGTCGGCTGGTCTTGGGGTACGGCGATCACCAGCTTCTACACGGCCGGCCACAACGACGCCGTCGAGCGCCTGACGCTCTACGCGCCCGTCTGGGATCGGTCGGGCTCGAGCCCATCCGCGATCCATGTCGAAGGCAAGGTCGGCGCCTATCGCACCGTTGATCGAGAAGCCACGCTCAAGCGCCGCCTCGGCG
The DNA here is from genome assembly GCA_001464755.1 of Rhizobiales bacterium Ga0077524. GTDB lineage: Bacteria > Pseudomonadota > Alphaproteobacteria > Rhizobiales > Hyphomicrobiaceae. Next base: position 57,662 of record LNDR01000415.1, read on the forward strand.
GCCTCGATGACCGGCAGAAGGTCAACATCATCCCGGCCGGTTGGTTCGACCAATGGTGGAAGGCTGTCTCTGCAACCGATCCCAAAGGCGGCGGCAAGACCGTCCGCGCCCCGAACGGCGTCGTGCTCGATGGCATCGAGTATTGGAGCGCCGGTAAGCCTTTGTATGATCCTGCGCGCATCACCGTGCCATTGCTTGTCGTGGTCGGCGAATGGGACCACGATACGCCCCGCTCCATGGCCGAGACCGTGTTTCCACTCTTCACCAAGGCTCCCTGGAAGCGCCTCTCCGTCCTTGGCGGCGGCACTCACGCCATGCTGATGGAGCGCAACCGCATTCTCCTGTTCCGCAGCGTCCAGCAGTTCCTCGAGGAGCCGCCGCCGGGGCCGGAGGTCTTGGCCTAGGCAGGCCGACGTCCCTATTGTCCTATTCACAACACCCCGCGGATGCGGAAAGCTCTCCAAAGCGGCTACCGCCAAGCACACACGTCAGGAATCTGATCGCCATGTCCAAACCCCGCATCGTCATCGTCGGCGCCGGCGCCGTGGGCGGCTATATCGGCGCGCACATGACCCATGCCGGCCACGACGTCACCATGGTCGACCCCTGGCCCGAGCACGTCCGGACGATGCGCACCAAAGGCCTCTCCATCTCGGGAATGAGCCCTGCGGAAAGCCTCACCGTGAAGATGCAGGCGAAGCACCTCACGGAGCTGCAGGACCTCGTCAAGGAGCGCGCGATCGACATCGCCATCGTTGCCGTGAAGTCCTACGACACCATCTGGGCGACCCACATGATCGCCCAGTATCTGGCGCCACTCGGCTACGTCGTCTCCGCCCAGAACTGCGTCAACGAGGAGCGCATCGCCAGCGTCGTAGGCTGGGGCAAGACGGTTGGCTGCATGGTCGGCAACAACTTCGCCGTCGAGCTTTACGAGCCGGGCGCTATCCGGCGCACCATGCCGAAGGACGGCAAAATCGCGACCCTCGAAGCCGGCGAGGTGCACGGACGCATTACGCCGCGTATCGAGCAGCTTGCCGAGATACTGTCATCGGTCGACAAGGCCCGCGCGACCACCAACCTCTGGGGCGTCCGCTGGTCCAAGCTCTGCGTCAACGGCATGCGCAACGGCGTTTCGGCTGCGACCGGCCTCGGCGGCAACGCCCGCGACCGCCACGACCGTATCCGGCGCGTTGTGGTCAAGCTCGCCGGCGAGGCGGTCAAGGTCGGCCGCGCCATGGGCCTCGACCTCGAGCCCATCGCCAAGATCGATCCCGATCTCTGGGTGCGTGCCACAGATAACGACGCCGCTGCCGTCAAGGAGCTCGACGAACTCATCCTCGCCGGCACCTCGGGCGCCGCGCGCAGCGACCTCCAGCGCCCGTCCATGGCCCAGGATATCGCCAAGGGCCGCCGCACCGAGATCGACTACATGAACGGCTACATCGCCGAGAAGGGCCAGGCGGCCGGTGTCCCCGCGCCGACCCACGCGGCCCTCACGCGCATCGTCCGAGACGTCGAGCGCGGCCGTCTCGAGGCGAAGCCGGAGAACCTGTTCAGCCTGACGAACTAGCCTGTCTCGGCTGAAGCATCTCGACGAGGTGCTGGCGCACCGCGAGCCTCCTGTTGGCCACGGCGCTGTCGCGATTCCGCAAGGGAATCATCGTGCTCGCAGCCTTGTGCGTAGACGTTGCGCTCCGGTGCGTATGCCGCTGTCACATTTCGGCGACGACAATACCCCCTGAAGCCCCGATGCAACAGGCGCCGGCACGTCGGCAGCACGTGCTAGGCGAGAAACACATAACAGATTGAAAAACAAAAGAATATTTGCCAAGGCGCCGGCTGCGATGCCGGCGCCGGGTGTTGCTCGGCGGCCGATCCGCACCCGGTTGCCCACAAATCGCCAATTGAATGCCTTAAGAATCCGTTGACTCCCATACAAACCCATGAGATCCCATGAATGCCCGTCCGCACCGGGCCAAGGGACGCGGGCAGCGGCGCTAGGCACCGAAAGAGGGACGGGGCCTGTGCGACCGCCCGCTCCCGGCCGGCGCGGACAGGCACAGTGCAGGGGTTCGTCGGGCGCCGGGGGACGTCCGGCGAGCCCCATTTAGTCCAAGGCGGCGAGTTCGAGTTGGAAAGGTGTTGAGGCCGTGTCGGCCCATGTCAGCCCCGCGCTAGGTCAGTTGTGTCGAGAGGTGCTCCGGCGTTTCCGGAGCGCGTTCAACGAGGCTTGACGCAAAGGGATGGACCGCTTTGTCTCGACATTCACGAACAAGATCGACGCCAAAGGGCGGCTCTCGATCCCGGCGTCGTTCCGCGCCGTCCTCGAGCGCGACCGCTACACCGGCGCGGCAGGTCCCGGCCTCTATTGCTACCCCTCGCTCGACGCTCCGGCCCTCGATGCAGGCGGCGAGAGGCTTGCACAGAAAATCGATGGGCTTCTCGGTGGCTTGCCGGATTATTCGGACGAGCGGGACGAACTCGCTGTCGCGCTCTATGGTGAGGCACAGTTCATCGCCATCGACGCGGACGGCCGTATCGTGCTTCCGAAAGAGCTACGCGCCCGGGTCGGGCTTACCGAAGGTATCGCCGAGGTCGCTTTTGTCGGCTTGGGCGACAAGTTCCAGCTCTGGTCGCCGGAGCGCTTCGAAGAGCGTCGCGCCAGAGCCCGCGAGAAGGTCCGCCAGCACCGACAGTTGCTTGGCGCGGGGCGTGGTCCACCGCCGGGGTCCGCTGGCGACGGCGGCGGAGAGCGGGAATGACGGCGGAGCCGGAGGCCGCTTCGGGCGATAGCGCCCCAGTCGCGGCGTTGCGCCATATTCCCGTTCTGCTCGACGAGGTCCTACAGCATTTGGCGCCGTCCGCGGGGTCGCGCATCGTTGACGGCACCTTTGGCGCGGGCGGCTACACGGGCGCCCTGCTCGCGGCAGCGCCCGATGTGCGAGTTCTCGCCATCGAGCGCGATCCAGACGCCCTGGCCGCTGGACAGCCACTCGTTGCCCAAGTCGGCGGCCGTCTGACGCTCGTCGCCGGTCGCTTCGGCGATTTGGCCGACATCGCCAGCGCCAACGCATTCTTGCCGGTCGACGGCGTCGTCCTCGACGTCGGCGTCTCGTCGATGCAGCTCGATCAGGCCGCACGCGGCTTCTCGTTCATGGCGGACGGCCCGCTCGACATGCGCATGGAGCGCGACGGGTCGAGCGCCGCAACCCTCGTCAACGAGAGCGATGAGGCAGATCTCGCCAACCTGATCTTCGCCTTCGGCGAGGAGCGCCAGTCCCGCCGCGTTGCCCGCGCCATTGTCCGCGCGCGCGGTGTAAAACCGATCGAGACCACCCGCGAGCTGGCGGCCGTCGTCGAGCGCGCGCTGGGCCGACGCCACGACGACGATCGACACCCGGCCACCCGCACGTTCCAGGCGCTCCGCATCGCCGTCAACGACGAGCTTGGAGAGCTTGCCCGTGGCCTCGCTGCCGCCGAGCAGATACTGGCGCCCGGCGGCTGCCTCGTCGTCGTCACGTTCCATTCTCTCGAGGACCGTATCGTAAAGCGCTTTCTGGCCCGTCGCTCCGGCCGCCTCGGCACCGGTTCGCGCCACGGCCCGCCGATGACGGGAGGCGAGCGCGCACCGAGTTTCCAACTCGTTAACCATCGACCTGTTACCCCTTCAGATGCCGAGCAAGGCGCGAATCCGCGTGCGCGCTCAGCCAAGCTGCGGGCGGCGATCCGCGCCGAGGCACCCGCCTGGGAGGCCGAAAGCGCGGCCGAGCTCGGTCTGCCGACGGCTCCCCTGCCGGAGCGCCGCCGGTCGTGACGTCACGCTTCACGGAGGTCACGCGTCATGGGCCGATTTCTTGCCATTGTCGCCAGTCTGATGACGGTGGCCTCGGCTGTGGCGCTGTACGCGCTGAAGCATGACACCCGCCGCCTCGAAGCCGAGGTGCAAGCGACCGAGCGCGCCATCGAAAAGGCCCAGAGCGACATCGCCGCTCTGAAAGCCGAACGCGCTTGGCTCGGCCGCCCTGAGCGCATTGACAACCTCGCCCGCGAGCAGGGCCTCGCCCCGATCCGCCCCGAGCAGTATGGTCGTATCGGGGCCGCCCCGTGACGGTCGCGGCGACACGCCGAACCACGGCCTCGATTCGCCTGCGCATGCTGGCGGTTGCCGGAGGACTGGCGTTCGCGACGCTCGCCGTGACTGCCCAACTGGTACGGCTCGGGACGGCGAGTCTCGGCGAGACCCGGAGCGCGTCGGCCGAGCCCGTTTCGCGGATCTTCTCGCGTCCCGACATCGTCGATCGCAACGGCCGCGTCGTTGCGACCGACGTCGCCTCGAGTTCGTTGTTCGCCGATCCGGCTCTCGTTCTCGACCGCGACGAGGTCGCCGAGCAGCTGGCCCGTACCCTTGCCGGCCTCGATGCCAACGAGTTGCGCACGCAGCTCGCCGACCGCACGCGGCGCTTCGTGTGGATTCGCCGCGGCCTTGCGCCCGTCGAGGCGCAGCGCGTTCACGATCTCGGTCTCCCCGGCCTCGCGTTTCGGCGTGAGCCCAAGCGCGTCTATCCGTCGGGCGCGCTTCTCGGGCACATCATCGGTCAGGTCGATCCGGACAATCGCGGCACTACCGGCATCGAACGCCACATCGACGATGCCGGCGGCGTCGAGGCTGTGCATGGCGCGGTATCATCGGATGCCCGTCCCGTGCGCCTCTCCATCGATCTCGGCGTACAGCACGCCGTCGCCAACGAGCTGGCTGCCGCAGCCGACCGCTATCGTGCGTCGGGCGCCGCGGGGCTCGTTTTGGATGCAGCGACTGGCGAGATCGTTTCGGCCGCGTCCTGGCCGCCGATCGACCCCACCGTCCCCGGCGCTCATCTCGATCCGGCGAGCCCGGATCGCTTGCAGGGCGGTGTCTACGAGCTCGGCTCCATCTTCAAGGCACTGACCGTCGCGATGGCGCTCGACGACGGCCTCGCCACACTCGACAAAAGCTACGATGTCACCCGGCCGCTCGTCTTCGGCCGCCACCAGATCCGCGACCTCCATCCCGTGGGACGGCCGCTGACGGTGCGCGACATCTTCATCCACTCGTCCAACGTCGGCGCGGCCATGCTGGCGATGGAAGCAGGCAACTCACGCCAGCTCGTCTTCCTCGCACGCATGGGCCTGACCGAGCCTATCCGAACCGAGGTCGGACCGGTGGCGCCTCCACTCCTTCCGCAGCGCTGGGGCGACGTCGAGACGGCGACCATCGGATTCGGACATGGCCTTGCCGTCGCCCCCCTCCAGTTCGCAGCCGTCATGGCGTCGCTGGTCAACGGTGGCCACCGCGTCGCGCCTACCTACCTCGCGCGCACGGCCCAGCCACCGCCGACGGTCGAAGGCATTCTCCGCCCCGAGACCAGCGCCGCCATGCGGGAGTTGATGCGCCTGAACGTCACGATGGCTCACGGCACGGGGCGACGCGCCGAGGCTCCTGGATACCGTGTCGGTGGCAAGACCGGCACAGCCGAGATGCCCGGCAAGGGCGGCTATCAGGCGAAGTCGGTCATCTCGTCGTTCATCGGCGCCATGCCGATGGATCAGCCGCGTTATGTGCTGCTCGTCTCCTTGTTCGAGCCGCAGCCGGAGGACGCCGCGAAGGGCGGTATCACCGCGGGGCTCAATGCGGCGCCGGTGACGGCGGCGATCGTGGCCCGCATCGCGCCGATCCTCGGCGTGCTGCCGCGCAAAATGGCGGGGGCGCCCTGAAATTTGGCGGGCACATCCCCGGCACGAGGCGCCCGTTTGACGCTTCGTGCCGCGACTCATATTAGGATCGTTGCGCCGGTGAGGAGCTACAACCCACCGAGGTTTGAAATTGACGCGTGGATCGGGGGGACGGCGTGCACCTTTCTGCTCTGATCGGCTTGGAGGTTACCCGCGAAGGGACGGCGTTCGACCCGGACGTGCAAGGCCTGACCGCCGATAGCCGAGCGGTGAAGCCCGGCTGGCTTTTTGCAGCGATGGCAGGCAGTCGCACCGACGGCAGCCGCTTCGTGGCCGACGCTGTCGCCAAGGGCGCTGTCGCCATCCTGCTCGGCGAGGGCATCCCTGCGAATGTCCCTCCCGGAATTGCCGTCCTGCGTGCCCGAGAGCCGCGCCGGGCATTGACACTGATGGCCGCCCGCTTCTACCCGCGGCAACCCGCGACCATCGTTGCCGTCACCGGAACCAACGGCAAGACCTCCATCGCCGAATTCACCCGCCAGATCTTCGCCGCCTGCGGTCATTGCGCCGCCTCGCTCGGCACGATCGGCGTCGTGAAGCCGGACGGCGCCGTCTACGGCTCGCTCACCACGCCCGATCCGGTGACGCTTCACCGGACGCTGCAAGAGCTTGCCGACGAGGGCGTTACGCATCTCGCGCTCGAAGCTTCATCGCATGGCCTCGATCAGCATCGGCTCGACGGCGTGCGTATCACGGCCGCCGCCTTCAACAATCTCGGCCGCGACCATCTCGACTACCATCCGACGATGCAGGCCTATCTCGCCGCCAAGCTCCGTTTGTGGGAGCTGCTGCAGCCGGGCTCGCCAGCAGTGGTCAACACCGACGGTCCCGCCGCTGCCGAGGCCACTGCCGCCGCGAAGGCGCGCGGCCTGGACGTCATGACGGTGGGAAGCGCTGGCGAGGCCCTCCGCCTCGTCGAAGTTGAACGACGCGGCTTCCGCCAGCACCTGCGCATTGCGCGGGGCAATGAGTCCTGGGCCGTCGAGCTTCCGCTCATCGGCAGCTACCAGGCCGGCAACGCGCTCGTCGCCGTCGCCCTTGCCGTTGCTTGCGGCGAGCCGACAGCCCGTCTGATCAACGCGCTCGGCGACCTGCAGGGCGTCCCCGGTCGCCTCGAAGTCGTTGCCGAGGCCAAAGGCGGCATTGCCGTCGTCGACTACGCCCACAAGCCCGAGGCACTCGAGGCGGCGCTCGCCGCGCTTCGTCCGTTCGCGACTGGTAAGCTCGTCTGCATCGTCGGCTGCGGCGGCGACCGCGACCGCGGCAAGCGCTCGATCATGGGCCGGATCGCCGCCGAGCAGGCCGACGTCGCCATCATCACCGACGACAACCCCCGCTCCGAACACCCGGCCGCCATCCGCGCCGAGATTCTTGCCGGCGCGAGCGGCGCCCGCGAGATCGGCGACCGGGCTGATGCGATCCGCGAGGGCGTGCGCCTGCTCGGCCCCGGCGATGTACTCCTCGTCGCGGGCAAGGGCCACGAGACCGGCCAGATCGTCGGCGATCAGGTCCTGCCGTTCTCCGACCACGAGGAAATCATGAAGGCTGTCGTGGAGCTTCGCGCATGACGCGCCCATTGTGGACCCTCGCCGAGATCGTGGCAGCAACGGGCGGAAAGCTCGATCTCCCGCACAAAAAGACGGGCGGTCCGGAGGGTGTCCCTCCGGCGGAGCGCGAGGCTGGCCTCGCTCGCGCCGTAGGCGCGACGATTGCCGGCATCTCCATCGATACCCGGACCCTCGAGCCGGGCGACCTGTTCGTGCCGCTGACCGACGCCCGAGACGGTCACGAGTTCGTTCCTCAGGCTTTCGCAAAAGGCGCCATCGCCGCGCTGGTGCGCCAGGGCTACGAGCGCACGCCCGGCGACGGCATGCTCATCTGCGTCGACGACCCGCTTCGCGCCCTCGAGCGCATCGGCATCGCCGCCCGCACGCGCCTCTGCGACACCGCCCGCGTCGTCGCTGTCACTGGCTCGGCCGGCAAGACGGGCACCAAGGAAATGCTGCGCGCCTGTCTCAAGGTTTGCGCCTCGTCGCCCGACAAGGTCCACGCCCCCGAAAAATCGTTCAACAACCATTGGGGCGTGCCACTGACCCTCGCCCGCATGCCGGCGGACGCCGAGTACGCCGTCTTCGAGATCGGCATGAACCATGCGGGCGAGATCAGTCCACTCACGCGAATGGTGCGCCCACACATCGCCATCGTCACCAACGTGCTTCCCGTTCACGTCGGAAATTTCCCCGATGGCGAGATCGGCGTCGCCAACGCAAAAGCCGAGATCTTCGAGGGGCTGACGGCGCCACGGGAAGTGCCAGCCCAAGGCACCAGAAATCCACCCGGATTCGGTACGGCGCCGAATGGCGTCGCCATCATCCTCCGCGATAGCCCGCATTACGAGCGGTTGCGTGCGGCGGCCCTTAGCCACGGTGCTGCGATCCTCACGTTCGGCCGGGATCAGGTTTCGGACGCAGTATTGGTCGGTTGTGAAGCGCATCCCGGCGAAGGCGCCGAGCCGATTTCGATGATCGCAGCGCATCTCGCTGACACCGACGAAGGCTTCGTGGTCGAGTACGAGCTGGGGATGCCGGGTGCGCATATCGCAGCGAATTCGTTGGCTGTCGTGCTCGCGCTTAGGCAGTTGCGTTGCCTGAAACCTGCTGCTTTGCGCCCCTTGCAAGGGCTGCGACCGGCCAGCGGCCGCGGAGCGCGCCAGACGATCGGTGCGCGCGACCGAGCCATCCTCCTGCTCGACGAGAGCTACAATGCCAACCCGGCGTCGATGGCTGCAGCGCTCCAGAATCTGGCGGGCGTCCCGGAGTGCAGCCGACGCATCGCGATCCTCGGCGACATGCTCGAGCTGGGCGCCGAAGCCGTCCAGTACCACCTCGGCCTGAAGGACGCCGCAGCCCCTGCCGACCTCGTCCTCTGCTGCGGCCCCAACATGCGCTACCTCTCCGAGGCGCTTCCAGCCGACAAACGCGGGGCGTGGGCACCGACGTCGTCCGAGCTGATCCCCGCCGTCCTCGCCACAATCCGGCCGGGCGATGCCGTGATGGTCAAAGGCTCGCTAGGCTCCCGCATGGCGCCGATTGTGGAGGCCATCAAGATGCACTTTGCGGGCGGATGAAGCAGGTCTAGAAGTCATCGGCGCTTCGGGGAGCATCAGGCGCGGTCTGTTGGGCTCGTGTGGCGTCGCGCCTGAGTTGGCCAATGGCGCGGCAAGGCTCGTGACAACTAAGGCGCGATGAACGCCGCACTAGGCAATTGATGTCGAGAGTGGCCCTTATGTCGCGCCAAAGTCGGTAGAGGTTGCGGCCACCATGCGATTTTGGCGCGACGGGCCACTAGCACGAGAGGTGAGGGATGCTCTACGAGCTCGTCCAATTCAGCGACGTGTTCGGTCCGTTGAACGTGTTCCGTTACATCACGTTCCGCACCGGCGGCGCCATCATGACGGCGCTGTTGTTCGTCTTCCTGTTCGGCCCGGCGATCATCGATATGCTGCGCGTCAAGCAGGGCAAGGGGCAGCCGATCCGCGAGGACGGCCCGCAGTCCCACCTCGCGAAGCGCGGCACGCCCACCATGGGCGGCCTCATGATCCTTTCGGGCGTGCTCGTCTCGACGTTGCTCTGGGCCAACTGGCAGAGCCCCTACGTCTGGATCGTGCTCGGCGTCACGCTCTCCTACGGCGCTATCGGCTTTTACGACGACTATCTCAAGGTCACCAAGCAGACGGCCTCCGGCTTTGGCGGCAAGGCGCGGCTCGCGCTGGAGTTTCTCGTCGCTGGCTTGGCGGCATGGGCGATCATGAGCGTCGGCAAGCCGGGCTTTTCCGATGCGCTCACCTTGCCCTTCTTCAAGACCGTGATCATTCCCCTCGGATACGTGTTCATTCTGCTCGGCATCCTGGTCATTGCCGGCGCCGGCAATGCCGTCAACCTGACTGACGGCCTCGACGGGCTCGCTATCGTGCCTGTCATGATCGCGGCTGCCACGTTCGGCCTCATCGCCTACCTCACGGGCCACGCCGTCATCTCGAAGTATCTGCAAATCCATTACGTTGCAGGTGCCGGCGAGCTGTCTGTCATCTGTGGCGCGCTGATCGGTGCCGGTCTCGGCTTCCTCTGGTTCAACGCGCCGCCCGCCATGATCTTCATGGGTGATACCGGCTCGCTGGCCTTGGGCGGTGCACTCGGCTCGATCGCCGTCGCCACCAAGCACGAGATCGTGCTCGCCATCGTCGGTGGCCTGTTCGTTCTGGAGACGCTGTCGGTCGTGATCCAGGTCGCCTCGTACAAGCTGACGGGCAAGCGCGTGTTCCGCATGGCGCCGCTGCATCATCACTTCGAGCAGAAGGGCTGGAAGGAACCCACCGTCGTCGTCCGATTCTGGATCATCTCCGTGGTCCTGGCGCTCGTCGGCCTCGCCACCCTTAAGCTGCGCTGACCCGCCGGTTGCTGTGTGGGCAACCGAAGGCGCACGCGCCGGTTGCTGTGTGGGCAACTGAAGGCGCTACGAAAGCCACGCCGGTTGCTGTGTGGGCAACTGAAGGCGCTACGAAAGCCACGCCGGCTGCTTTGTCGGCGACCGAAGGCGCACTAGAATGCCGCAATGATTCGCGCCACCACATTCGCCGGCAAGCGCGTCGCCGTCTTCGGGCTCGGCGGCTCGGGCCTCGCAACCGCGCAGTCGCTGCTCGCGGGCGGCGCGGACGTGGCCGCCTGGGACGATGGCGAGCGCTCGCGCGAGACCGCCGCCAAGGCTGGCGTCCCTCTCGTCGATCTCAAATCGGCCGATTGGTCCACCTTCGCATCCCTCGTGCTCGCGCCGGGCGTACCTTTGACGCACCCCGAGCCGCATTGGACAGTGAAGGCCGCTCGCGCCGCCGGGGTCGAGATCATCGGCGACATCGAGATCTTCTGCCGTGAGCGCCGCGTGCACGCTCTTGGAAGTCACTTCATCGCGATCACCGGCACCAACGGCAAGTCCACCACGACGGCATTGATCGCGCATATCATGCGCACCGCCGGCATCGACGCTCAGATGGGCGGCAACATCGGCGTGCCGATCCTGTCGCTCGAGCCGGCGCTTTCCGTGGCGCCTTCGGTTGCCCACCAGCAACTGGCGCGAGTCCACGTTATTGAGATGTCGTCGTTCCAGATCGACCTGACGCCGAGTCTCGATCCCTCGATCGGCGTTCTGCTCAACATCTCAGCCGATCACCTCGATCGCCATGGCCCCTCCGACGATCCTGCGCTGGCCATGAAAAACTACGCCGCGATCAAGGCGCGGCTCGTCTTTTCGGCCGACAGTTCGGTGATCGGCATGGAAGACGGCTTCCCGCACGAGGGTGATTTGTGCGAGCCGATCTTTCATGCTCTCGAGCATTCGTCGCGGCTCGACATGGCGTTCGTCCGTGGCAAGGTCGGCTTTGCCGAGATGGTCTACTGCGAGGGACGACGACTCCGCCGCTTGCACGGCTTGCCGACCAATGGTGGCTACGAGGAGGTGCTGGTCGACCTCGACAAGGTGAGAACCCTCCGCGGATCGCACAACGCCGAGAATGCTGCAGCCGCATTCCTCGTGTGCGAGATGTTGGGCGTTCCGCATGACGAGATCGGCGCCGCCATCAAGACGTATCCGGGCCTCCCCCACCGCATGGAGCAGGTCGGCCGCGCCGGCAAAGTCGTGTTCGTCAACGATAGCAAGGCCACCAACGCCGACAGCACCGACAAGGCTTTGGCTTCCTGGGATCGCGACATCTACTGGATCGTCGGCGGCACCCCGAAGGAAGGCGGCATTCGTCCCCTCGATGCCTACTTCCCGCGCATCGCCAAAGCCTACCTGATCGGCAAGTCGAGCGACGACTTCGCCGCGACGCTCGACGGCAAGGTCGGCTACGAGCGTTGCGTCACCCTCGATGTCGCGCTCGCCAAGGCCACGGCCGATGCCGCGCAATGCGACGGCCCCGAGCCAGTCGTCCTGCTATCGCCCGCCTGCGCCAGCTACGACCAGTTCCGGTCCTTCGAGCACCGCGGCGACACCTTCCGCGCCCTCGTCCACGCCTTGCCGGAAGTGGTGCGATGAGGCAGCGCCGCGCGGACGCCTCGGGCCATCTCGACGATCTCGGCCGCGCGAATCCAAACTGCGGCCGCAGGCCCTTCCACCCATGAGGCTCGACCGCGCCGACAACAGCCTGTTCGCCGACTGGTGGTTCACCGTCGACCGGCAATTGCTGTCCGTGATCCTTGCGCTGATCGGAATCGGCTGCATTCTCTCTCTCGCCGCAAGTCCAGCTGTGGCGCTGAAGAAGGGCCTCGCACCGTTCCATTTCGCCGAGCGGCATTTCATCTTCGCAGGCTTGGGCGTGGCCACGATGTTGGCAGTGTCGGTGCTCTCGCCACGCCAGATCCGGCGTCTTTCGCTCGCGCTGCTCCTTGCCTCGATCGTCCTGATGGCCTGGGCGCTGCTCGTCGGTCCTGAGATCAAGGGCGCCCGGCGCTGGGTGCACCTCCTCGGCCACTCGTTCCAGCCCTCCGAGATCGGCAAGCCCGCGCTCGTCGTCCTGGTCGCGTGGCTTTTCGCCGAGGCAGCTGGGCGTGACGATGTCCCCGCCATGTCTCTGGCCGCAGGCTTCGGCCTCATCTTTTCCGGCCTACTTGTCGTCCAGCCGGACGTCGGTCAGACGCTGCTCGTCGCCAGCGTGTGGGGTGCCCTGTTCCTGATGTCCGGCCAGCCGTTGCGATGGGCGGTGGCACTCGTTCCACTGGGCGCTGCCGGCTTCGCAGGCGCCTACTTCGCCTTCGATCACGTCCGTCGCCGCGTCGATCGCTTCATTGATCCGGGCTCCGGCGACAACTATCAGATCGAGCGCGCCATCCAGTCATTCTCGGAAGGCGGTCTCATGGGGCGGGGGCCAGGCGAGGGCATCATCAAGTCGGTGCTCCCTGACGCGCATACCGATTTCATCTTCGCCGTCATCGGCGAGGAATACGGCATCCTGGCCTGCCTCGGACTGGTCGCCCTCTATGCTTATGTGGCCACGCGCGCCTTCCGGCACGCCTGGCGCGAGCCCGATGCGTTCGTGCGCCTAGCGATCGTGGGTCTGGCGTTGCTCATCGTGTTGCAGGCGTTGATCAACATGGGCGTTAACGTCGGGCTTCTGCCCGCCAAGGGCATGACGCTGCCGTTCATCTCTGCCGGTGGCTCGTCCACCCTCGCAACATCGCTGACTGCTGGCCTGCTGCTGGCGTTGATGCGCCGCCGCACGGATCTCGAGCATGTCAGAAAGCCACAACTTCGCCCGACGCATGCCGGCATCGTCGTCCGGTAGCGAGCAAGGATCGATAACGTGACCACACCAGAGGCTCAGGGGAGCGTTATGCTGGCAGCCGGCGGCACGGGCGGGCACCTGTTCCCCGCTTACGCGCTGGCCGAGGAGCTGGCACGCCGGGGCATCGCGGTCGACCTCATGACCGACATGCGCGGCGACCGTTACGGCACCGGATTCCCTGCGCGCAAGATCTATCAGGTGCCGGCCGCGACCATCGCCGGCTCCAATCCGCTCTCTGCTGCCAAAACCATCTTCACGCTTGCCAGGGGCGTCGGCGCAGCCCGCCGCATACTTTCCGAGGTGAGGCCCACCGCCGTCGTGGGTTTCGGTGGCTACCCGAGCTTTCCGCCGCTCGTCGCAGCGAGCCTGATGGGTTTGCCGACCGCTCTGCACGAGCAGAACGCCGTGCTCGGCCGCGCCAACCGCATGCTGGCCCGCCGCGTCACGGCCATAGCGACATCGTTCGAGACGGTGAAGCTGCTGGAAGGCGCAGCCGCCGCCAAGTCGAGATTCACCGGCAACCCGGTCCGCGACCTCGTCATCCAGCACGCCGCGACCCCATACTTGCCCTCCGCCCCGGGCCAGCCGTTCCACCTCCTCGTCTTCGGCGGCAGCCAGGGCGCGCGCTTTTTCTCCGAGACCGTGCCGCCCGCGCTCCGGCTGTTGCCCGAGCATCTGCAGGCCCGCCTCAGCGTCATGCAGCAGGCGCGCCCCGAGGACGAGGAGGCAGTTCGCCAAGCCTACCTCGGTGGCGAGAGCATTCCGACCATCGCGGCCGATGTCGCTCCGTTTTTCAAGAATTTGCCGGAGCTCATGGCGGCCTCGCACCTCGTCGTGGCGCGAGCCGGCGCATCCTCCGTCGCCGAGTTGGCGGTGCTGGGGCGCCCGTCGATCCTTGTGCCGCTGCCACATGCTCTTGACAACGATCAGCTGGCAAATGCAACTCGACTGGCCGAAGCAGGCGGCGCCGTGTGTCTCGAGCAAAGCACGATCACCCCGGAGCGGCTCGCAGCCGAGATCGCGCGGCTGATGGAGGACCCGGACGGCATGGCCGCGTCCGCGGAAGCGGCCAGACGGCAGGGGCGCCCGGATGCGGTGCAAAGGCTCGGCGATCTCGTCGTCGAGCTGATGGCGGGGGTAACGGCGAAGACGGTTTGAGAATGCCGCGGGGCTCGCGGCGCACGGTTTTCATACGAGGGGGACGACACGATGCAGATGCCCGGCGACCTTGGCCCAATCCATATCCTGGGGATCGGTGGCATCGGCATGAGCGCCATCGCCGAGATACTGCGTGCCAAGGGCTACACCGTCCAGGGCACCGATCAGAAGGAAAGCGCTAACGTCACCCGCCTCCGCAGCAAGGGCATCAAGGTCTTCATCGGCCACGCTCCGTCGAACGTGGAAGGCGCCCGCTACGTGGTCATTTCCACGGCCGTGAAGGCCGGCAACCCCGAGCTTGAGGCCGCCCGCGCACGTGGCATCCCGATCATCCGCCGCGCCGAGATGCTGGCCGAGCTGATGCGCCTCTACGCGACCATCTCCGTCACCGGCACACATGGCAAGACCACCACCACCTCGCTCGTCGCCCATGTCCTGAAGGACACCGGCCTCGAGCCCACGGTTATCACCGGCGGCATCATCAACGACTGGGGCTCCAATGCCCGCCTGGGCGCCGGCCCGTGGATGGTGGTCGAGGCCGATGAATCCGATGGCACCTTCATCAAGATCCCGACCCAGATCGGCGTCGTCACCAACATCGACCCCGAGCACCTTGACTACTTCGGCTCCGTCGAGCGGATGCACCAGGACTACGAGACGTTCTTCCGGAACATCCCGTTCTACGGGCTCGCCGTCACCTGCATCGACCACCCGGTCGCTCGCGACATGATCGAGCGCCTGGGCCTGCGTCGCGATGGCCGCCGCCTCCTCACTTATGGTGTTTCTCCTGGGGCCGACTTGCGCCTGCTGGCAACCCGCATCGACGGCACGAGCACGGTCTTCGACGCCGAACTCAGCGCCCGGGTCGCTGGCGGCGCCCGCCGCATCGAGGGCTGGTCTGTCCCGATCCCGGGTGAGCACAATGCGCTCAATGCGCTCTCCGCCATTGCCGTCTGTGCCGAGACCGGGCTCTCGGACGAGGCAATCCGCGCTTCGCTCGCGCGCTTCACTGGCGTCAAGCGCCGCTTCCAGCCGACCGGCACATGGAACGGCATCACCATCTACGACGACTACGGCCACCACCCGGTCGAGATTGCCGCCGTGCTGAAGGCCGCCCGTGCCGGCGCCAAGGGTCGCGTCGTCGCCGTCGTCGAGCCGCACCGCTACAGCCGCGTCAAGGATCTCTTCAACGAGTTCGCGACGTGCCTCGTCGACGCCGACGCCGTTGTCGTTGCCCCGCTCTACTCGGCCGGTGAGGCGCCCGTCCCCGGCGTTGACCACAGGGCCCTGGCGGCGGCCATCGCCAAGGCCGGCCACGCCTCGGTCACTGCTGTCGACAGCGAGCGCGACATTGCACCCGCCATCCGCGCCGTCGCACGGTCAGGCGACATGGTGCTGTGCTTCGGCGCCGGCAACTCGACCGAATGGGCGCACGCGTTGCCCGAGTGGCTTGCCGATACGGCACCAAAGCTCGCGGGAGCGAGTGTGTGATGTCGGACCTTTTGCATGAGCTGGCACAGGCGCTGCCAGACCTGAAAGGGCGCCTGACTGCAGGCTCCCGCTTGGCGGAGATCACTTGGTTTCGCGTTGGCGGGCCGGCCGAGGTGTTGCTCACCCCCGCCGACGAGGCCGATCTTGCCTACGCTCTGGCGCGCATCCCGCGTGCGGTGCCGGTCTTCGCGCTGGGCCTCGGCTCCAATCTGCTCGTGCGCGATGGCGGCGTGAGCGGCGTCGTCGTGCGCCTCGGCCGCGGCTTCGGTCAAGTCGAGACGCTCGACGGCAATCGCCTGCGCGCCGGCACGGCCGTGCCCGACGTGAAGGTCGCCCGGGCGGCGGCCGATGCCGGCATCTCCGGCCTCGCTTTCTACCGCGGCATCCCTGGCTCGATCGGGGGCGCGCTCCGCATGAACGCCGGCGCCCACGGCCGCGAGACCAAGGATACGCTCGTCGCCGCCCGCGCCGTTGATCGTGCCGGCCGGGTCCACGTCCTCTCAAACGCCGACATGGGCTTCACCTACCGCCATTGCGCCGTTCCCGACGATTGGATCTTCACCGAGGCCACCTATGCCGGCGAGCCCGGCGACCCCGAGAAGATTCTCGCCGAGATGAACGAGGTCGCCGAGTACCGCGAGAAGAACCAGCCGATCAAGGAGCGCACCGGCGGCTCCACCTTCAAGAACCCACCCGGCCAAAGCGCCTGGAAGCTGGTCGATGCGGCCGGCATGCGCGGCTTTCGTGTCGGCGGTGCCAAGGTCTCCGAGATGCACTGCAACTTCCTGATCAACGACGCCGACGCGACGGCCGAGGACGTCGAGCGCCTCGGCGAGACCGTCCGCGCCCGCGTGAGGGCCACTCAGGGCGTCACCCTCGAGTGGGAGATCATACGGCTCGGCGAGCCACTGCCAGGACATGCAGCAGGCGAGGCCCTCGCCTTGGAGACGACCGCATGAGCATGCCCAGCCACACGCACGTCGCCGTCCTCATGGGCGGTTGGTCGGCCGAGCGCGAGGTCTCGCTGTCGTCCGGCAAGGACTGCGCCGCCGCGCTCGAGGGCGAAGGCTTCCGTGTCACCCGCATCGACGTCGACCGCAACCTCGCCGCCACGCTCGCCGAGCTGAAACCCGACGTCTGCTTCAACGCCCTGCATGGCCGCTGGGGCGAGGATGGCTGCGTCCAGGGGTTGCTCGAGGTGCTCGGTATCTCCTACACGCACTCGGGCGTGCTTGCCTCGTCCCTCGCCATGAACAAGGAGGCGACCAAGGAGATCGTCGCGCGCCACGGCGTGCCCATCGCCGAGGCCGTGCTCGTGCCACGCGACGACGCCGCCAGCGACCACGCCATGGAGCCGCCCTACGTCGCCAAGCCGGTCGCCGAAGGCTCGAGCGTCGGCGTCGTCATCGTCAAGGCCGGCGCCAACCGCCCGCCGGATGCCATCCGCCGCATCGCCACGACGCGCGAGGGCCTGATCATGGTCGAGCGCTACGTCGCCGGCCGCGAGCTCACCTGTGGCGTCATTCGCGGTGAGCCGACGGGCATCATCGACATCGTTGCCGCCGGTCACCTCGATTTTTACGATTACGAGGCCAAGTACGCCCCGGGCGGCTCGCGCCACATCTTGCCCGCCGACATCCCGGCCGATGTCGCCGACGCCGTGAGACGGTACACCCTCGCGGCCCATCGCGCCCTCGGCTGCCGTGGCGTCTCGCGCTCCGACTTCCGTTGGGACGCTGCGACCGGCCAACTCGCCTTCCTGGAGATCAACACCCAGCCGGGTATGACGCCGACCTCGCTCGTTCCCGAGCTGGCCCAGTACGCCGGCATGAGCTTTGGCCAACTCGTCCGCTGGCTCGTCGAGGACGCGTCCGTCGATCGTTGACGACCCCGGCGCGCACAAGCCGCTCTAAACGTAAAATTAACCGAACTCGTTAAGATTGTAACCCAATGGCCCGGTCCGCACCGTGCCCCCCGAGCGCCTGAGCTGATTTCTGGCTCGAGGTCGAACGGGCAGCTGCGGGCGGACCGAGGCCGATGGGTTTCGAGCATGCAAGCGAGAGGTCGCGAAAGATCGGGACAGTTCTGGTGGCGGGCGGCGGAGCCGATCCCGACCCGACCGGAGCCGCTTGCCGCGATCCACGACGTGACCGAGGCGCCGGACATAGCCGCGCCGATTGCCCCTTCACCTGATCCGTCGCGCCACCGTCGGCCCGCGTCCGCGCCGAGCGTGTCTCGCGAGGACGCCCGCTACTGGCCGCGCTCCTCTGATCTCGGTGCCGTTCGACCGGAGCAGGGCGGTGCGCAGCGTCGTCAACCGGCAGTGTTTCCGCCACACGGCGATGCTTCCTATGGTCGTGAGCACGAGGCTGCCGGCCACACCAAGCAACGGCCGGCGTTCCGCCAGCCCCAAAGCCGGCGCAGGACCATTCGTCGCCGTCATGCTGTTCTCGCCGCGGGCCTTGTCGGTGCGCTCCTCTATGCGGCTGTCACCGGCTTCGGACGTCACGTGCGCCACGTCGATTCGCTCACTCACGAGATCGACCGCCTGCTCATCGCGGCAGGGCTCGGCATCAACGAGATTTCGCTGTCTGGGCATCGCCACACGCTGGATCCCGACATCTTCCGCGCACTTGGCGCCGGTCACCAGACGCTTCTGTCGTTCGATGTTCGCGCGGCCCGCCAGCGGATCGAGGCCTTGCCATGGATCGAAAGCGCGACGCTCGCTCGCGTGTTCCCTGACAAGCTCAAGGTCGAGCTTCGCGAGCGTACGGCTGCCGCAGTCTGGCTTGACGGCGATCGCACCGCCCTGGTCGACGCCGAGGGCCGCGTGCTCTCCTATGTCGCCTCCTTCGTGCCCCCCGATCTGCCGCGCGTCGCCGGTCCGGGCGCACCCGAGGCAGCCGCTGAGCTGAGAGCGGCGCTGCAGCGCTTTCCGACCGTCGCCTCGCGGCTGCATGTGGCCCGCCGCATCGGCCAGCGCCGGTGGGACCTCGAGCTTGCCAACACTGCAACGATCCGTCTGGCCGCCGGTTCATCGGCTGCCTCGCTCGACCGCCTGATGCGGCTCGAGAAGGAGACGCGCTGGCTGGATCATCGTGGGCACGTCGTAGACCTGACGGTCCCGCGATCCATCGCCGTCTCCGCGCCTATTCCTCCCGCACGTCCGTTGTAGGGAGATCGCATGGCCATCTTTCATCAGTCCGCCAGCACGTCCGAGATCGTCGGTGCCCTCGACATCGGCACCTCCAAGATCTGCTGCGTCATCGCCGCGATCGACCGGGGCCAGCCAGTTCTACTGGGGCTCGGCCATCAGCGCGCGCGCGGCCTGAAGTCCGGCATGATCGTCGATGCCGACGAGGCCGAGCGCGCCGTCCGCTCTGCCGTCGCTCAGGCCGAGCGCATGGCAGGCATCTCGCTCGATAGCATCGTGGTCTCTGTCAGCTGCGGTCGTATTCGCTCGACCAGCTTCGTCGCGCGAGCCCCACTCGACGGTCCCGTCGTCCGCGAGACCGACATCGAGCGCATCCTGAGCGGCGGCGAGGCCTACCTCGATCGATCAGGCCGCACAGTCATCCAGTTGATGCGCTCCGACTGGCGCCTGGACAGTGCTGCGGGCATTGCCGATCCGCGCGGTCTGGCCGGCCGCGAGCTTGCGATCGATCTCACGGCCGTGACCGCCGACGACGGTCCGGTGCGCAATCTGCTGGGCATCATCGAGCGCAGCCACATGATAGCCGAGCGGCTGGTCGCAGCTCCCTATGCGAGCGCCATCGCGGTCACGACCGAGGACGAGCGCCGGCTGGGAACGCTGGTCGTCGAGATAGGGGCTGGCCTCACGTCGCTGGCGGGCTTCGTCGACGGCCGCCTCACCTACATCGACAGCGTGCCGGTCGGCGGCAACCATGTCACTTATGACATCGCCCGTGAACTCGTCACGACCGTCCCCGAGGCCGAGCGCATCAAGACGCTCTACGGCACCTTGGTCAAGGCGGCCTCGAACGAGAACGAGATCTTTGCCTATCCCGTCTCGGGCGAGGAGGACGGCGCCACCCATCAAGTTTCCAAGGCCTTCGTGCGCGAGGTGATCAAGCCACGGATCGACGGCCTAATTGATCTCGTTCTCGAGCGGCTCGCCGAATCCGGGATGGCCGATGCGCTTCGCCGCCGTGTCGTCCTGACGGGCGGCGCCAGTCAGATCCTCGGCCTCGACCAAGCCTGGAGCGAGGGTGTTGGCGCCATGACGCGGATCGGTCGGCCACAGCCGATCGGCCGCATGTCGGCCAGCATGTGCAGTCCCGCGCTCTCGACGGTGATCGGAATGGTCGCCTGTGCCGGCGATCCGGCCCTCGCGTCGGGAGCCATGGGTGCCTCCGAGCATGGCCGGCGCGAGCGCGGCTACGTCGATCGAATGCACCGATGGATACGCGAGAGCTTTTGAGTTCGCCCTGCGGGGCGCGAATGAAAGTCGGAGCGGGCGCAAAGCAGCAAGCGCTCGCCAGGATCGAAGGGGCCAGAATCGCATGAGCATCACTCACGAGACGTCGCAACTCATCGAGCTCAAGCCCCGCATCGTCGTCATCG
The DNA here is from genome assembly GCA_001464755.1 of Rhizobiales bacterium Ga0077524. Lineage (GTDB taxonomy): Bacteria > Pseudomonadota > Alphaproteobacteria > Rhizobiales > Hyphomicrobiaceae. The sequence goes on from LNDR01000415.1 coordinate 78,000, forward strand.
GGGTCGGTGGCGCGGGCGGCAATGCGATCAACAATATGATCGCGTCCGGGTTGGCCGGCGTCGAGTACGTCGCGGCCAACACCGACGCTCAGGCGCTGGTCACCTCCAGTGCTGAGCGTCGCATCCAGCTCGGCGTCAATCTCACCGAGGGCCTGGGGGCCGGCTCCAAGCCCGAGATCGGCGAGGCCGCGGCCGAGGAGGCGATCGACGACATCCGCAGCCAGGTTGCAGGCGCCCACATGGTGTTCATCGCCGCAGGTATGGGCGGCGGCACCGGCACTGGAGCGGCAGCCGTCATTGCCAGGGCCGCACGCGACTTGGGCGTCCTGACCGTCGGCATCGTGACCAAGCCGTTTCAGTTCGAGGGCACCCGGCGGATGCGCACGGCAGAGGCCGGCATCGCCGAGTTGCGCAAGTACGTCGACACGCTCATCGTCATTCCGAACCAGAACCTGTTCCGCATCGCGACCGAGAAGACCACGTTCGCCGAAGCCTTCGTTCTTGCCGACCGGGTGCTCTATTCGGGCGTCGCCTGCATCGTCGATTTGATTGTCAAGGACGGGTTGATCAACCTCGATTTCGCTGACGTGCGCACCGTCATGAGCGGCATGGGTACAGCGATGATGGGCACTGGCGAAGCCACGGGCGAGCGCCGTGCCTACCGTGCCGCCGAGGAGGCGATCTCCAATCCGCTGCTCGACGAGGTGACGCTGAAGGGCGCCAAAGGCGTGCTGCTGTCGATCATTGGCGGCCGCAACATGACGCTCTACGAGGTCGACGAGGCCGCAAGCCGCGTCCGCGAGGAGGTGGACCCCGAGGCCAACATCATCGTCGGCGCCACGTTCGACGACCAACTCGGTGACAGCGTCCGCGTGGCCATCGTTGCCTCGGGCTTGAGTGGGGGCCAGCCGCCGCAGCGAGTGCCGACAGGCAACGCATACGACACGCGGCTGCCCCCGGCGCTCCCGCCGAGCGCTGCCGTCGGTGCGCCGTCGGTCTCGATGACACCGCCCCCGCATCCGGTCGATGCCGGCTCACTAGGCGGGCCGCGCGTTTCGCCGTCGTCCCCCATCCGTCCTATGCACGCTCCGGCGTATGGTCGCCCCTCCGGCCATCAGCCCGACTCTGCGGCCCAATCGCAACCGCCGCGCGAGTTGTGGCGAGGACCCGGCAACGTTGTGATCGAGGAAGCCGCTTCGTCACATGCGCTGCCCCATTTGAACCGGGTGTCGCAGTCGCCGCCGCCGCCCGTGGCTCCAGAGACATCGCCATTCGTCCCGTCGCCCCCGGAGGACGTGCGTCGACCAACGTCGCGGCGGGTACCGGACCTCGATGAGTTCCCGCCGGTCGGGCAGCGCGAATATCGTGCCAAGACCAGCTATCAGGGCGATGCGCCGCGCCACCGCGAACAAGCGGCGGCTCCTGTGCAGGCGCAGCCCGAGCCGCCTGTGCGCAGCGGCTTGCTGCACCGCATGATAGGGTCGGCCCGAAGGTCTATTCGTCAGTAGGCGACAATGCCGTCCGATGCGTCCTTGCGACTCGGGCTCAGGGGGCCATTTTATGCTTGCGAATCAAAATGCAATGTATCCTTCTCGTGTCGCAGCAATGCATGGTAACAGACCGTAAGAAACCGTGATTTGGCGGCTGCTTTGCAACTCCGTAGTGTCGTTCTCAGGAGACAGGCCGAATCGCCAGGAAGTGGTGGGGTCGATCCGAAAGGGTCGATCACTTCTCAAGCAAAAAATCGCGCGGCGGCATGTCTAGGGGGCGGCAGGAAGCAAGATCTGGGGATCGCTTCATTGCTGCAGGGGATCGAGGGACGGCGCACAATGTCGAAGCGATTCATCGGCGCTCGCCAGACGACGATTGCTCGTGAGGCAAGGGTCGAGGGGGCGGGGGTGCACAGTGGGGCTGCGGCTTCCATCACACTCCATCCGGCTCCGGCTGACGCAGGACTGAAGTTCCTGGTCACCAAGAAGGGACGGGTCGTCGCGGAGATCGCGGCCACTTATAAGGTCACGGTCTCCACGGTGGAGCACCTCCTGTCGGCCCTGCGAGGGTTGTCGGTCGACAATTGCTACATCGAGATCGATAGCCGCGAAGTTCCGATCATGGATGGTAGCGCCGCTCCGTTCGTTGCCGCGATCGACGAGGTCGGGCTGCGCGAGCTCTCGGCGCCCCGCAAGTTCATCAAGGTGCTGAAGTCCGTGACCGTTGCCGAGGGCGATGCGTTCGGCGAAATTGCGCCTCACTCGAGCTTCCATCTCGACGTCGAGATTGACTTTCCGAGCGCTGTGATCGGCCGGCAGCGCATGAGCCTCGATCTCAATCCAGGGACGTACCGGAACGAGGTTGCTCGTGCTCGCACGTTCGGCTTCATGCATGATGTCGAGAAGTTGTGGAAGTCGGGTCTCGCGCTCGGCGCCTCTCTCGAGAACACCGTGGCGATCGGTGAGGATCGCGTTATCAATCCCGAAGGGCTGCGTTTCCCGCAGGAGTTCGTCCGCCATAAGCTCTTGGACGCGGTTGGCGACCTGACCTTGGCTGGCTTGCCACTGCTCGGCGCTTTCCGCTCGGTTCGTGGTGGCCATCGCCTGAACTCCATGGTTCTACAGGCTTTGTTCGCCGATCCTGAGGCGTGGTCGCTGGTTGAGGCACCTCGAGTTCGCGACGTTGCGGCACTCGACCGTCCATTCGCCCACTCGAGCATCGGATTCGCTGCCGAGCGGACCTGAATGCCGACTTTCTTCGCTTCTTGGCAGCCCTGGAAAAGGCGGGAAGATCCTGGGGGCTCCGTTTGTATGCCGTGTTTGCTCATGCTACGAAAAGCAACGCGGCCGAATCGAATCGGCTGGGCATGTCGGCCTCATTGATGTCGCCATGTCATTTGAGACTGGCGATGCGAGCACGCAAAGTGCACGGGGCCGGGCAAATGCAGCGGCGACACGTGGCGCCAACCTGCAAGTCCAACGACCGTGCGGGCGGGGTCGGGCTAGGGACAGCTCGAGGCACAAGGGCACCAAGATGACATTCCTGACGATGTCGAGGAGCCGCCGCGCGCAACTTTCGTGCGCCATCGTAGCGGTGTCACTGATCGGCGGGTGCGCATCGTCGAGCGATGTGACCAAGGCGCTGAATCCAGATCCGCCCGGCAAGATGTATGCCGAGGCCGACGCCTACCTCGCCAAGGGGTTTCACGAGGAGGCTGCAAAGCGCTTCGAGGAGTTGGACCGCGATCACCCCTACGCACCGGAAGCCCGTCGGGCCATGGTTATGGCCGCCTACGCTTTCTACAAGGCCGGCAAGCATCCCGAGGCGATCGCCTCTGCCCGGCGTTTCACGTCTCTGCATCCGGGATCCAAGGACGCCGCACTCGCCCATCATGTGGTCGCTTCCGCCTACTTCGACGACATCAAGGACCCGACCCACGATCAAACGGCCGCCCGCCGCGCATTGGCCGAGCTTCGCATAGTCGCCTCGCGCTATCCCGAGAGCCCTTACGCCAAGCAGGCCGAGAATCGCATGCGAATCGCCGAGGATTCGATTGCCGCTTCGGAGATGAACGTCGGGCGCTACTACCTCAAGAAGGGCCAGTACGTCGCGGCGATCAATCGTTTCAAGGTGGTCGTCGGCGAGCACCAGACGACGCAGCACGTCGAGGAGGCGTTGCATCGTTTGGTCGAGGCCAACGTCGCCCTCGGTATCATTCCCGAAGCGCAGTCGGCAGCCGCCGTGCTCGGCTACAATTACCCATCGTCGAAGTGGTATCAGAACTCCTTCGCGCTTCTAGGCAAGCAAGGCGTCAAGCCTCAGGAATCGCAGGGCAGCTGGATCAGCCGCCAGTGGAAGACGCTGACGCCGGGCAGCACCGCCCCGAAAGCAACGCCCGCTTCCCAGCCGCCGCAGCCGACGCCCGAGCCGCTTCCGCCCGAGCGCGCAGTGCCAAGGTCCGATCTCCCCACGGCCAGCACGACACGGCCCACGCGTCCGATGGGCCTGACTGCCATTCAGTGACGGGACTTCACCGTCTCAAGCCGCGCAGCGGGGCTCGATAGTCGTCATGATCACGTGACGTCGAGAAGCCTGGAGCCGCGCGCCGAGTTGCGGCAAAATCCAGAGCATGAGCCCGAAACCAACCTCAACGACGGACAACTCCCCGGGTGACCTGTCACCGGCCGAGGCGACAGCAGAACTAGCGCGTCTTGCTGCCGAGATCGCACGCCACGACGCCCTCTACCACGCCAACGATGCTCCGGAGATCACCGACGCCGCCTACGACGCGCTCGTCGGACGCAACGCCTTGATCGAGGCAGCGTTTCCGGATCTTGTTCGGCCCGACAGCCCGTCCAGGCGCGTCGGCGCCGCCCCCGCCGATGGCTTCGGCAAGATTCGCCACCTCGTGCCGATGCTCTCGCTCGGCAATGCGTTCGCTGACGCCGATGTCGCCGATTTCGCGGCCCGCGTACGTCGCTTTCTGAATCTGGGCGCCTCCGACCCCGTCGCCTTCACCGCCGAGCCTAAGATCGACGGCCTTTCGATCTCGCTCCGCTACGAGGCCGGCCGTCTCGTCGAGGCCGCGACGCGTGGCGACGGCACCGAGGGCGAGAACGTCACCGCCAACGTTCTCACCATCAAGGAAATTCCCCATCGCCTCCAAGGCAAGGACATTCCGGAGCGCATTGAGGTGCGCGGCGAGATCTACCTCGGTCACGACGATTTTCGGCGCCTCAACACCGATCAGGAGGCCGCCGGCGACAAGGTCTTCGCCAACCCGCGCAACGCCGCGGCAGGCTCCCTCCGACAGCTCGATTCATCGATCACCGCGCGCCGCCCCCTCCGCTTCTTCGCCTATGCATGGGGCTTCGCCACCTCGCTTCCCGCCGAGACGCAGACCGGCGTCGTCGAGGCCTACAAGTCGTGGGGCCTGCCCACCAACCCGTTGATGCGCACCTGCGCCTCCACCGACGAGATGCTCGCCTTCTATCGCGAGATCGGCGAGCGCCGCGCCTCCCTCGGCTACGACATCGACGGCGTTGTCTACAAGGTGGACCGCCTCGATCTCCAGGCCCGCCTCGGCTTCGTCTCGCGCAGCCCCCGTTGGGCCATCGCGCACAAGTTCCCCGCCGAGCAGGCGACGACCGTTCTCGAAGGCATCGAAATCCAGGTCGGTCGCACGGGTGCGCTCACGCCCGTCGCCAAGCTGCGCCCAGTCACGGTCGGCGGCGTCGTCGTCTCCAACGCCACTCTCCACAACGAGGACGAGATCGCCCGCCTCGATGTCCGCGTCGGGGATACGGTCATGGTCCAGCGCGCCGGTGACGTCATCCCGCAAGTGCTGGGCGTCGTCCTCGACAAGCGCCCGAGCGACGCCGTCCCTTACGCCTTCCCACACTCTTGCCCGGTCTGCGGCTCGACCGCCGAGCGCGACATCGACGAGGCGACCGGCGAAGCTGATGTCGTCCGTCGATGCACGGCCGGCCTAGTCTGCCCCGCCCAGGCGCGTGAGCGCCTTCGCCATTTCGTATCCCGCAACGCCCTCGACATCGAGGGCCTCGGCGAGGAGCGCATCGCGCTCTTCTTCGACGAAGGCCTGATCCGCACGCCCGCCGACATTTTCACGCTGCAGAGCCGCGATGCCCAGAGCAACGCTCCGCTCAGTCAGCGCAAAGGCTTCGGCGCCAAGTCCATCGAGAACCTGTTCAAGGCCATCGACGCTCGCCGCCGCGTGCCGCTCGACCGCTTCCTGTTCGCGCTCGGCATCCGCCATATCGGCGAGACCACCGCCCGCGACCTCGCCAAGGCCTTTCTCGCGTGGGATGGGGTTCGCGCCGCGATTGAGCGCGCCGTCGCCGACGCACCAGGCCTCGTATGGCACCGCTTTCATGGCTTGCCCGGCGTCGGCGAGAAAACCGCCGAGGCCGCCGTCAAGGCTTTGGCGGCAGCCGGTGGCGATCGACTCCTGGCTCAGGCCGATCTGCTCGACGATCGCCCCCTCGCCGACCGCATCGTGGCGGCAAAGCTCGCGCCTGCCCGCGCCGCGTCAGCCTTGGCAAACGCGTTCGGCGGTGATGCCAAAGCTCTTGTCGCGGCCGCCCGCGAGGCCGCCGGACAGATGGCAGGCGAGGGCTACACCGAGCTTGCCTCACTCTCCGGCGTCGGTACCGTCGCAACGGATGCACTCGTCGATTTCTTCAGAGAACCGCACAACCAGGAAGTCCTGGCGGCCCTTCTCGTCGAAATCGAGATCCTGCCCTTCGAGCGCCCGGCAGCCACCCAATCGGCGGTCACCGGCAAGACCGTCGTCTTCACTGGTACGCTCGAGCGTCTGGCCCGCAACGAGGCCAAGGCCCAGGCCGAGCGCTTGGGCGCCAAGGTGTCCGGCTCCGTCTCGAAGAAGACCGACTACGTGATCGCCGGCGCTGATGCCGGCTCCAAGCTCACCAAGGCCCAGGAGTTGGGCGTGACCGTCCTCTCCGAGGAGGAGTGGATCGCCCTGATCGGCGGCTGAGGCCGTCAACGACCAAACGTAAGCCGGCCCTTCAACCCGATATCCCGCTGGGTCGCTCCAGCCCATAGTGCTGGCGCAGTGTCCGGCCCTCGTACTCGGTCCGGAATCGACCCCGCCGTCGTAGGATGGGCACGACCTCCTCGGTGAACACGTCCAGCATCCAAGGCAGCAGCGGTGGCATGACGTTGAACCCGTCCGCCGCGCCGCTGTCCACCCAGTCCTCGATCGTATCCGCCACCTGCTCCGGCGTGCCCGCCATCACGAAATGCCCGCGCGCTCCGGCGAGCTTGCCGAGAAGTTGCCTGAGCGTTGGCTTTTCGCGCCGTACTGCGCCGACGATCAGCTCGGTACGCCCGCGCGAACTCTGATTGTCCGCCGGATCCGGGAAGTCCTCCGGTCGCAGCACCTGGTCCAGCTTGAGGTGCGAGAAATCGTGACCGTCGAACCGGTCCGAGAGCCGCGACAGCCCGATCCGTGTGTCGGCGAGTTCGTTCAGCTCCTGCTGTAGCCGGTTCGCCTCCGCTTCCGTGCCCGCGATCATGGCGCTGATCCCCGGCAGCACGAGCAGCTGGCTCGGAGCCCGGCCTGCAGCCACGACCCGCGCTTTGATATCGCGGTAGAACTCGACCGCAGTGCTCTTCTCGATGTGCGCGGTGAACACCGCCTCGGCGTGCCGCGCCGCGAAGTCCTTCCCCGTATCGGACGAGCCAGCCTGAACCAGTACCGGCCAGCCTTGCGGCGAGCGCGGCATGTTGAGCGGCCCGGCGACCTCGAAGCTCTCGCCTTTGTGATTGATCGGCCGCACCAGCGCCTTCTTGACGAACACGCCGCTGCTCCGGTCGTCGACCACCGCCCCGTCGCCCCAGCTGTTCCAGAGCGCCTTCATGACCTCGACGAATTCCTCGCCCTTCGCGTAACGATCCGCGTGCGACAGGCGGCCGGCCCCGCCGAAGTTGCGGCTGCCCGCGATGCTGAACGAGGTCACGATGTTCCACGCCGCCCGGCCTCGGCTGATGTGGTCCAGCGAGCAGAGCTGGCGTGCCAGATTGAAAGGTTCAGTGTGACTGGTGGATGCGGTGCCGATCAGCCCGATGCGGCTCGTCGCAAACGCGATTGCACTGAGCGCCGTCAGCGGCTCGAGCCACAGCCGCGCCGAACTGTCGACGTCCGGCGGCAGGTTCAAGACGTCGGCGAGAAAGATCGAGTCGAAATGTGCCGCCTCCGCCTTGCGTGCGCACTCGACGTAGTGGTCGATGTCCGTCAACGCGCGCGGCGTCGAACGCGGATGCCGCCACGCCGCCTCGTGATGGCCACGCCCATAAATGAAGAGATTGAGATGCAGCCGCCGCTTCATGGAGCCCTCGAAGACCGTTGCAGGAGCGATGCTAGCAGAGGAGGCGTCCGGGGCAACGCATGCGCGCGTCGGGATCTGTCCATCAGTACGTCGCCTTGATCTGAGCAAACCCTGCGCTCGCCGTCCGAGCCTCGGCCGTGCACGCGGCGAGGTCCGACAGATACTGTTCCATCGACGGCGCATGCAGCAGTGACATCATCCGGTGCAGCCCCTTCGGCCGCTGCGTCAGTCCCGCCACCCAGCCCTTCGCGGCCATCAGCTCGGCCACACGGAACACGTCCACCTCGTCCGAACCCACCGCCACGATCGAGAGGTGCGGGTCACCGATCACATGCAGCCCCGCAATGGCGCCGATGCCCTCGCGGTAGCGGTCGATCGCCGCCATCAATTCGCCGGCAAGGCGCCGGTAGCCCTCGCGCCCCAGATGATTGATCACCGCCCACGCACCCGCCACCGCACCGCCCGGTCGCGTGCCGACGATCGTCGTCGTCGCGAACCGGCCATTGGGCCACACGTCCGCATCGAAGCCGTGGTGCAGGGCGTGGGCCGCGTCGCGATAGAAAACCGTCGAAGCGGGCTTCGGCGTGTAGCCGAACTTGTGCAGATCGGCCGAGAGCGACATGACGCCCGGCAGATGCATCTCGAAGTCAGGGACGTTCCGCCCGAGATCGCGCACGAACGGCGCCAGATATCCGCCGACGCAGGCATCGACGTGCAGCCACAAACCCTTGCTCACGGCCAGCTTGGACAGCGCCTCGATCGGGTCGATGATCCCGAATGGAAAGCACGGCGCCGAGCCAACCAGCATGATCGTATCGCCATCGACGTGCCGAGCCAGCGCAGCCACGTCGGCGCGATAATCCGAACCCGCCGGGACCCGCCGCACCTCGAGGTCCATCAGCCGCGCCGCCTTGTCGAACGCCGGATGCGCAGTCTCTGGCATGACGAGGTTGCCACGGTGGCCAGCATTGCCCCGTTCGGCGCGTGCCAAATTGCGGGCCGCCTGCACGGCCATGATGATGCTTTCAGTGCCGCCGGTGGTCATGAACCCCTGCGCGCCGTCCGGTGCCCGGAAGAGGTCGAGCCCCATTTCGACCACCTCGCGCTCCATCTGCCCGAGGCTGAGGAAGGCCCGCTTCGCGCCGAGCGCATTCTCCGCGAACATCTCGTTGAACGCAGCCCGCCCGATCTCGTCGACGGCGTCGTCGGCCTTGAACACGAACAGCGGCACGCGCCCGCCGCGCCAGTCGGCGTCGCCCGCCTTGCGCGCCCGAATTTCAGCGAGCACGTCGGGATGGCTGCGACCAGCTTTCGGAAACGTCTTGCGCATTGGCCTCTCCTCGCGCCGGATTTCTTGCCAGCATGGCGCGATGCGAGGCGCGGCGCTACCGGCTAGGCGTGCACTGCAGGCTTCTCGGCGCTGATCGCCAGGAACGCCGCGCCAATCTTCGTCACGCGGCCGAGCACGCCATCGATCGGATCCATCCAGCGTGCCGCGATCCCGATCCGCGGATAGTAGACGGCCCCGTGCACCGGGCCGGGCACCAATCCCGCCTGCTCGGCAAGTCGCTTAAGCTCGCCCGGAGTCCGGAAGTGCCCGCGCTGCCAAAGCGGCGACCCGAGCCACGCGCGAACCCGTCGCTCCGCCGCCCAACTGCTCCACCGGCCAAGCTCGCCGATCACCAGTCGCCCACCGGGCTTCAAGACACGCGCGATCTCGCCGAACGCCGGGCTGCCGTCAGCGACGAAGCACAGGATCGTCTGCGCGACGACCATGTCGAAGTCCTCGGCCTTGAACGGCAGCGCCTCGGCTGGCCCCAGATGCAAGGCGAGCGGCACGCCGGCCTCCCGCGCCCGTTCGCGTGCTGCAGCGATCATGCGCTCGGAGGCATCGACCCCCGTCACCTCGGCGCCGCGCTTCGCCAACTCGACGGCGAGTGCCCCGTCGCCGCAACCGACCTCGAGCAAACGCTTGCCCGTCACGTCGCCGATCAACTCCAGCATCAGCCGCCGCTCGATCCGCTCCGTGATCGCCCCCAGCTCGGAGGCCCGCCACTTGGCATAAACCTGCGGATCAAGGCCAGGAAGGGCGCGCCGATCGCACTGTGCCGGAGCATTTGAGGACTGTTCCATCGGATCAGCCTAGCAGTCTCCGATGCGGCTCGCTTGATCGCCGTCAGCTGCAACTTGTGCCGCTATCCCCGACGGAATGGCCCCGACGGAATGGGTTGCGCCGAGCGCCCGCAGGCGCGAGCATCTTTGAACTGGTAGCGACCGACCACGATGGAGTAGCCCACCATGCACGAGACCTACATGCGCCGTGCCCTCGAGATCGCGCGCGAAGCCCTGGATGAGCCCGGCGCGCTCCCCTATGCGGCGGTCGTCGTCAAGGACGGCCGAATTGTCGGCGAGGGCCTGAACCGCGCCAACGGCCGATACGACCCCACCTCCCACGGCGAGGTCGAGGCCATTCGCGATGCCTGTGCGAAGCTTGGCACGCTCGACCTCTCAGGCTGCGATCTCTACACCACCGCAGAGCCCTGCTCGATGTGCGTCGCGACCATGTATCTCTCGGGGATAGAGCGCCTCTATTACGCGCTTGCCGTGCCGGATTCCGCCGCTTTCATGGCCCGCCTCGCCGCCCGCGATCCGAAATGGCAGCGTCGCATCTCAGCCGCCGACCTCCGCCGCGAGGTCTCACTCCCGATGCATCAACGCCAGATGCCCGCCGAGCCGGTGCTGCGAGACGAGACAAGCGCCGTGTTCGAGGAGTTTGCGCGGAAGGTGGAGGCTTGAACTAGGAACGTCGTTGCAGGGCACTCAGTCGGGCGTCCCAAGCCATGGATTGAGCAATGCAACGCCCATGGGCTCGAAATCGCTCGTGTCGCGAGTGACGATCGTCAACCCGTGCGTCAATGCCGTCGCGGCAATCAGTGCATCGCGCTCGGGTCGCGGGTCGGGCACGTGCAAGCTCGCAGCAGTCCGCGCGACCGCAGCACTGACGTCGAGCAACCGACCTTCGAACGCAACCAGGACGACGTGGTCGAGCCAACGACGGAGCAGGGCCCCTTGGGCAACGTCGCGACGTTCGATCCGCAGCACGCCGATCTCCAGCTCGAGAAGCGAAATCGTCGAGAGCCAGAAGTGATTAGCGGGAATTCTTTCGGCCCAGTCGCGGACCAATCGATCCGCACGCGCAGCCTTGCGCAGCTCGGAGACGACGTTCGTGTCCAGCAGGAACATCAGTCGAGATCGATCGGCTTGGCCCGCGGTCCGCTCAGCTTCGGTGGCTCGAATTCGATCTCGTCGTCCCCCAGCATGGCGAGTGCTGCGAGCAGGCTTGGCCCTTTGCCGCTAAGGCGTAGATAGTCGTCAAAGCTGAGGAGCACATGCGCCGGGCGGCCGCGATCGGTGATGATCACGGGACCCTTTTCGGCAGCCTTCTTGGCGCCGCCGGCGTCCTGGTTGAACTCGCGGCTCGAGATCGTGGTGATACCCATGATCGGACCTCCACCCCATAGCAACGTTGCTACCAGACGCGAGCTAGCTCGTCAAGAAAATGTAGAAACATACCTACATTACTCCCACTCGATCGTCCCCGGCGGCTTCGACGTCACGTCGTAGACGACGCGGTTGATGCCGCGCACCTCGTTGATGATGCGGGTAGCGGCGCGTCCCAGCACGTTCATGTCGAACGGGAAGAAATCCGCGGTCATGCCGTCGGTCGAGGTGACGGCGCGCAACGCACAGACGTGGTCGTAAGTGCGCGCATCACCCATGACACCCACCGTCCGCACCGGCAGCAACACCGCAAACGCCTGCCAGATTGTGTCGTAGAGCCCGGCCTTGCGGATCTCGTCGAGATAGATGGCGTCGGCTTTGCGCAGAATATCCATCTTCTCGACCGTGACTTCGCCCGGACAACGGATCGCCAGTCCTGGCCCCGGGAACGGATGCCGCCCGACGAACGCCTCTGGTAGCCCTAACTCGCGGCCAAGCGCGCGCACCTCGTCCTTGAACAACTCCCGCAGCGGCTCGATCAGCTTCAGGTTCATACGCTCGGGCAGCCCGCCGACATTGTGGTGCGACTTGATCGTCACCGACGGCCCACCCGTGAACGACACGCTCTCGATCACATCCGGGTAGAGCGTGCCTTGGACCAAGTAGTCCGCGCCTCCGATTCTCTTGGCTTCCGCCTCGAAGGTCTCGATGAACAGCCGCCCGATCGTCTTGCGCTTCTGCTCGGGATCGGAGATTCCAGCCAGCGCGCCCAGGAACTGCTTCGAAGCGTCCACGTGGATCAGCGGAATGTTATAGGTGCCGCGGAACAGCCGCACGACCTCCTCGGCTTCGTTGAGACGCATCAGCCCGTGGTCGACGAAGATGCACGTCAACTGGTCGCCGATCGCCTCGTGCACGAGTACCGCCGCCACCGCGCTGTCGACACCGCCGGACAGCCCGCAGATCACTTTGGATTTCCCAACTTGCGCCCGGATCTTCGCGATCTCGCTCGAGCGGAAATGGCGCATCGTCCAGTCGCCGGGGAGCCCGGAGATCTTGCGCACGAAATTCTGGATCAGCGCTGCACCCTTCGGCGTATGCGCAACCTCGGGATGGAACTGCACGGCGAAATGCTGTCCATCGGCATCCGCGATCGCCGCGAACGGCGCCCCCTGGCTGACTGCAACCACGCGAAACCCATCCGGCAACCTGGTCACGCGGTCGCCGTGGCTCATCCAGACCGTGTCGCGCTCGCCCTTGGCCCAAACGCCCTCGAACAGCGGGCAATCGTCCACGACCTCGATCTCGGCCCGGCCGAACTCGCGGTGATGCCCGCCCTCCACCTCGCCGCCCATCTGGGCGACCATGGTCTGCTCGCCGTAGCAGATGCCGAGCACCGGCAAGCCCGACGTGAACACCCAATCGGGCGCCCGTGGCGTGCCCATCTCGGTCACACTGGCGGGGCCGCCGGAGAGAATGACGGCCCGCGGTTTCAGCCGCTCGCGCGCCTCCTCGGCCTTGTTGAACGGTACGATTTCCGAGTAGGCGCCAGCCTCGCGCACGCGACGCGCGATAAGCTGCGTCACCTGGCTGCCGAAGTCGATGATGAGCACGGTGTCCATGGTGCTTGTTAATTCAGCCGTCGCGCGGAGGCAATGCGGCGGGATAGAAGGGGCCGTGGCCGCGGTTGATCGCAGCCCTCCCGCCGACATGGGCACTCTGCGCCTCGAAGCGGTAACGTCACAAGAACCTGATCCTGACCGGGAGCCGCGACAATGGACAAGGCAGAGGACAAGGCAGAGCTTGGCCGCCAACAGCTGCTCGAGCTGCTCGGCGAGGCGGGTGCAAGGCCCGCCGACGAGGTCATTGCCGACCTTGCCTACCGCGAGATCGGAGTTCTCCCATCCGTCCCGCTGGCGGTCGTCATTGCGCGCGCCGACGAGTTCAAGGACCGCCTGCTCGCCGAGCTGGCACTCGATGCCGACCAGATCGAAGCCAGGATGCTGGCGGCCCGCGATGACCGGCACGCCTACTTCCTGCATACGTTCGCGCTTTATCTCCTTGCCCTGTGGGAGGACCCACGCGCCTTTGCGCCACTGGTCGGCTACCTCGCCGCCGATACCGAGGCGGCCTTCGACCAGCTCGACGATATCGTGACCGAGGACCTGCACGCCATCCTGGCACGCGTCTACGACGGCAGCGATTTGGGTCCCCTGAAGGCGATCATCGAGGCCGAAACGGCCGACCCCTACGTCCGCAGTGCCTGTTTGCAGAGCGTTCAGGTCATGGCTCGTCTCGGCAAGCTGCCGCAAGCGGAGGTCGTCGCCTACTTCGAGGCCTTGGCCGAAAGGCTGGAGAGCGAGGCGGACAGCGCGTTCCGGACGCTGTTCGCCCTGGACCTTGCCTACTTCCAGGACGACCGGTTGCGCCCCCTGATCGAACGCTGGTTGTCCGAGGGCCTTGTCGACGAAGACTATGTATCGACCGAGGAGATCGATGACATATATCGCTCCGACTATGCGGATTTGAACGAGGAATTGACACGCCGCGAGCGCTTCGATGGCCTGATCGACTACCTCGGCGAGTGGGCGTGGTTCACGGTGAGCGACCCGAGTGAGCTGGAATGGAACCCCGACGAGCTCGAATCGGACTCAGCCGATGAGATTGGCCAGCCCTTCGTCCGCGACGGCCGCAAGATCGGCCGCAACGAGCCTTGCCCCTGCGGCAGCGGCAAGAAGTACAAGAAGTGCTGCCTCGACCAGCAAATTGAGTGAGCCCAGAACGGTCTTGAATCGCCGAAGGGGATGCGCACGGCCAGGGTCGCATGCTATGAATGCGGCAACAGGAGCAACCGATGACCGATACCGAAACGACGCGCAAGGCGGCAGCAGATGTGCCGCATGTTCACGGCCCCGACTGTGATCACGATCATGACCATCAGGGCCACGTGCATGGCCCGAACTGCAATCACGGCCACCACCATCACGCGCCCGTGGCCAAGTATCATCGGGCCGCACCCAAGGTCGGTCGCAACGACGCGTGCCCGTGCGGCAGCGGCAGGAAGTACAAGAAGTGCTGTATCGAGGGCGCGCACGCCTGAGTGAGGGCGACGGCGTCGGATTGGCCGGGATCACCCCTGGCCTCATGGAGCCGAGCCTTATGGAACCCGTCACCAGCAAGCTCCGCAGGACCCGCCTTTTCGCCAATCTGCCCGAGGACGGCCTCGCCGATCTGATCTCGGACCCTGGCGTCAGGCACGGAGAGCTGGCCGAGGTGGTCGACGCTCGCCCCGGCGATCTGGTGGTGCTGCTGGAGGGCGGCCTGCACATGATCGCCAAGGACGGCGCGGGCGAGCACTTGGCCATTCTCTCGGTCAACGAGACAGCCCCCGAGCCGGCCATCCTCTACACCATACCGGCGGGCGCGGTTCTGCGCCTCACGCGGTTCTCGACCTACCTGGTCATCGACGGCGCTCGCCTCGACTGGCTGCTCTCTGCAACCCAGGAGCAAAAGAGCCTCGCCTCTCTCGACGACCGCGTCCGCGAGCGCACCGCGGCACTGATCCGTTCCGCCCCCTTCAAGCAGCTGAGCTTCGACCAGGTCGTGTCTTGCGCCGAGGCGATGGAGGCCTGGACCGTAGCGGCCGGCGAGGACGTGGTGCTGGAGGGCCAGCCCGGCGATTACTTCTATGTCGTCGAGAGTGGACAGGCCGAGGTCGTGCGGCGGGGCTCGCCGGTCGCCCGTCTCGGTGCCGGCGGCTCCTTCGGCGAGGAGGCCTTGTTGCAGGAGGTCGCCCGGAATGCCACCGTCCGCATGGTGTCGGAAGGCCGGCTGCTTCGCCTGGCCAAGTCGGATTTCGATCGCCTGTTGAAGGCCGAGCTCGTCGACGTCATCAAGCCCGACGCGGCCTATCGCCTTATCGAGGGCGGCACCGCCGAGATGATCGACTGCCGTGGCGAGGAGGAATGGGAGCTGTGGCGTCTGCCGCGCTCGCGCCTGATGCCGCTCGACCAGATCCGCGAGCGCGCCCGGGGCCTTGATCGCTCGCGCACCTACGTCGTCTATTGCCGTAACGGCCGCCGTGCGTTGGCAGCCGCTTTCCTCATGCACCAGCTCGGTCTCCGGACCTACGCGCTGGATGGAGGGATCGCCGCTTGGCCCTACGAAATCGAGGGCCAGCCGCTCGGCGCTTGAGGTTGCCTGTGTAGTGAACAGGAACTGGGTCATTAATCATTGGTTTCAGCTTATTACTGGAGTTGGCTAAGAAATCGTCTAGAATTGGGGGCTGGTTGTCCCTTCCGGAGCGTTCTCAGTCATGCGCAACGCGTTTGCCCTCGCCATAGTCGCCGCGATGTTGGCGCCCACCGCCGCCCTCGCCCAGTCGCCCACGACGACGCGCATCGAGACGCGCCCGTTCTACGGCGCCACCGTCACCCTGGAGGAGGGCGTCCGCGTCTTCCGCCCGCTGCCGCCGCACGAGCGCGTCATCATTAATCCCGGCGGCGCTACGCCGTTGAGCCTCGGCTTCGAGGAGAAGCGCTCCGTCTCCCACAACTACCACTATGGTGCCGCCGGCGCCGCTGCGCCCGCTAATGCCGGTGGTAGCTACGCCGGCATTCCCTACTACGGCCGCAAGCTGCATCGCGACGGCCACCACCACCGGTCGGGAACGTTCCTTCGCGGTGGCGGCCGGGGCCATGGTGGTGGTCACGGCGGACGTCGCTGAGGTTGCGGCCCGCGAAGCGCGCCCTTATTCCGGTGAAGCGGCCGAGAAGAGACCGCTAGATCCGCAATGAGGCCGTGTCGCCCGCATGCCCCGCTACCGAATCACCATCGAGTATGACGGAACGCCTTTTGTCGGCTGGCAGATCCAGGCCAAAGGGCGATCCGTTCAAGGCTGCCTGACCGAGGCTGTCCGCCGCTTTACAGGCGAGACTGTGAGCGTGCGTGGCGCCGGTCGCACCGACGCTGGAGTCCACGCCCGAGGCCAGGTCGCACATTTCGATCTCGTGCGTGACTGGGAGCCGTTCAAAGTCCGTGAGGCCTTGAATTTTCATTTGAAGCCCGACCCGATGGTGATCCTCGATGCGGCCGTCGCAGCACCCGATTTCGACGCCCGTTTCTCGGCGACCGGCCGCGGCTATCTCTACCGGATCCTCGCCAGGAAGGCCCCGCCGGCCCTCGATCGCAACCGTGTCTGGTGGGTGCCGCGCCCGCTCGACCCGGCGGCGATGGCCGAGGCCGCAACCCACATGCTCGGCCACCACGACTTCACGACTTTTCGTGCGGCTGGCTGCCAGGCCGCCTCCCCGGTGAAGACACTCGACCGCCTCGATGTCTCGGTCGTCGGCGAGGAGATCCGCATCGAGGCCGAGGCCCGATCGTTCCTCCATCACCAGGTGCGCTCTATCGCCGGCAGCTTGAAGCAGGTCGGCGAGGGCCGATGGACGCCGGCCGACATGAAGGCCGCACTCGAGGCTCGCGATCGCGCGCGGTGCGGGGCCCTGGCGCCGTCGAGGGGGCTCTACTTGATGGATGTGATGTACGGCGCGCTATGATGCGGTCTTCCGTGCTGGCCACGAGCGCGAGGATTTGCCTGAGGCGTCCGCAAAGGCGCCGTAGGCGGGAGGACGAACTCGATGAGCACGATCTACAACGCAGCGACCGACATGATCGATCGCCACCTCGCCGAGGGCCGCGCCGCCAAGGCCGCGTTCATCGACGCTACTGGCACGCTGACCTACGGTGGGCTGGCCGAGAACTGCAATCGCATGGCCAACATGTTGGGCGCTTTCGGCATCGGCCGCGAGGCCCGCATCGCGCTGCTGCTTCACGATACCCGCGACTTCCCCGTAGCCTTCTGGGGTGCCATCAAGGCTGGCGTGGTTCCGGTTGCCTTGAACACGCTGCTGACGACCGAGCAGTACGCCTACATCCTCGCCGACAGTCGCGCCAAGGCGGTCCTGGTGTCGGCGCCACTTCTGCCGGTCATTGAGCCGATACTGGGCCAGCTTCCCTTTCTCACGCACGTCTTTGTGGCAGGAGGCGCCGCCCCGCCATTTGCGCTCGATCTGGCGGCAGAGCTCGGTGCCCAGCAGGCCGCGTTCACCGCCGCCGATACCTCTCCGGACGAGACCGCCTTCTGGCTCTACTCGTCGGGCTCGACCGGCATGCCCAAGGGCGTTCGCCACGTCCACACCAGCCTTATGGCGACCGCGAGGCTCTACGGCCAGGCCGTGCTCGGCATCCGCGAGGACGACGTCGGTTTCTCCGCGGCCAAGCTGTTCTTCGCCTACGGTCTTGGCAACGGCATGAGCTTTCCGCTCGCGGCCGGCGCCACCACCATCCTGCTTGCCGAGCGTCCGACGCCGGAAATCGTGTTTCGCACCCTGCAGCAGCACCAGCCGACCATCTTCTACGGCGTCCCGACACTCTATGCGGCCATGCTGGCGCATCCGGATGCCGGGCCCGAGTTGTCGTTGCCCCGTCTCAGGGTATGCGTCTCCGCTGGCGAAGCCTTGCCCGCCGAGGTCGGCGAGGCATGGAAGCGCCGTTTCGCGGTCGACATCCTCGATGGTGTCGGCTCCACGGAGATGCTCCACATCTACGTCTCGAACCGTATTGGCGATATCAAGTACGGGAGCACCGGCAAGCCGGTCGAAGGCTACCGGGTGCGCCTCGTCGACGATGACGGCGGCGACGTCGCGCCGGGCGAGGTCGGCGAGATGCTCGTGGCTGGTCCGTCGGCCGCGGAAGGCTACTGGAATCAGCGCGAAAAGAGCCGCCGCACCTTCGAGGGTGAATGGTTGCGCACCGGCGACAAATACGTCTGCGATGCTGATGGCTGCTACACCTACCAGGGTCGCACCGACGACATGTTCAAAGTCTCCGGCATCTGGGTCTCGCCATTCGAGGTCGAAAGCGCACTCGTGGCCCATCCGGCGGTGCTCGAGGCGGCCGTCGTACCGAAGGAAGATGGTGACGGGCTGTTGAAGCCGCGCGCCGTCGTCGTCCTGAAGCCCGGAGCCTCACAGGAAGGGCTAGTCCCTGCGCTCCAAGACCACGTCAAGGCCAAGGCCGGCCCCTGGAAGTACCCGCGCTGGATCGAGTTCACAGATACGCTCCCCAAGACCGCGACCGGCAAGATCCAGCGCTTCAAGCTGCGCGAGACGTAACGCGGCCCGCGCTTCCATCCGAGCGAGAACCTCGGCCCCGTTACCTGCGGCTTCGGGCGCCCGCGTCTTTACCCATCGAATCGCTCGTCCTGCTGCTATACCGGCTCCGCCCGCTAAGTAGTTGGGCCGGATCTCGCTCCCGGCCCCCATCCCGAGCTGCCGGAAGCCTACGTTGGCCAATGTGATCGCAAACCTCTTTCGCCTCGCGCGCGCCGGCCTGACGCTGGCCCGCTACGGCGTGAGCTTCGTACCCAAGGGCATGAAGGTGCCGCTCGCTCTGCGCGTCGCGCGTTGGCTGACCTTCCCTATCACGGTGCTGACCTGGCCGCTGCGCGCCGCCACACCTCGCCACCGCCGCACCGCTGAGGCCTTCGCACGGCTCGGTCCCTCCTACATAAAGCTCGGCCAGTTCCTCGCGACGCGAGAGGATGTCATCGGCCCGGAACTAGCCCGCGACTTGCGCCACCTTCAGGACCGGCTGGCGCCTTTCCCCATGTCCGAGGCCCGTCGCGCCATAGAGGAGGCGCTGGGCGGCCGTCTTGAAAATCATTTTGTCGAACTCGGTCCGCCCGTCGCCGCCGCGTCGATTGCCCAGGTGCACAAGGGCGTCGTGATCGACAAGGACGGCACGCGCCGCGATGTGGCGGTGAAGATCCTCCGTCCTGGAGTCGAGCGCCGTTTTCGGCGCGACCTCGACAGCTACTACCTTGCCGCCCGTCTGATGGAGCGCGTGCATCGTGCTTCGCGCCGACTGAAGCCGGTGGCTGTGGTCGATACCCTCAAGGCGACCACCGAACTCGAGATGGACCTGCGGCTCGAGGCTGCCGCCATGTCGGAGATGGCCGAGAACATCGTTGGCGACCGGGCGCTCGAAAGCGGCAACCTCCGCATTCCGACGGTCGACTGGCGGCGCACCGCGCAACGCGTGCTCACGGTCGAATGGATCGACGGCATTCCCATCGCAGACAAGGCGCGTCTCGAGGCCGACGGCCACGATCTACGCGCATTGGGCCTCACCGTGCTCCGCTCGTTTTTGCGTCACGCCATGCGCGACGGCTTTTTCCACGCCGATATGCACCAGGGCAATCTGCTGGTCGACAAGGCCGGCAACGTCGTCGCCGTCGATTTCGGCATCATGGGGCGCCTGGGGGCCAAAGAGCGCCGATTTCTGGCGGAGATACTGCACGGGCTCATCAACCGCGATTACCGGCGTGCGGCCGAGGTGCATTTCTGGGCCGGCTACGTGCCACCACATCACCCCGTCGAGGTCTTCGCACAGGCTCTGCGGGCGATCGGTGAGCCGATCCATGGTCGCACCGCCGAGGAGATCTCGATGGCCGATCTGCTCGGCCAATTGTTCGCCTACACCGAGGTCTTCGACATGGAGACTAGGCCCGAGCTGATCAATCTCCAGAAAACCATGGTCGTCGTCGAGGGAGTTGCCCGCAGCCTCGATCCGACGCTCAATATCTGGACCGCGGCCGAGCCGATCGCCCGCGAGTGGATGGAAGCCAATCTGGGCGCTGCCGGTGTGCTGAAGGAGGCGCGCGAGGGCGCTGGCGAGGTCGGCAAGCTCGCGAGCCAGTTGCCGGCTCTGCTCGCTGACGCTGAGCGCTTGCTCGGTGCCATGGGCGAGATGGCCCGCAGCGGCATTCGTCTCGATCAGGCCTCGATTACCCGTCTTGCTGCCGAGGAGGCCCGGCGTAGCCGCTCCGGCCGCGTGGCGCTGTGGGTTGCGGCAATGGCGATCTCGGCACTTGCCGTCATGTTGGCGCTTGGGCCGAACTGAGCGCCGGGGCTGGCGGGCTAAGGCCTTGCGCCGTCTGTAGCTGACGTGTACCTCGTTCACACCTGCCTGGAGACCTGCGCGCCCGATGCTGGACAAGGTCGTCAATTTCTTTCTGGTTCATGCCGCGATCGTGCTGCCGCTGGTCGTCGTCCTGGCGCTGGTCGTCTCCTCGACCGCGCGATCCGCCTTCAAGTGGCTGCTCCGCTTCACGGCAAGGCTCCTTCTGATCGCCGCCGTCGTAACCATCGCTTACGATGGCTCGCGCACTCTGGCTGGCGGATCGGGGCTCGTAATCACGTCACTGTGGGACCACTGGTCGGCACTCCATCCCTCCAGCATCGAGACCGTCCGCAAGCTCCTCGTGGCCAAAGTAAACCCGTTGGCTTGGGAGGCAGCCGTGCGCCCCTTGCTCGGGTTGCCGGCATGGCTCGTCGCAGGGGCGCTTGGGTTTATCCTCGGCTGGCTCGGCCGCCGCCGCCGCAAGGTGAGCATCTTTGTGAACTGAGCCTGCCGCGATTGACCCGCTCGCTGGATCGTGACCACGACGCTTGCGGCAAACTCGGTCGACGTGGCCTATATTGTCTGAGAAACCCTCCCCGTCATCTCACCCGTCGCGAGGTCTCACATGCTCTTCCGCAAGAAGCTCGAGTTCCCCACCCCCGCCACGGCGCTGAAGGGGCGCCCGACGCCCGTTCCGACCGCGACCACGCATTTCGTCAACGGCCGCCCGCTCAAGGCCCCCTATCCCGAGGGCATCGAACTCGCCATGTTCGGCATGGGCTGCTTCTGGGGCGCCGAGCGCAAGTTCTGGGAGCTTGAGGATGGCATCTGGATCACCGCCGTCGGCTATGCGGCAGGCATCACGCCCAACCCGACCTACGAAGAGGTCTGTTCCGGCCAGACCGGCCATAACGAGGTCGTGCTCGTCGCCTTCGACCCGACGAAGATCAGCTACGATATGCTGCTGAAAACCTTCTGGGAGAGCCACAACCCCACTCAAGGCATGCGTCAGGGCAACGACGTAGGCACCCAGTACCGCTCTGGCATCTATGTTTACTCAGCCGCCCAGAGACAGGCCGCCGAGGCGAGCCGCGACAGCTACAATGCAGCCTTGAAAGCAAAGCGTTACGGCGACATCACCACCGAAATTCTGGAGGCACCCGAACTCTATTTCGCCGAGGACTACCATCAGCAGTACCTGGCGAAAGTCCCGCACGGCTATTGCGGTCTTGGTGGAACTGGGGTCGCATGCCAGATCGGGACGGGCATCAAGGCGAGCGCGTCCTGATGCGGCAGCGCTCGGCTGCTCGAGTGTGATCGCTCACACCCGGGCATGCCGCGCACATGCCTGGGTCATCGCGTCGTCGCCTCCCGGGCACGAACCTTCGTGCCCGACACTGTCCCTGCATCACCGTCCGTCCCGGCGTCGACGACGAGGCGGCACTCGGGGGGCAGGTCGGCAAGCGTCACTGGCTTCGGTGGCGGTGATGGCTTGGCGCCGGGCGTGGCCACCTTGGGCGGACGTTGCAGCAGCGTGATCCAATCGTCCACTTCTTTGCCGCATCCGTCATCGGTTCCGGTAGGCGGCTGGGGGCGGCACCCTACGCTATCCGGCGGGCACGCAATGCGGATGTGCATGTGATAGTGATGGCCCCAGTAGGGCCGAATCTTGTGGAAATACTTGCGGTCGTTGCCATTCTCCTCGCACATCGCTTTCTTGATTCCAGGATGCACGAGAACCCGCTCGACCTCGGCGTAAGAAGCCGCCCGGCGGATCAGCGCCGCGTGGTAGGGCGTGAATACAGTCGTGTCGGCGTGAATGCCATCCTTGCCCAGCATTGAAGTCGCGCTGAGCGCCTCGCGCTCGGCCGGCGTGAGCCGTCGATTGGGCATCGGCGTCAGCCAGATGTCGGCATCGAGACCGATCTGATGGCTGGCATGGCCGGTCAGCATGGGGCCGCCCCGTGGCTGCGAGATGTCGCCGACGAGCAGCCCTTGCCAGCCGTCCTTCGCTGCAGCGTCCTCGGCGAGTCGCTTGACCATCGCCACCAGCTTTGGGTGGCCCCAATTTCGGTTCCGCGATAGCCGCATAACTTGCCATGTTTCGCCGTCGATCGGGACCGCCGCGGCCCCGGCGAGACATCCGCGCGAATAGAATCCAATCGATCGTGCCGCGAGCGCGGCCGGGGTCGCCGCGGCCCCGAAGATGGTTTTGGCCTCGACGGGCGGCTGTTTGAGATTTGCTTGCGCCGCCTCGCCACCGCTCTCGGAGGCGGTGCCCGCCTCTTTCGGGGCTGGTCCTTTCGAGGCAGGCTTCTCAGCGGGTGATGCCGCAACCAGTGGTCCGGAATTGCCGGTGACGCGGGCCTCGTCTTGAGCGGTCTGAGCGTTCGCCGCGAAGGCGATGGCGCCGATTATGCCGGCGGCGAGTGCGAAGCGGCGCATGCCAAGGCTCCCTCGTTCAAGCCGTCCAGGCTCTTGTCTGGTCGGCTTCGCTTCCGCGATCAATAGAGCAATCTGAAGTTGACGACAAACTCGGGTGATCTTGCGGCTCTTGTCGCCGAAGTGATCATAAAAAAAGCCCCACGCGAATGCGTGAGGCTTCCCTTCGTGGTCGCTGGGCCAGCGATGCTCAGAGGCTCTTGTCGACCATTGAGCACAGGGTCTCCGCGCTCGAGGCTGAGACCTGGCCGGGCGCCTCCTCGAGGTTGAGCACCTTCACCACGCCGTCGCTGATCGCCATCGCGTAGCGCTTCGAGCGGACACCGAGACCGCGGGCCGTCAGGTCCATGTCCATGCCGATCTTCTTGGCGAAGTCGGCGCCGCCGTCGGCGAGCATCATGACCTTGCCGTCGGCATTGGTTGCCTTGGCCCACTCGCTCATGACGAACACGTCGTTGACCGCCGTGCAGGCGACGGCGTCGAAGCCCTTCGCCTTGAGCTCGTCCATGCGTGCGACGAAGCCCGGCATGTGTGTTTTGTGGCACGTCGGCGTGAACGCGCCGGGCACCGCGAACAGCGCCACCTTCTTGCCGCCGAAGACTTCGGCCGTCGTCATTGGCTTCGGTCCGTCGGCGCCCATTATCATGAAGGTCGCTTCGGGCAGCTTGTCACCAACCTTGATCGCCATGGGGGAGGGCTCCTGGTGTGAATCTGTCGTTGCAAAGTTGAGGCCCCGGAGCATGCCGCACCTCACGAGGTGCCCGCAGTTGTCCGAGATCAATGCAACTTAGCTGGAACCTGCCGCCGGGCCAAGCGCGACGTTAGCCTTCACGCTCTCTGCGCCGAGCCTCGTTGCTGGAAGGCAATCTCCACCATAGTTTGATGTGGCGGCGGGCGCGCAGGATGCCCCTTGCCCGCAGCATGTTTTCGTCAATCTCGTTATTGAGGTCGCTCCATGATCACCGATTCCGCGAAAAAGTTCTTCGAGGCTTGCGAGACGGGCCAGGGCTGGGCGGGCTGCAAGGCGCATTGCCTGCCGAACGCAACGTTCGCGTCCCAGGCCGAGCCCCTTGCCGACATCAAATCCCTCGAGGGCTATTGCGACTGGATGAAGGCGATTCTGTCGACGATCCCGGACGGCAAGTACGTTGTGCGTTCGTTCGCCACCGATGCCGAGCGTGCCAACGTCTGCGCCTACGGCGTCTTCATGGGCACCCACTCGGGGCCCGGCGGTCCGGTGCCGCCCACGGGCAAGCGGATCGAGACCGACTACGTCTACGTCATGGAATTCGAGGGCGACAAGGTGCGCCAACTGACCAAGATCTGGCATGCCGGTTGGGCGCTGAAGCAGCTCGGTTGGGCCTGATCCGGCATGTGCGCAGCGCAATATCAAGCTGTGCAGCCCGCCGGATTGTTCGCACCGACGCCTCACTTGTCGTTGACTTCGCAGGCGTCACCTTGGGATAACGGTGTCGCGGACGGCGTCATGCGCGTCGGCCAAAAACTCACGACAGAATCCTAGGGAGGATCATCTATGAGAGTTCGCCACGCTGGCGTAGCCAGCGCCGTCCTGCTCGCGTTGGGTCTCGGAGTCGTCCCGGCTGCCGCTCAGACGCCCACAAGGCTCACCTACTTCACGGGCCCCACGGGAGGTTCATGGATTCCGATCGGTGGTGCCTTGAAGGTGTTGTGGGAGAAGGCCATTCCCGGTCTCTCGATCGAGAATCGTCCGGGTGCCGGATTGGTCAACATGAAGGCAATTGAGGAAGGCAAGGCCGAGATCGGCATGGGCAACATGACCTCGACGGTCGATGCCCTTGCCGGCAAGGGCACCGGCATCGACAAGCCCTACACGAACGTCTGTCACTTTGCTTCGCTCTATCCGAACGTCGCGCAATTCGTGGTCAGGTCGGACCTGGGCATCAATTCGATCGCCGACCTCAAGGGCAAGGCCGTCGGGACCCTGCCGAAGGGCAACACCACGAACGATGTCGCCGGGTGGGTTATGGACGCCGCGGGTGTAGGTTTCGCTGGCGCCTCAAAGATGGCGTTTGCGAGCCTCTCCGACTTGGCCAACATGTTCAAGGACGGCCAGATCGCTGGCTCGTTCATCGTGACCACCGAGGGCAACGGCTCGATCAAGGACATGGCGAATAGCCGCAAGATTGCCATGCTCGACATTCCGGACGACATCTTCGCGAAGCTCAAGGCGCAGAACGTCGGATTTCAGCGTCACACAATAGCGAAGGCCGTATACCCCGGCCTCGAGAAGGACAACATCACTGTCGCCTTCGCGGCGCACGTCATCGTGAGCTGTAAGCTGCCAGATGACCTCGTCTACAAGATGGCCAAGGCCATGACCGACGCGCTTCCTGATCTCGCCAACGTCAACGCCTCGTTCAAAGGGCAGACCGTGAAGGACATCGGCGCTAAGGTCGATGCCAAATGGCATCCAGGCGCCGCCAAGTTCTTCAAAGAGCAGGGCGTCCACTGATCCAGCGCCCCCGCGCCGTTTGGCGGGTGGGCGCGAGAATTCTAATTGCGCGAGCCGCCGCGCGGGCACCGTGGCGGCCGCGAATACAAGCGAAGTGAAGTGATCTGCGCAAGATAATGGCGCTAAAATGCGCCAACGCCGTCGGGAGGCGACGACTAGGCCATGTATACTCGGTTCATAAAGCTACTTGTCTCGACAATAGGCCTCGCGTTCACGCTGTATCACCTTCACGCTGCGCTCTTCGGTGTG